>JBAZYO010000004.1:0-300000 GCA_041659285.1 Vicinamibacterales bacterium | reverse complement strand
CGGGTTCATCCGGGTCAGGACCTCGATGGTCGCCGCGCCGTCCATCACCGGCATCATCATGTCGGTCAGCACCACGTCGATGTCGCCCTGGTGCTGCGCGTAAATCGCCACCGCCTCGGCGCCATCCGCGGCCAGCAGCACGTGATAACCGAAGGATTCGAGCGTCTGCCTGGTGATCAAGCGAATCGGCTCCTCGTCGTCCACCACCAGGATGGACTCGCCCTTGCCACGCGGCAGCCGCGACTGAGGATCGGGTGCCGCCGCGGTCAGGGCCGCGGCGTGGGCGGGAAGATAGAGACGGAAGCAGGCGCCGGCGCCGCTGCCGCCGTCCACGCGAATGAAGCCGCCATGGCTCTTGACGATGGCCATTGAGGTGGCCAGGCCCAGGCCCGTGCCCTTGCCCACGTCCTTGGTCGTGAAGAACGGATCGAAGATCTTGTCGATGATGCCCTTGGGGATGCCGGTACCGGTGTCCTCGACCGCGATCATCACGTGCGGGCCGACGTGCGCATCGAGATTCGCCGCGGCATACTGGCCGTCCACCAGATAGTTCTCCGCCCGGATCGTGATGCGGCCGCCGGCCGGCATCGCGTCGCGCGCGTTCACGCAGAGGTTGATCAGCACCTGGTGGATCTGGGTCGGGTCGGCCTGAATGGCCCAGAGGTCCGGACTCAGCCGTTCCTCGAAGTCGATGTTCTTGGGAAAGGTGTCGCGGACAATGCGGCCCAGGTCGCCGACGATGTTCGGCAACCGCACCTCGACCCGCTGCCCCTCCATGCCGCGCGCGAACGACAACACCTGCCGCACCATCGCCGCGCCTCGCTTGGCGCTGCCTTCGATGGTGGAGAGGATCTCCAGCCGTTCCCGATCGCCCTCGCCGGCCTGCAGCATCTCGATCGACATCAGGATGGGCGCCAGCACGTTGTTGAGATCGTGGGCGATACCGCCGGCCAGCGTGCCGATGCTCTCCATCCGCTGGGCGCGAAGGTACTGCTGCTCCAGTTGCTGGCGTTGCGTGATGTCGGTGTTGATCGCAAGGATCGACGTCGGCTTGCCGTCGTCATCGCGGACCAGGGTCCATCGTCCCTCGATGGTAATCATCGTCCCGTCCCGCGTCACCTGATTGAGCTCGCCGGCCCATTCACCCTTGGCCACCGTAGTCGCAACCGCCTCCAGGAAGGGCGCCGGGTCCCGGTACAACAGTTCCTGCACCGAGCGCCCCATCACCTCGCGTGCGGTCCAACCGTAGAGGCGTTCCGCGCTCCGGTTCCAGTAGAGGACGCGATGGTTCAAGTCGCGGACGAGGATGGCGTCTTGCGCCAGGTCCAGCAGCGAGGCCTGCTCGCGCAGCGTTTCGGCCATGCGGGTGTGCTCGATCTGCGAGCGGATGCTGTCGATGCCGAACGCCAGGTCTTCGGCCATGTCCTGCAGAACCCGCAGTTCGTCTGGCCGCGGCGTGCGGACCTCGGGCAGGTAGAGCACCAGCACCCCGAAGGTGCGGGACTGTTTCTTCAGGGGCAGCGTGACGACGCTGCGGAAGCCGCGCTCACGCGCGGCTGCCTTCCACGGGCCGAAGTCCGCATCGGCTTCGATGTCGGGCACCACCACCGGCGCGCCGCTGCGAAGGCACCGGCCGGCGGGGCCCTTGCCGGCGGGCGTCTCGTCGGACCAGGTGAGCCGGATCTGCGACAGGTAGCCATCATCAATGCCGGCGTGGGCCTGGGCCACGACCGTCTTGTCGGCATCGTCTTCGGCATAGCCGACCCACGCCAGGCGGCAGCCGCCGCTGTCCACCGCAATGCGGCACACCGCCCGCAGCAGTTCCTGCTCGGTCGTCGATCGGGTCACGGCTTCGTTGCAGCGGCTCAGCATCTGCCAGGCCCGATTGCTTTCAGCGAGCTGGACGGCGGACTCCTGTAGCGCGACCTGGGTCCGGCGGCCCTCCGACACGTCCTGGAAGGCGCCCTGAAGGTGGATGATGCGGCCGCTGTCATCGCGAACCGCCGCGCCGATCGACCGCACCCAGACCCGCCGGCCCGTGGCGGTCGTCTTCGGGAGTTCGAAGTCGTAGGCGGTTCCCGACTCCGCGCAGGCATCGATTTGACGCCGGACGAATTCGCGGTGCTCAGGCAGGTAATAGCTGATGCCTTCGTCGAGCGTCGGCGTGTAGCCGGGCGGGAGGTCGTGGATGACGCACGTTTCATCCGACCAGGTCAGCTTCCGATCCGGCAGGGAGATGATCCAGCCGCCGAGGCGCGCGGTGCGGCCGGCAATGCGCAGCAGCGCCGCCTGGTCGGCGGCGGCCTCCTCCGCGAGCTTGCGCGCGGTGATGTCTTCAACCACCGAAATGAAGTACTTCGGTTCCCCGGCCCGCGGCCGCTCCAGCGTCGCGACGACACTCACCCAGACCAGGTCGCCGGTCTTCCGCCGGTACTGCATCTCGGCGGCGTATGACGATTGTTCACCGGCCAGCATGGCGGCCCGCGCGCCTTCGCTCGTCGCGAGGTCTTCGGGCACGGTCAGTTCCGCGAGCGTCGTCTCCAGCAGTTCGGCGCGGTCGTAGCCGACAATTGCGCACAGCCGATCGTTGACCCGGAGAAAGCGGCCGTCGGGGGCGACGTGCGCCATGCCGACCGCGGCCTGTTCGAAGGTGCCGCGAAAGCGTTCTTCGCTCGCTTGCAGCTGCTCGATGAGTTCGTGCTGCCGGAGGTGCAGGCGGACGCGGGCGATCAACTCCGTTCCGGCCACCGGCCGGGCGATATAGCCGTCGGCTCCGCCCTCGAGTCCCTCGGCCTGCTGCTCCGGGCCAATTCGCCGGGAGCTGATCATCACGACTGCAATGCCCGCCAGGGACGGGTCGCCGCGAATCTGCCGCAGCACGTCGAATCCGGAAATGTCCGGGAGGACCACGTCCAGTAATACCAGCGGCGGCCGCAGTTCCCGCACCAGGCGCAAGGCCTGCGTCCCGTCGGCGGCCTGGGCGACGTGATAACCCTCCTGTTCAAGGATGCGCGTGGTGACGTCGAGGGTATCGGCGTAGTCGTCGACGACGAGGATGGTCGGCGGGTCGATCAGCTGCCGGCGGCCAGGCCGATCCGTCACCGGGGCTGGCCGTCCGTCGTCTTCGCCGTGGCCGGCTGCAGCAGGTGCAGCATTTCGATCGGCAGCGGAAAGATGATCGTCGAGTTCTTCTCCGCCGCGATCTCCGTCAGCGTCTGCAGGTAGCGAAGCGTGATTGCGACCGGTTCGGTGGCAATCACGGCGGCCGCCTGCGACAGTTTTTCCGAGGCCTCGAGCTCGCCCGCGGCGTGAATGATCTTGGCGCGTTTTTCCCGCTCCGCCTCCGCCTGCCGCGCCATCGCCCTTTGCATGTTCTCCGGCAGATCGACATGCTTGACCTCGACCGCCGACACCTTGACGCCCCAGGGGTCGGTGCGCTGGTCGAGAATCTGCTGCAGCTCCCGGTTCAGGTGCTCCCGCCTCGACAGCAGATCGTCCAGGTCAACCTGGCCCAGCACGCTCCGCAGCGTGGTCTGCGACAACTGCGACGTCGCGTAGTTGTAGTTCTCCACTTCGACAATGGCCTTCAGGGAGTCCATGACGCGGAAGTAGACGACCGCGTTGACCTTGACCGAGACGTTGTCGCGCGTGATCACGTCCTGCGGCGGCACGTCGAGCACCACCGTGCGCAGGCCCACCCGCACCATTCGATCGATCGGCGCGAACACGAACACCAGCCCCGGCCCCTTCGGTTGCGGCAGCAGCTTGCCGAGGCGGAAGATGACGCCGCGTTCGTACTCGGCGAGGATCTTGATCGAGCTGATCAGGTAGAGCACGACGATCAACGGCAGAATCAGGAGCGGCGAAATCAGCATGATCGACCTCAGTCCCTGCGAACCACGAGTGTCAGTCTGTCGACCCTGGTCACCCTCACGCGCGCACCCTCGGGGATCGACTCACCGGCGGTCGCGTTCCAGATTTCTCCGTGCGTCGCGACCTGCCCGACGCGTTCGGGGGCAAGGGCGGTCAGCGCCTCACCGGGCTCCCCAACCATGGCGTCCTGGCCCGTGACCGGGAGCTGCCGCTGGGCGGCGACGGCCAGCCTGACGAGAAACAGCGCGACCGCCGCGAACCCGAGCACGACAGGAAGCACGACCTGGAGGCTCAACTGCAATTCCGGGAGCGACGAATCCATCAGGATCATCGATCCGAAGATCAGGCTGACCACGCCGCCCACCGTCAGCAGGCCATAGCTGGTCACCTTGATCTCGAGGACCAGCAGCAGCAGTCCGAACAGGATCAGCAGCAGCCCGGCGGCGTTGATGGGCAGCACCGAGAACGCGAAGAAGGCCAGCAGCAGCGAGACGCCTCCGACGACGCCGGGCAGAATCGCGCCCGGACTCCACAACTCAATCGTCAGGGCCAGCGTCCCCAGGCTCAACAGCAGATAGGCGACGTTCGGGTGCGCGACGGCGCTCAAGACCCGCTGCCGCAGGCTCATGTCGATCGCGACGATCTGCGCGCCGCGGGTCCTCAACACGACCGTCGCGCCGTCGAAGCGGGTGACGGTGCGGCCGTCCAGCTGCCGCAGCAGGTCGGGAATGTCCGGCGCCACCAGGTCGATGAGCGGCGGCGCGGCGGCCAGCGCTTCGCCTTCGGTGAAGGCGCGGCTCTCGCTCACGGCCTCCCCGGCGAGGGTGACGTTGCGGTGGCGCCTGGTGGCGAGCGTGCGGGCGTAGGCGGCGGTGTCCGCGGTCGCCTTCTTCGCCATCGTCTCGTCCATCTTCTCTCCGCCGCCCTCGACGGGATGGGCGGCGCCGATGTGCGTGCCGGGCGCCATGGCGGCGACGTCCGCGGCGATGGTCAGGATGAACCCCGCCGAGGCGGCGCGGGCGCCCGCGGGGCCGACGAAGATCGCCACCGGCGTCTTGGCCGCCATCATTCGCGAGACGATCGCCCGTGTGGACTCGAGCAACCCGCCTGGCGTGCGCAGGGTGAATACCACCAACGCCGCCCCCGCGCGATCGGCCTGATCGAGGGTGTCGATCATGTATTCCGCGGAGACCGGGTGGATGATGCCGTCAACGACGGCGGAGTAGACGATGGGAGGTTCCGTGGGGGACTGGGCGCGGGACTGCCCACTTGTCGGCGCCAGGACCAGCGTCAGGCAAGCCGCCAACCGCCGCGCAGAGCGAGCAGTCATGGTGGACAGGACTCGAACTGATTATAGGCCGTAGGGCGGCGGAGTGGCTCGCTCTTCGTGCCCTACCGTACAGACCCCGCTGACCCCAACGCCTAGCATGGGTGCCGGCCTCAGTGTCATGTCACCGCGGCCCTACACCCATGAATCCCGTCGGCGAGCAGACTGTTCGCGGGTTCGTCGCGGATAGCGACACCGGCACCGGGCGCGGCGGCCTGCGCGTCGAGTTGTGGCGCGCCAACGGGCACCACGAACTCGTCGCCACCACCGAGAGCGACGCCGCCGGCGCCTTTCACGTCCCCTTCATTCTCGGCGCCGGACCTGGCGATGACGCCCCGCGCGACATCGAGGTGCGCGTGCGCGACGGCGACGAGCTGCTGCTGAGCGAAATGCGCGAGCTGGCCGGCGTTCCGTTTGAACGCCTCGAGCTGTACTTGCCGACCTCGACCGGACCGGACGACGCGCTGCCGGCGATCGGGCTCGATCAGGACGGCCCGGGCCACCACCAGGTCAGCGGGCGCGTAAAAGGCACCGTGCAGGAGGGGTCGACCGTCCGCGTGGTGTTGACCTCGCTCAGCGATCACGCGCTCGTCGAGCAGGTGGTCGGCGAAGCCGCGGTTGACGACAGCGGACGATACCAGGCCGACTACCAACCGCTGCTCGACGATGCCCCGCGTGATACCAGCCTGAGTGTCCGGCTCTACTCGCCGGACGGTGATCTGGTGGCAACGTCGGCGCCGGTGCTGGGGCCGCCACCGCAAGCGGCCGTCAACCTGCGTCCACGGCGGGACTGGTCGGCGGAGCCTTCGGAGTACGCGCTTCTCGAGGGCCGCGTCGCCAGCACGCTGGCCGCCGGCGTGGACGGCCTCGACGCCGCCGAATCCGCGGTCATCGACGAAGTGTCCGAGTGGCTCGACGTGGACGCCGAGCGCCTGGCGCTGCTGCAGCAGTCGCGCGCGCTGGCGCGCGACACCGGCGTGCCCGCGGAGGCGTTCTACGCCCTCGGGCGAAACGGCATGGACGTGTCACTCGGGGAACTGCTGGACGCCCCACGCCACGAACTGCGGACCACGCTCGAAGAGGCGGTGGCCGATCGCATCATCGATGGCCGTTCGCTGGGTTCCATCGAGGCGACAGTCGAACAGCTGTCGAGCGCGATCATCGATCACGCCATCGGAGCGGAACACGATTCGGAGGGGTCGGACCTCGCTGCCATCCTGGCCGCGGCCGACATTCCCCGCGAGTCGATCGCCCAGGTGCTTCGCCGGTACCAGGACCGGAGCGTCGGCGGGTGGCCTCCCTGGGAGATCTCGGGCCCGCCGGACGAGTCAGCCGAGGCGGCAGGCGAAGCGCTCGATCCCGATGTCGAGATCGCGGTACGACTGAGCGAACTCGTCGGTGCGGATCCGGCGCTGCTCCGGCGGCTTCACGAGCGGCGGCGCGACGGGCAGTGGCAGGCGCTCGACGACCTGTCGGCGCTGAGCTTCGACGACTGGTGCGAGCTGGTCGAAGACACGGCGCCGTTCGAGTCCGATGCCAACGATGGCGAGACCGATGCCGAGGCCGAGGCCGAGTACGGGGAGGCGGTCGAAGACCGCGCCGAAGCCATCCTCGACACTCTCGAGGAGGCCTTTCCCAGCCCGTTCATTCGCAAGCGACTCGCGGACTCGGAGGACATTGGCGCTCCGGCCCGGCAGGTGATCGCGCGCGCCACCGCCCACGACTTCCACCACGGGTCGATCCGCGAACGCGTGGCCGCGGAGCCCGCGCTCGTGGAGGGCCTGACCGAAGCCGACGCCGAGGCGGCGATCGAAGACATCGAAGCGGTGGAGCGGGTGAGCCGCGTGGCCGATCGCGCCGACGAGGTGGCGCTGCTCGTCGGCACCGGGATGCGATCGGCGATGGAGATCGCGGCGACGCCGCGCGGCCATTTCATCGAGGCCTACGGTGAAGCCCTCGGCGGCCGGGCCCAGGCCTCGCGCGTGCACGCTCAGGCGCAACAGGCGGCGGCCGGCAGCAAGCTCGCGTCGGTCCGCCTGCTGCAGGCGACGCAACACGCCCCGCTCGTGATGGGCGTCAAGGGCGTGCCCGACGCGCGCGATTTGTTCCAGGCGCCGGCGGGTTTCTGCGAGTGCGAGCATTGCGGGTCGGTCTACAGCCCGGCCGCGTATTTCGTGGACCTGCTCCGCTACCTGAACGTCAGCGCGCCCGATCGGCGGGATCAAATCGCGAAGCGGCTGGCGCCGGCCGGATCGGCGGCGGCGACCGCGGCCGGTTCCCCGAGTTCCGCGCCAGGCCCACGGTCGCCCCTTGACGTGCTGCTGGCGCGGCGTCCCGACCTGGCGCACCTGCCGCTGACCTGCGAGAACACGCTGACGGCGCTGCCCTACATCGACCTCGTCAACGAGCTGCTCGAGGCGGCGATCACCGGCGGCAGCGCGGCCTTCGATACCGGCAAGACGCCGGGCGACGTGCTCCGCGCGGTGCCGCAGAACCTGTCGGCGGCGGCCTACCTCGAGCTGCAGCAGGCGGTGCATCCGCTGGCGCTTCCGTATCACCAACCGCTGGCGCTGGCCCGCGCCTATCTTGGCCACCTTGGCGTGTCACGGCTCGAACTGATGCGGGCGCTCGGACGCGGCGACGCCGCGCGCGACGCCGTCACCTGGGAATCGCTCGGGATGTCGCCCGAGGAGTTCGCGCTGGTCGCCGCGCCTCCGGCCGAACTCTGGAAGCACCTGGGGTTCGCCGCCGAGCAGGTCGAAGGCGCGACCTTCGTGGACGTGCTGGCACGCGTGCCGGTGATGCTTGATGCCACCGGGCTGACGTTTGCGAGGCTGGTCGATCTGGTCAGCACCCGCTTCGTGAACGGCGACGACCGGCTCCGCCTCGAGTCGCCGGCGCCCGACTGCGACCCGGAAAAGATCCGCCTGACCGGACTCGATGCCGATCGGGTGTCGCGGATGGTGCGGGTCATCCGCCTTCAGCGGCGCCTGGGCTGGACGTTTCCCGTGCTCGATCGCGCGCTCGTCGCGATCGGGGCCGCCGACCTCGATGCCGCGGTGCTGTCGAAGCTGGCCGCGATCAAAGACGTGGCGGCCCGGCTCGATCGGCCGGTCGAGGAACTGCTGGTCTTGTGGGCCCCCATCCAAGCCTGGGGCGCCAACAGCCAATTCGACAAGCTGTTTACCACGCGAGCCGTGGCGTGGCGGACGGAAGACACCCGGACGTTCCAGCTTCGCCCCGACCGCACGGAGCTGGCCACGGTCGGGCCGTCGCTGGACGCCGTGTCGTCGGCCTTGCTCGCCGCCTTCCGCATTACCAGCGACGAGCTGTCGCTGATTCGCGCGCTCCATGCCCGGCGCGGCACCGAGCCGCGGCTCGACCTCGCCGGCCTCTCGGCCATCTATCGCGTGGTCGTGCTGTCGCGGTCGCTGCAATTGCGGATCCCCGCGCTCGACCTGCTGCTGCGGCTGGTGCCGGCCGACGCCGATCCGTTTCGACCCGGCGATCCGGCGGCCACGGCGCGCTTCATCGACCTGGTTCGCGAGGTGCAGGCCACCGACTTCACGCCCGAGCGCCTGGCCTACCTGTTCCGGCACGAGTGGGAACCCAGGCGTGATCCCGGCCCGCTGCCGGCGCAGGTGGACGCGGTGTTGGCCGGCATTCGACAGGGCCTGGCTGACGCCTTCGCGGAAACCAGCCTTCCGGCCGAGGTCTCGACCGAGACGCTGCGGCAGAAGCTGGCGATGCTGCTCGATCAGGCGCTGCTCGATCCCGCCCTCGAAGCGCTGGACCCGCGCACGCCGCTCGACGCCGCTCGACGCCGGTCGTTCTTCGATCGGCACCTTGCGCGCATCTTCGCGGATCCGGCCGCGGCCGCGGCGCGGCTGCTCGAGCCGCCGCCCGCGGACCTGGCGCGCGAGGCGCTGGAGCTGCGCTGGAAGGCGCACATCCATTTCGTGCTCGAACACCTGCTGCCGCGGCTGCGATCGCGGCAAGTGCGCGGGGCGGTGGTGCAGAGCCTCAGCGACACGATGGGCATGAGCGTGCCGGCCACCGCCCGCCTGCTCGACGAGGTGATGCGATCGCGGCGCGCGCCGGGTGAGCCGATGCTCGCCGATTTTCTGGCGATGCTCGGGACCGGCCTGACCGGCGAATATTTCGCCACGCCCGATCTCCAGGGCACCCCGGTCGTGACGCGGATCGATCCGGGCCTGACCTTCGCGTGGGCGGGCGCCGCGCCGGCCGACGGCGTGCCGGGACGCCAGTTCAGCGCGCGGTGGACCGGCCATCTGCTGGCCCGCGCCAAGGGCGCTCACACCTTCTACCTGCAGACCGACGGCGCCGTGCGCCTGAGCCTGGTCGTCGACGGGAAGGAACGCGTGGTGATCGACAAGCCCGAGTCGGGCGGCAAGCCCGTCGAGCACGTGTCGGAGCCGCTGGCGCTCGATCCACGACAGCTCGTCGCCATCCGGCTCGAATACCGCAACCAGGGGGCGCCGGCCACGCTCGCCCTGCAAATGGGCACCGGGCCGGTGGCCAGGCAACCGGTGCCGACCCCGCAGCTCTATCCCGCCAACGGGCTGTCGTCGTTCGCGCCGGTCGAGCAGAGCTATCGCCGCCTGCACAAGGCGGCGATGATCGTGTCGGGATTCGGGACGACCGACGCGCACCTCGAATGGCTGTCTCGAGCGCCGGCGTTTCTCAACCTGGACGGGCTGCCGATGGAGCCGGCGGCTGACGCCGCGCCGCACTTCCAGCGCTGGCGCCAGCTCGCCGCCATCTACGCGGTCCGCAAGACGCTGCCGCGATCGAACGCCGATCTGTTCGACGTATTTCTCGCGGCTAACGCGTCCGAGGCCCTCGATCGGCTGGTGCTCGTCAGCGGGTGGGATCGGGGCGTGGTCGAGGCGCTGGTCGGCCCCGACGGCTTCGCCGCCGACCCGGCTCACGGCCTGCGGCCGCCGGTTGATCCCGGCGAAGTGCCGCTGGTGGTGCGGCTGGCGCGCGCGGTTGACGTTCAGCGCCGGACCGCGGTGGCGCCGGCCACGCTCCAGGCGTGGGCCAACGCGGCGCCCGATGCCGATGTCGCGGCCACGGTGGTGCAGGCCGTCAAGTCCCGTTACGACGAGACCCGCTGGCTCGAGGTGGCGCGGACGCTGAACGACCCGCTGCGCGCCGAGCGCCGCGATGCGCTGGTGGCGTGCCTCCTGCCGAGACTGCGGCCGCGCGGCATCACCAACCGCAACCAGCTGTTCGAGTATTTCCTGATCGACGTTGACATGAACCCGTGCATGTTGACGTCGCGCATCCGCCAGGCCACCGGCGCCGTGCAGACGTTCTTTCAACGCTGCCTGATGAACCTCGAGCCGCAGGTGCCGCCCCGCGTGATCGCCGACGCCGACTGGAAGTGGCTCAAGAACTACCGCGTGTGGGAAGCGAACCGCAAGGTGTTCCTGTATCCCGAGAACTGGATCGAGCCCGAGTTGCGCGACGACAAGTCGCCGCTGTTCCAGGCGCTCGAGTCCACCATCCTGCAGCAGGAGATCAAGAACGACAACGTCGAAGCGGCGTTTGCCGACTACCTCGAGGGCCTCGACGAAGTCGCGCGGCTCGACGTCCGCGGCGTGTGGTTCGAGGAACGCGACACCCACCGGATGGTGACGCGGCCGGCGCCGGCCGGGCTCGGCGCGCCGCCGCCACCGCCGCGCTCGCCGTGGCCCGACGGCACCTATCACGTGTTCGCGCGCACGTTCAACGCGCCGCACTTGTGGTACTACCGCCGGCTCGAACGCGGGCGGCAGTGGACCGCCTGGGAGAAGATCGACGCCGACATCGAAGGCGAGCATCTCGTGCCGGTGATCTTCAACCGCCGCATGCACCTGTTCTGGACGCTGTTCCGCGAGGTCAACAAGCCCCTCCCGCCGATGGACCGCGAGAGCAAAGGGGCCCCGCAGACCGTGGGAAAGGACTGGGAGATCCAGCTCGCCTACACGGTCTACGACCGCGGCCGCTGGTCACGCAAGCGTGTGTCCACGCAGGGCGTCGTCGACTACCAGACCTTCGTGACCGTGCGGCCTTACGAGAAGGATCGGTCGGACCAGGTCACGCACCGGATGGTCCTCGATGGCAGCCGCGTCTTGACGCCGTCCGACTACACGCTGCGCGCCTCGATCGGACCGGGGGCGCTGCCGCAGCTGCGCCTGCATCTCTACTCGCGCGCCGTTGAACGCGCGCGCCTCGAGCGCCTGGTGCTGGTGCCGGCGGAAGTCGAGCCGGTGGCCACGTTCTTTCTCAACGGCTGCAATGGCGAGCTCGTGCCGGATCAGGCCAAGGCCGTGCGGCGCGCCAAGATCTCGCGCCACACCAAGCCGAAGCGGAGCATCTTCCAGGCCCACATCGACGCCACGCTCGGCAACGTGCGCAGCAGCGGCCGATCGCAGCCGTTCCGGCTCACCCAGGGCGGCATGATGAACGCCCCTGCCGGGTACCAGGTGTCGGGCATGGGCCTGGCGCGCGCGCGGCACGCGGGCGGCGCGCTGCTGACGCTCCCCACTGCCGATCGGCGCGGCGCCGCGGTCGCCCTCCCGCAGGCGCGCAATCCGCTCGGCACGCGGATCGTGCCGGTCACCAATCCCGCGAATCCGGATGAGCGCGGCCTGTTCCCCTTCTTCTTCCAGGACCGGTTCCGGAGCTACTTCGTCAGGCCGGTCTACGCGCACTGGACGCCTCCCACGCCGGTGGCGGCGCCGCTGTTTGCGCGCCGCTTCGGTCTCGGCAAGGTGGTTCGACCCGGGCGGCGGGCGCCGGTTCGGGCCAGGCGCGGCGGGCGGGGCCGTCGCGAAGCGTTTGACGAAGGCTTCGACGAGCAGCTGCCGGTGCTCGACCTCGAAGCTCAGGACATGTGGGACGCGGATCAGGACGAGGCGTGGCATCCGGATGACGCCGCCGAGGCACGGCCAAGGCGCCGCCGGCAGAAGCCCGCGCCGCCGCGACCTGGCCGGCGTCCGGCGGCGCCCGCGCGCAGGGCTCCGGCCAGGCCGGCACCTGTCGCGCGGCTGCGGTCGCGTCCCAGGGTGCAGCCCGGCTACCACGAGTACAAATTGCAGTTCACGCCGTTCGAACACCCGCAGACGTGCCACTTCATCCGCACGCTGAAAGCGAAAGGCATCGACGGGCTGCTCGATCTCGCGACCACCCGGCCGCTGGCCGGCGTCGACCACGTGCGCGGGCCCGACGGCACGTGGCAGCGCCGCGGCCGCAGCTGGTTCCAGCAGCACTACGGCCTCGGCCCCCTCGTCGATACCGGGAAGCTCCCGCACCTCGACGTCGACTTCGATCACGAGAATGCCTACGCGCTCTACAACTGGGAGTTGTTCTTCCACGCGCCGCTGCAGGTGGCGCTGCGGCTGGCGAAGGACGGCCGCCACGAAGAGGCGCAGCGCTGGTTCCACTTCATCTTCGACCCCACCACTGACTCGCGGGCGCCCAGCCCGCGGCGCTACTGGCGGTTCGCGCCGTTCCATACCAACAGCGAGTACGAGGGCGCGCGCGAGATGATGCAGCTGCTGTCGTCGTACGAAGGCAGCGATCCCGCCACCATCGCCAAGCAGCGCCAGGTCCGCGAGCAGCTCCTCGCGTGGTGGGAGAAGCCGTTTTCGCCGCACGTGATCGCCCGGCTCCGCATCGCCGCCTACCAGAAGGCGGTGCTGATGAAGTACATCGACAACCTGATCGAGTGGGGCGACAAGCTGTTCCGCCGTGACTCGATGGAGTCGATCCAGGAAGCGACGCAGATCTACATCCTGGCGGCCAACATCCTGGGCCCGCGGCCCGAGCAGATTCCGCCCATTGTCACGCGCGCGCCGATGACATTCGAGCAGATGCGGCGCGATCTCAACCTGTTCTCGAACGTCGAAGTGCGGATGGAAAACCTGCAGGTGCGGCGGCCGTTCCGAATCAACGCCCGCCCCGACACCAGCGGCGTCTCGTCGGTGCTCAGCATGGCGACGCAGTACTTCTGCACGCCGCCCAACCCGCAGCTCGACAAGTACTGGGACACGGTCGCCGATCGCCTCTTCAAGATCCGCAACTGCATGAACATCCAGGGGATCGTTCGCCAGCTGCCCCTGTTCGAGCCGCCGATTGACCCGGGTCTGCTGGTGCGCGCCGCCGCCGCCGGCGTCGATCTGGGCAGCGTCGTCGCCAGCCTCAACGCGCCGCCGCCGCACTACCGGTTCCGGTTCCTGCTGGCGCGCGCCGTGCGGCTGGCCGAGGAAATCCGCAGCTTCGGCGCGATGACCCTGAAGGTGCTGGAAAGCCGCGATGCCGAAGGCCTGGCGTCGCTGCGCGCGTCCAACGAGGTGGCCCTGCTCGACGCCTTGCGCGACGTGCGCAAGAAGCAGGTGCGCCAGGTGGAAGAGGCCCTCGCCGAACTCGGGCTGCAGCGCGAACACCTCGACATGCAGATGCAGCACCTCAACACGCAGTTGACGCAGTTGATGAACCCGCAGGAGCTGGCGTCGCAGAAGTCGCTCTCCGCGGCGCAAGTGATCTCCGGGGTGGCCGAAGGCGTTGACCTCGTCGCCAAGGTGATGCACGCGATTCCGGAATTCCAGACCGGCGCCGCCGGCGGCTTCAGTTCGCCGTTCGTGACCCTTCAGCTCGGCGGCCAGATGTTTGGCGACATTGCCGAAGCGTTTGCCGCGAGCCTGCAGAAGGTGATGAGCAAGAACGAGACCGAGGCCGACCTGGCGGCGGCGCAGGCCGAGTACCAGCGGCGTCGCGAGGAGTGGCAGCACGAGCTCGAGCTGCTGCAGAAGGAGAAGGGGCGCATCGACAAGAAGGTGGCCGAGACGCAACTGACGCTCGAGATCGCCTCGGCCGATCTCCGGCGGCACGATCTCGAGGTGGACAACTCGCGCAAGGTGCAAACCTACTTGCGCGACAAGTACACCAACCAGCAGCTCTACGGATGGATGCTGGGGCAGTTGTCCGGCGTCTACTTCCAGGGCTACAAGGTGGCCTTCGACGCCGCCCAGCACGCCGAGCGGGCCTTCCGCTTCGACCGCGGCGACCAGTCGTCGTCGTTCATCGAGTTCTCCTATTGGGACAGCCTCAAGAAGGGCCTGTTCGCGGGCGAGCGGCTGCTGGTGGACCTCCGGCGCATGGAGGCGGCCCACATCGAGGGCGATCGCCGGGCACTCGAGATCACCCGTCACATTTCGCTCCGCGACGATTACCCCGCGGCCTTCCTCGAGCTGCTCGCGACCGGCCGCTGCCAGATCGAAGCGAGCGAGGCGCTGCTCGACGGCGACTTTCCGGGGCACTACTTCCGGCGTCTCAAAACGGTCAGCCTGACCATGACCGGCGCGGTGGCCCCGCAGCGCAACGTCAACTGCACGCTGACGCTGCTCGAGAGCCGCGTGCGCACGTCGGCGAACGCCAGCGGCGCCTACGCCCGATCGGCCGACGGCGAGGACTCACGGTTCACCGTCAATCCGATCCCGATTCACGCCGTCGCCACCAGCCGCCCCGATGGCGACGCCGGCGTCTTCCACCTGCGGTTCGACGATGAGCGGCTGTTGCCGTTCGAGGGCGCCGGCGCCGTCTCGACCTGGCGCATTGACCTGCCGCAGGCCGACAACGCCCTGGACCTGGCGCAGTTGACCGACCTGGTACTCACGCTCGCCTACACCGCCCGCACCGGCGGCGCCGCCCTCGAAGCGGCGGCGCGCGCCGAACGTGAAAAGGGACTGGCGCGTGGCGGCATCACGCCAGAGCCGCGCCAGTTCGTGAGTCTCAAACGCGACTTCCCGCTGGTGTGGAAGCAGTTGCAGGACGCCGCCGCAGGACAGGACGTCGAGGCGCCGCTGGCGCTTGGCGCCGACCGCTTCTCGGGCCGCTATCGCGGCCTCGACCTGCGGATCGAGCGGGCCGCCCTGTTCGCGCTCGCCGGCGACGGGCTGCGTCCCGAGGCGCTGCGCGTGCGGATTGATCCGCCGAAGGGATCGGGCGCGGCGGTCTCCGGATGGGCGGCGCCGTGGCCGCGCGCGCGAATGCTGCGCGCGACGGCCGAAGTGTCCGGCCCGCCCGGCCCGTGGAAGCTGGCGGTCGGCGCCGAGGGCGCGAAGGTGCCCGACGTGCTGGACGATCTGGTCATCGTGTTCGATCTCCGCGCTCGCAAGAAGTAGGACCGGCATGGGCGAGCCGATCGCCGTGGAGGCGGCGAACTTCTTCGAGTTCATCAACGGGGCGCCCTGCGCGGCGCTGCTGGTGTCGGTGCATCCGATGCACACGTTCAGCCGGCCGCTGGGCGATCGGTTGCGCGAGGCGCATCCCGGAGTGACGCTGGGCACGATGGATTTCCGGAACCTGATCCTGGCCGGCGGGCCGGCGCTGAGTGCAATCCACCACGGCCTGGTGCAGTGCGGGGCTCCCGGCGCACTCGGGGTGCTGCCCGGCTATTGCCTCTTTCAGCGCGGTGAAATGATTGCGTGGGAAGCGGGCCTGCCGACCTTCGCCGACGTCGAGGCCATTGCCAGGAGCGCCTGGTTCGGGGCCGTGGTGTCGGGCGTCATCCGCGACATCAGCTACCTCGGTCGATCGCTGCAACTGGCGGCCGACGAGGTGACCGCCGATCGCGTGGCCGAGCGTTTTCACAAGGCGATCACCGGCGGCCGCCGGGCCCGGCGCCCGGCGCCGGAGGAATCCGGCGACATCGCCTGGGCCTACCGGACCCTGGGCGTCACGCCGGACATGAGCGCCCACGACATCCGCGCGGTCTGGCGCCAGCGGCGCAAAGACGCCCATCCCGATCTGGCCTGCGGCGATCGTTCGGAGTTTGCCCGCCGCAGCAGCGTGTCGGTGGACATGAACCGCGCGCGCGACATCATCGAACGGCACCGCGCGGCCGTGGGAGGGCAGTAGCCGTTCGCCTTGAACCGGTCGATCAGCGCTTCCGGCGGCGCTTCTTCGCCCGGTGTGCCGCCACTTTCTTCGCCGCCGGCTTCTTCTTCGCCGGCTTCGATCGCGGCCGTGGGACCGGCTTCGGCGGCGGCGGAGCCGCCGCGCGCTTCGCTGCGTGCCGAGGGCGAGGGGCGGCCGCCGGCGCCGCAGGGATGGCAGGGAGGGCGGCGCGGGCCCGCAACTCGGACGACAGGCGCTTCGCTCGCGCGCGCCACCGCTGGTGGCTCTTGCGTAGCGTGGTCACGTCCGGCGGCTCCACATGTACCTGCACCGGCGGCGGCGTCAGCACGACGATACCGGTGCCGTCTTCGAGGGCCGCGAGGCGGCGCCCGGCGCGGTGTTGAATGACGGCCTTGAGCAGCTCGATCCGCTGCTGCTTGAGCTCTCGGCTGGCGAGCCCGGCTTCTCGCCGCTGGATGTGCAGCGCCTTCGAGCGCAGAAACCACTGGGCCGCCAGCGTCGGCGCCGCCGTGCGCACGGCCGCCTGGGCGACGATGTTGCGCTGGCGCGCCGTGCCCGTGATCACCATCATCGCGCCGGCCAGCACCGCGTCGCCCGCGTCGGCCACCAGCAACTGGCCGAGCACCTGGTGGCCGAGGCGGCCCTGCATCAGCACCACGCCGCCCAGCAGGCGGGCGAACCGGCGCACCGGGTTCTCAGCCAACGTCCTCACCCGTGTCCACGATCCACGCCACGCGCAGTCCCTGCAGCTTGGCGCGATCGCGAGTCGCCGCGTTGAGCCGAAGGGTACCGTGCCGCACCTCGGCGAACACGGACAAGTTGCGGCGTGGCCCGAGCGGCTGCGCCGTCACCGTCACATCGGCCCGCTGCTGGAACTCGGGCCACAGCCGGTCGGCGATGCGGCTCCTGAGGTCGAGCCGCACGTCCTCACCGGGGCCGAACTCGGTGATCCCGGTGATGAAGCGGACATGCTGCCGATCACCAAGCACCACGCGCGCCGTGACCAGGCTCAAGAGCGGCGCGCAGTAGGCCAATGGGCTCGGTGCCGGCCCAACCGGGAGTTCCAGGAATTTCGCGATCGGGTCGATGTAAGTCCACAACAGCTGATTGCCGGCCAGGAGCAGGTTGTTGGCCGACAGCAGGCTGCCGCGCTGTCCGTACGCGGTGCTTTGCAGCGTGCTCGCCACGCCGACGGCGGCCTGGATGGTCTGCATGGTCTCGAGCGCGCGCTGGGCCTTGGCCTGTTGCGCGAGGCTGGTCCGGGTGGCGGAATCGGCGGCGCTCGACGCCTGGTTCTGGACGGCGAGCTCCTGCACGCGGCCTTCGAGACTGGAGAGGTGCTTGAGCACCTCGAACGACTCGCCGCCGGCCCGCTCCTCCAATTGGCTGACCTTGTGCGCCAGCTCGACGTGCGCCTGGCGGAGGGTGTCGAGTTGCCGTGCCCGCTGTCGCGCCGACGGCGTGTCGTCGGCGGCGACGGCAATCGGTTCCGCCAGCAGCGCATCCTCGTCGCGACGGTTCCCGCGTTCCGCCACCCGCTGTCGGGTCTGCGCCACCGATTCGCGCAATCGCGCGAGAGATTCTGAATCCAGATATGCCGTTTGCATGACGCCCTCAACCCACCGCGCGCGGCTCGGCGGTGTCGACGATCCACGCGACATCCAGCGCGTCGATCAACTTCTGGTTCGCCGCCACCGGGCCGTTGGTGATCACCATCACCGTCACCATCACCACGCCCCCTACGACCGTCGCCGACGGCGCCGACAGGCGCGCCGCGAGCGCCGTGCCGGCCGCCGAGAACTCGACCCTGCTGACAGTGGCGACAACCGGCACATCGACAAAGGAGCGGAAGTCGTTGATGTGGCCCGGTGCGATGGTCCGCGACAGGTCGACGATGGTGGCGTGCTCGTAGTGGCGCTCGCCCGGGGGCGCACCAGCCGCCTCCTCCACCAGCACGAAGCCGCTGGCCATGCCCGCCACGAAGCGCTCGTGTTGCAGATCGTTCATGAGCCACCATCCGGCCAGCAGGTTGGCAAACGGCGCCACGTAGGACCACACGTCGGCGTCGCGAACGGGGTACGTTGATTCCTGCTTCTTCCCGAACAGCGCCGCCACCACTTCGTCGCCGGCCAGCCAGGTCAGGAGCGCCAGGGTGAGCGCGACGTTGTTGGCGCCGAACGGCCGGCCGCGCTGTCCGTAGGCGGCAAACAACGGCCACGACGAGATGATCACCGCCTTGTCGCACCAGTCGCGGCGCCGCAGGCGCGCGAGCGACTCGCGATCGATGCGAATCTGCCGCGCGACGCGAGTGCGAAAGTCGGCGACGGCCTTGGCCAGCCGGCGATCGACCACCGCGTCGCCCTTCACCAGGCGGCGCCGCAACGCCTTCGCGCGCTCGACCCGGCGGGCGGACAGGCGAGCCGTGAGGATCTCGACGGAGCCCACCAGGCGCCTGATGGCCCGACCGCCAGCCGCGGCGCCGGCCTGCTGCCGCGCCGCCGCGACTTCGGCGAGCCGCGCCGTGTTGCCGAGCGAGGCCGCCGGTGCCAGCGGCGCCGTGGCCTCGAGCCAGAGGCTGCGGCCGTTTGGCAGGATGGCCGCCAGCGTGCGCGTGCCCCGATGCGGCGCCCCGCGGAAGAGTCCGCGGGGGCGCCGCTCGTCGAACGAATCGTGATGATCGCCTGGCACGGCAGGGGCCCGCGCGTGTCACCGGGTGACGGCGATCACGCGCTCGCAGCGATGTTCAGGGCCTTCCGCGTATCGACCATCCACGCCACGGGCGTCGCGGCGACGGCCACCGCCGGCAGCGTCAGCGTCAGGGTGCCGTCACCGTCGATCGCGGCCTGCACGGCGACCTTGTCGCCGCCCACGGTGGTGGCCGCCACGGTGTGCGCGTCCTTCTTGAACTGCTCGAGCGCATCCTTGCCGACTTGGGAGTCGAGCTTCACCTTGACCGCCGCCTGACCGACGGCAATCACGTTCGTTCCAGCCACGAACCGCTCGTGCTGCTTGCCGTTCAGGAAGTAGTAGGCCGTGGCCATGTTGCCAAACGGCGCCACGTAGGACAGCACATTGGCGCCGGTTCTCAGCGCGCCAGACTTGCCGGCGACGTAGCCGAGCAGCTCGTCGCTGAACAGCCAGCCGACCAGCGATCCGGTGAGGATCAGGTTGTTCTTGGCCAGCGGGTCGCCCTTCTCGCCGTAGGCCGCGAAGAACGGCGCCGAGGTGGCGAGCAGGATGTTGTTCCACAGCGTGCGCTTCCGCTCGCGCCTGATCGCCCGGGCCATCATCTTGTTGTGCTTGCCGAGCACGCCGGTGCCGCCGGCGAGCTCCTTGGTGATGCGCATGTCGAGGCGGTTGTCGCCTTCGACCAGGCGCTTGCTGATGTCCTTGTCGCTCTTGACCTGCTGGGTCGTGAGCCGCTTGACCGCCGCCGTCTGGGTGGCCGCGAGGGCCCTGATCGCCCGCGAGTTCCGCCCCGTGGCCATGGCCGTCGACCGCTCGTTGGCCATGATCACCGTCCGCAGCCGGTTGACCTCGGTGATCGGCGCGACCGTGGGAATGATCCGCATCTGGCTGCGGCGGCCGTTCGGGAGCACCGCGGTCACCACGCCCGCTCCGCGCAGCATCCCGACTTGCGTATGGCCCGGCGCCTTGACCCCGGTCGGAATGGCGTTGATGCGGCTGGTGATGGTGCGCTGGGTGGCCGCCGCCCGCCGCGCCTCGACCCGCTGGTCGCCCGCGACCTTGCGCGCCCACGCGCTGCGGCGGTTCTGGTCCTGCTGCATCTGGAGCCTGGCCGATGCGCTCACCGCCGCCTCGTCGAGCGCCTCGTCGGACTCGTCGCTTTCGTCGATCGCCTCGTCGGACTCGGCCGCTTCAAACGACTCGTCGCTCTCGTCGCTCTCGCCGCCCTCGTCGCTCGACTCCATGGCGTACTCGTCCGAGGACTCCACGCCCTCATCCGATTCGAAGCCTTCGTCGGAGGATTCAAAACCCTCGTCGCCGCTTTCCACGTCTTCGTCGTACTCGAAGTTTTCCGTGCTCATCATTGCCTCCCCGGTCGACCCTTCGGGCCGTACTGTGCTGCGGTGTCTCGCGACCCTCGTCTCTGCCCGTTACCACCCGCTCCCTGATCGTCCCGCCGGAAGCGCTCAGCGGATCGAGCCTCCGGTTCGTCGTCGTCCTCGTCCATTTCGTCAGGCCCCTCCTCGATGAACCTGAGGCGGGCCAGTTGCCGCGCCAGGTCGAGCACCGCGCGGCCGACGTCGAGCTGTTGCTGCTGGACCTCGTCAACGCGGGCCAGCAGCTGTTCCTGCGACTTGAGCAGGCGATGGCACTGCTTGCGCAGCAGGCCCACCTGCTCGCGCATGGTCTGGAGGTCGCCCTTCTGCAGCGCGTCCAGTTTCTCGACCATCTCGCCGCTCGACTCGCTGCCCTGCAGCAGCTTCGGCACGACGGTCATGAGCAGGCCCATCGTGTCCACCGGTGGCGCCTTCACCTCGTGCGAGCCGTTGCCGTTGTTCATGTGCTTGACGGCGGCCTGAAGCGCGTCGTGCATCGCGGTTGTCGTGTCTGTACTCACCGTGCCCTCTCTCTCGGAAGCCTGGGTCTACGCCCATCCCTCGGTCGCCTCACCTTCGTCCACGCTGTCGTCGATCGCCTCGTCCTGTTCCATCGCCAGCCAGCCCTCGCCGGCGCCCTGCGCTTCGGCACTCAGCCGGAACAGGTGCGTCACGAGCGCCGCCCGGTCATCCATATTGGCGGGGTCGACGATGAAGCGGCCGTCGGCATCGACGAGGTAGGCCGGAACTTCTGGTTCGTCTTCACGCGCGCCGGCGCTCAAGTTGCTCATCGACGAGCCGGCGAGCGCGACGATGGCGTTCAGGACGGCGCCGAGTGGAATCGGCATCTGCTGCATCTGCTGCGGGGCGGTGGGTACCGGCACCGGCAACTGGACCGGGCGCGCCGCCACCGGCGCGGAGGTTGACTGCAGCGCCTGGAGAAACTGCGGATTGCTCAGGATCAGCCTGAGCATCGACATCGGATCGCCGGGCGCCGCCGCCGGCGCCGTGGGAGGCGGACCGTAAGGGCCGGGCAGCGGCGGGATGTTCCGCTGGCGAAGCGCCTGCAGCAACTGATCGATCTGTCCGGCGTCAGCTGCCGGTGACACGGCGGCCGGTGCCGCGGGCGCATCCGCCGACGGCGTCGGCGGGTAAGTTGGGAACGTCATGGGGCCGCCGGCCGCCGGAACCGGTGCGTCGCCGGCAAATGGGGCCTGAGGCGTCGGCGCGAACGCGGCAGGCTGCTGACCCTGTCCGGAGAACTGCTGTGCGAATCGCGGCACCTGTTGCACGAAATCCCAGCCCTGCTGAAACATCGATGCGCCCTGCTGGACCGACGACATGAAGCGATCGAGATTGAAGCCCTGGCTCGCCGGACGGTCGGCCGCCGGCCTGGCGCCGGCAGACGGCGGACGCGCAGGCGTCTGCGGCCGCGTTGAGGGCGTGGTCCGCGGCCGCGTCCCTGTGGTTGCTTGCGGCCGCGCCGGTTGCGGACGCGCCGGTTGATGCGACTGGGCCTGCGGCCTTCCGGCGGCCGCACCGCCCTGAGCGGAAGGCCGCGAGGTGGTCGCTGTCGTGCCACCGGACTGCCGCGGTCGTGCCGCGGGAGCGCGACCTCCGGCACTGCCGCCGCCTGCGGGCCGCGCGCCGCTGCCTGCCAAGCGAGCGCTCGATGCGCCCGCGGCCTCAAGCCACACGTCTTCGAATTCGAAGAAACCCATTTTGCACACTCAACGCGCGCAGTATGGAAGGCAAAGCCGAGTGGCGTCTGTGCGCGAGCGTACACACCCCGCTTTCCCCTTGACCCACGAACTGAGAAGGGCGTAGATCATGAACTCGCTCGTGAGGGCCTCCCCCGTTTCTCACGACGCAGCGCGGCGTCTGTGCGCCGGCTGAATGAGGTTTCATGGCAACGCGTGCAAGCGACGGGGCAGGGCCGGTGTCCCCACACACCGGTGCGCAACACGGCGGGATCACTTCGGGCCACGGCGGCGTGGGGCGCATCCTCGCGCTCGACGGATCGGCAGATCGCCGGCAGCGGCTCGACGCCGCGATCGATGGCATCCGCCCGCGTCCAGAACACATCGTTGATCTTCAGCATCTCTCGCCGGTCGGTCGCGCGAGCGACATCGGCATTGCGCTGGTCGGTGTCGATCCGCCTGACGCCGGGTCAGCCGCGCTGGACACGATCGCCACCCTCACCGCTCGCGGATTCACGGTGCTGTGCTACGGCGATGGCGCGAGCGGATGGCCGCTGGGCGCGCATTGCCGGCTGCTGCTGGCCGGCGCGTCGTGCTTGATCGACAGCACGGCTGCTTCGTTTGCCACCGAGATCCGCGACAGCGTCGAGCAGTGGTGCAGCAGCGAGGCCGAACGATTCGATGAGGAGCAGCGCCTCCAGCGCGAGATGCTGGCGAGTGGCGTCGTCGGCGCCAGCGCCCGCATGATCACCGTGTTCCGATGGGTGAAGCGGGTGAGCGCGCTGAGCGACATTCCGGTGCTGGTGGCCGGCGAGACCGGCACCGGCAAGGAACTGGTGGCGAGGGCGATTCATGCGCGCGACCCGCGCCGGAGCGCGGGTCCGTTCGTGCCCGTGAACTGCGCCGCGATCAGCGCCGGACTGGCGGAGAGCGAACTCTTCGGCCATCGCCGGGGCGCCTTCACCGGCGCCGATCACGATCGCCAGGGCCTGGTGCGGGCGGCGCGCGGCGGGGTGCTCTTCCTCGACGAAATCGGCGACCTCGACGTCGCGCTGCAGGCCAAGCTGTTGCGCGTCCTGCAGGAGCGGCGGCTGCTCACGCTGGGCGAGGATCACGAGGTGCCGGTGGACGTGCGCGTGATTGCCGCCACCAACCGCGACCTCGAAGCCATGGTGGCCGCCCACCTGTTCCGCGCCGATCTGTTTCACCGGCTCAACGCCCTGTCGGTGAAGATCCCGCCGCTGCGCGAGCGGCCCGAAGACATCGCGCCGCTCATCACCCATTTCCTCGCGCGCTACGCCGACCCCGGCGCCGGGCGCCAGGTGTCGGCACCGACGCGGGGCTTCCTTGAAGCACTCTCGGGCGCGGAGTTGCCAGGCAATGTGCGGCAGCTCGAGAACGTCGTGCGCCGCGCCATCGTCAACCGGCGCGCCCATCAGCCGCTGACCTTGTCGGACCTGCCGCCGGAGCTATGGTTCGAACTCGCGCAGAGGACGCCGGTCACCCTGCCGGCGCCAGTCTCGTCCTCGACCGCGCTGGTCCCGGTTGGCGCCAGCGATCAGCGGGCGTTGGAGCCGGCGGCAACGTGGCTCGACAACGAGGCCGCGCTTGGCGCCGCCGGATGGAAGTTGCGCCGCGCGCTGGCTCTCTGCGAGCAGACGATGGTGGCGGCGGCGCTGGATGCCTCGCACGGCAACCGGGCGCGCGCCGCCCGCCTGCTCGGCATCAGCCCGCGAAGCATCTTCAACAAGATGCGCAAGCATCGCCTCACCGCCTGAACGATCGTCTCCACCGGCCCCACGTCGCCTCACCGCGCAGGAACGTGCCGGAAGAAGATTGCCGGTCGGCACGCCGCTGCATCGTCCCTTGTGGCTGAGGCGGCGGAGGGCGCAGATGCCCGAACCCCCATGAGACGAATTGGTTGGAGTGTCTGCTAAGCGCGAACGCGCCGACGGCAGCGCTCTTGCTGTGGACGGGCGATGCCGGACGTGCCAGCCATGCCGCGAGCCACACCACGCGATCAAGGTGGCGCGGCTGCGGCCACACTGTGTTGTCGCGATTGACCGCGTGCGACCGGTGCGGCGCAGTGCACAGAAGAAGAATGGGCGGACAACATGAACACTTCGCACGCACTGAGCTCATATGCGCCGGCGCCGGTGGCGCGACGTGTCCCGCCCCAGCACCCGCAGCCTGAGGGACGCGAGTGCAACCGGGTGATCCGCGAATTGGCTGATCCGGATCGCGCACGGCTCCTGGCGATCCTGCAGCCCGTCACCCTCACGGCCGGCGATGTGTTGTATGAGTCCGGCACGCGGATCACGCACTGCTACTTTCCGACCACCGCCGTGGTCTCGTCGCTCCACACCACCGAGACCGGGGCGACGGTTGAAATGGGGCTGGTCGGCCACGACGGCGTGGTGGGAGTGTCGCTGTTCCTCGGCGCCGACACGACGCCGCATCGCGTCGAGGCGGTGGTCAGCGGCCTGGCCTATCGCCTGCCGGCCACGGCGCTGCGCGAGGAGTTCGCCCGCGGCGGCTCGCTGCAGCTGGCCTTGCTGCGCTATACGCATGTCCTCATCACCCAGATCTCGCAAATGGCGATCTGCAACCGCCTCCACGCCGTCGAGCAGCGGCTGTGTCGCTGGTTGCTCATGTGCCACGACCGGGTGAGCGTCAACGAGCTGTTCATGACACAGGAACTGATGTCGCACATGCTGGGCGGGCGCCGGGAGAGCGTGACGGTGGCTGCCGGCCGGTTGCAGGATCGCGGGCTCATTCGCTACGCGCGCGGGCACATCAGCATCCTCAGCCGGCGCGGCCTGGAGGCGTCGGTGTGCGAGTGCTACGCGATCGTCGCCGCGGAACAGCACGGCGGCGCACATTGACCGGCACGCATTACGGCGGTGATGGTTCGGCTAAAGCCGGACGCCACATTAGACGCCGATGTCGCGTCCGCCTTTAGGCGGACCATGGCCGCTTCGTACCGCGCCGTACAGACACCGCGGCTGGCAGGCCGTATCGTGGCGCGCAGGCACGCGATCCACCGATCGCCAACCGAGCCACCAGCTTCAGGGGAACCGCCATGGAACACCAGCCACTGCGTCGGCAGAACCAGTCGTTTGGCCGCATGAACGAAGCAGATCTGTTTGAGCGCGACTTGTTCGGCGCCCGGGATCCGATGTGGCGCAGCCGCCAGCGCCGCCGCCGCCGGGGCTACGGCGAGGCGCTGGGCCACGGCGAAGCGATCGACTACGGCGAGGCCGTTGACGATCTGCAGGAATCGCCACAGGGCACCGACGATCGCGTGCAGGTGCTGGCGCGCGCCACCAATCCGTCGACAACGCTCTTTCCGTTCAACACGATTTGCCACATCGACGTGGGCTCAGGGCACGGCAGCGGCACGTTGATCACGCCGCGCGTGGTCCTGACCGCCGGCCACGTGCCGCGGGGCGCGGCGTCCGTCACCGTGACACCCGGGGCCAACTTCCCGGCGGCGACGGCTGCCGAGCAGCGGCCCGCCAACCCGGGAAGCCAGGCCAGCACCGTCTTCCACTTCCATCCGACCCTCGATCTCGCGCTCGTGATCCTGCCGGCGGCGTTCACGCGGCCGACCCGGTTCATGATGCTGCAGCCGCGCGGTGACCTCAACACGGCCACCTTGCTCACGATCGCCGGGTATCCTGGCGTCATCCCGCCGCCCGCCACCGCGCCCATTCCGGGATCGATGTGGCGGCACACCGACCGGCTGCGCCTCACCGACGTGACGCCGACGCACCTCACCTACCGGATTGACACCACGGCGGGTCAGAGCGGCAGCCCGCTGTGGCTCTTGGGCAACGACAACATCCGCCTGCTGCTGGGCGTGCACATCCAGGGCGGAGCCGTCGCCAACACCGGCGTGCGAATCACGTGCGCCGTGATCGACTGGATCGAGGCGACCTGCCGGGCCAGCTCGATCACGCCGTTGCCGATTGTCGACGTCGTGCAGCGGCGGCGGGTGTGCCCGCCGGCGCCCTAGGCATCGGTCGCGGTAAGGGGAACGACGTGTCTGCCTGGGGATGCTCATGAGACCGAGCGACGCCGACCTGTTCCTGGCCGATCTGATGGGCGAGCCAATTACCACCTGGCCCGGCAATCGCCATCGAGCTGTGCCCACGCCGCCACGGCTGCCGCTGCCGCGCCCGCGCACCGGACAGATTGCGCTGCGCCCGGTGCGGCGGCCGCCGCTTTGGGCACCACCCTATGAACAGGCCGAGCCGGCCCAGGAACCGTACCTGCCGACCGGCGGCCGTGCGTATGCGCCGCAAGCCGGTCTGTTCAGCGGGTGCCACCCAGCGCCGTTTGTCGTGATCGCCGCGTCGTTCCTGCCGCGGCCGACCGCGGATGCCGATGCCGCGATCGATGCGGCGCTCACCGCCGCCGGCCTGGACGCGGCGGAACGCCGCGGCGTGGCACGAGGGGGACTGAGACCGATCGCCGAACAATTTGGCGCGCCGGCCTTGACTGAACTGGTGGCCAGATTGCGCTGGTCGCGCGCGGATTTCGGCCGCCGGGGATGGTCCGACAGTGTTGACAGCATGCTGGTGCCGCGCCTGCTGTTGCACATCCCAGGGCATTTCCGGGAGCTGGCCCGCCGTGCCCCCGATGGGCGAGAAGCATTCGTGCTCGAGTCGCTCGGCTGGCTGCTGATGACCGAGATGCGCCGCCGCGTTGCCGCTGCGTCGCGCCGGGAATGGTGGCTGCCGCCGCCGCCGAGCTTCGTCACGGCGATGCCGAACCCGCTGCCGCCGCTGAGCGCCGACGTGTCGGCGCTGGTGATGCGCTACCTGCTGGTCGACACGCTGATGCCGATGGATCGCTGGAACGCGCAGCTCATGGCCTGGGGCACGGGCCTCGCCGGCCGTCAGTGGCAGGCCGAGGTGAACGCCCCCGATCCCGGCCGGCCTTTCTATGCCGGCCTGCTGACGGTGCCCGCGCACATCGACACCACCGCGCCGCGTGCCCGGTTCGACCCGGCGTGGGCCTCGCGGCGGGCGGCCACCGACGCGCAGCACCCTCCGCACGCCGCCGGCGCTGCCGTCGTCACCCTCAGCGGCTTGCGGAACGCGGTCGCCCTGCGCGACTGCCCCGGCAACGACCCGCACCTGCCGGCGCGAGCGTTCGAACGATGCGATCTGCAGGGACTGGAACTGATCGTGGACTTCCCGGCGACCACGACCAATCCCAGCACCCGCCGCCGGCTGCCCCTGATGGCGGACCTGCTGCCGGTCTACAACGTGCTCTTCCGCGCGATCAGTGAACTCGGGTGGAACGACTTGCTGTATCAGACCTCCGGCGGCGCCTGCTTCCGCGGCGTCAAGCACGACGCCGCCGACACGGTCACCATCAACGGCCAGCAGGTGCTCGTCAACCCGTTCCACCAGCCGAACGCCACCACCGTGACGCGGATCAACACCCTGTTCGCCCCACCGAAGCGGGCCCGCGTGCTGGCCGCCGCGCGAACGGCCCGCACCATGTCGGAGCATGGCATCGGCGCCGCGATCGACTTCAACGTGCAGGAGAACCGCAACAGCGTCGCGTCGCGGCCCTTCGGCAGCATGGACCCGCGGATCGTGGCCATTTTCGAGGCGTTCCATTTCCGATGGGGCGCCTGCTTCAACCCGACCGACCCGATGCACTTCGACTACTGCAGCGCGGTGTGCGCGCCGGTCCCCGCCAACGCCGGTACCGGCGGCGCCGCGGTCACGCCGCGGATGCAGTTGCCGGTGCGGGCAGGCCGCGTGGTGGCCTAGCCCAGGCGCGCAATGTCGATGGATCCGGCGGCGTGGTCGCTCGCGGAATCAGGATCTCCAGACGACGAAGTGGGCGTGATCCTGCGGCTCGTGCCGGGTGGTCAACCGCCGCCCGGGGTACGGATCGTCTCCCGCTTCGGCGACATCGTCACCGCCCGCCTCCGGCGGGGCGACATCGTTGATGTGCGCGCGCATCCCTCGGTGTTCAGTCTCAAGGCCGGCGACGCCGTGACGATGCCGCCGCCGGTTGAGAACCCGGACGAAGATGCGATCAGCGAAGACGCCGAGGCGGCGCGGCCGGCCGCGCCCGCCCTGCCGGCCGATTGCGGCGACGGCCGCGGCGTGGTGGTGGGCATTTGTGACTGGGGCTTCGATTTCACCCACGCCAACTTTCGCAACCCCGATGGCACCACCCGCCTGCAGTGCTTGTGGGACCAGCGCGGCCAGGGCGACCCGCTGGCGCCGGCGCCCTACAACCAGGGCCGGCTGCTGACGCGCGAGGCCATCAACGCGGCGCTGCGCGAGCCGGATCCGTTCGCCGCCCTCGGTTATCACCCGGCGAGCGGCGATCCCTCGAATAGCGGCGCCCACGGCACCCATGTCGCCGACATCCTGGCCGGCAATCGGCGAGAGCCAGGCTCAGAGGTGGGGCTGGCGTCGGGAGCGGACCTCGTGTTCGTGCACCTGGCCGCGCAGAACCTCGGCGAGTTGGGCAACCTCGGCGACTCGATCGGGCTGCTCGAAGGTCTCGACTTCGTGCGGCAGCAGGCGGCGGGACGCCCGTGCGTCCTGCACTTGAGCGCCGGCAAGACCGGCGGACCCCATCGTGGCAACACGCTGCTCGAGCGGGCCGTTGACGCGATGCTGCAGCAGCCCGGCATCGTGCTGGTGCAGAGCGTGGGCAACTACGGCGACGCCGCCATGCACACGCACGCGCGCGTGGGGCCGGACCAGCAGCACGTGCTCAACTGGATCACGCCCGCCAACGATCGCACTCCCAACGAGCTCGAGATTTGGTACAGCGGCGAAGACGTGTTCGACGTGACGCTGGTGGCGCCGACCGGCCTCGAGTTCTCGCTCGCGCTCGACCACCGGATGCCGGTCGGCGCCGCCGGGCAGGTCTGGGGCAATTTCTATCACCGGCTGCGCGAACCCAACAGCGGCCTCAACCACATCGTGGTGTTCCTCTACCCGATCGCCCCGAGCGGACGCTGGCAGATCGTGCTGCGCGGCAAGGAAGTGGTGGATGGGCGCCTCCACGCGTGGATCGAGCGCGACGCGTCAGGGCGCTACCAGTCGCGGTTTCCGCGCGAGCAGGCCTCGTCGCTGTACACCACCAACACGATCTGCAATTGCTTCCGGGCGATCGCCGTCGGCGCCTACGTCAGCACGCCGAAGCGGCCGCCCACGCGCTTCACGAGCCGGGGGCCCACGGCCGATGGCCGGCAGAAGCCGGAGATCGCCGCGCCCGGGTTCCGCGTTCGCGCGGCCCGCTCGACGCCGCGAGCCGGATGGCAAGACGAACCGCGGTTGTGCGTGAAGTCCGGGACCAGCATGGCGGCGCCCTGGGTGTCCGGGACCGTGGCCCTGATGTTCGCGGCCGCCGCCCGCCCGCTCACCATTCACGAAGTGCGACGCGCCCTGATCGGCAGCGCGGATCCGCACGCCGGCCCCTCCGGTCGATCCTCCACCCGTCTCGGTTACGGCTACCTGAACACCGCCGGGGCGGTGGCCCTGGCACGACGCATCGGCCAGGAGACGTCGCCGAATCCGCCACCGCGGCCTCCGGCCGCGACCGCCCCGCTGGCGGCGCCGCCGGCGTTCGAGGGGAACCCACCGATCGAGGTGGAGGACGCGGCTCAGGGAAATGTCGAGGTCGAGTCGTGGTTCGAGTCCGGGGACCTGACCGGGAGTTTGCAGGCATCGGAGTCGATCGACGAGGACGCCGGTGACGAGGATGCTGATGAAGATGCCGGTGACGAGGTTGCCGGCGAGATCGAGTCGCCGATCGTGTGGGAAGACGTGCGTGACGCCTTCGACGCGCTCGACGCCGAAGACTGACTTCCTGGAGATTGCGCGATGAAGCCTTCGCCGTCCTGGCCACTGGAAGCCGATCAGCCGGCCGCGTCTGCCGCCAATCTGTTCTGCGACGACCTGCTGGGGCCGGCGATCGAGCCCGCGCGGCCGCCGCGGCCAGCGGACTCCAGCGCGGCACACCTGTTCGACGGCGTCGTGTTCCGCGGCATCAGCCCGAATGCGCTGCTCCCGGTGCGCGACGACGAAGCAGTGTGGGAAGCCGTGGCGCTCCCGCGATCGGCGACGTGCCGGTGCGCGCTGCGGCCCGGGGCGCTGGTCGTGGAGCGCGCCCTTGGCGAGAACCGGCTGGCGTCCACGCACGTGCTGGGCGAAGACATCCAGGTGGAGGAGTTGTACGGCGCCGATGGGCGAATCCGCGAGAGCGTGCTGGTGCTGGCGCGGCGGGAACGAGCGTCAGATCTTCCCGCCGTCGTGATGCCGTCACTCGAGGCGGCCGAGGACGACCGGAGCTTCTTGCGCTGGTCGCCGGGCGCGCGCGCGTACCACTTCCCGGCGCGCGATGCGGCCGCGCCGGGCGGTCACGCGTTCATGGCCACCACCGGCGGCGAGGCGGCGCCCACGCCCGCCGAGTGGCCGAAACGCGAAGAGGCCATGGTGCGGCAACTGCTGGCGGGCAACATGCCGGACAAGCTGCTGCAGTGGGTGACGATTGGCCTGACCTACAAGGACAAATCACGAACGGTGAAGGCCACCCTGCAGGTGCTGCCGGATTACCTGGCGGTCGGTCACGATGCCGACTTCGTGCACGTGCCGCTCGACCCGGTATCGGCGCAACTGGTGGCCGATCGCTTCGATTGCCTCCTGCCGACGGCCCGCATCTGCGACGCGATCTATTCGCAGGCGAAGCATCAGTTGCGGGCGCTCAATCGCGACTACTACAACACCGACGCCAACCGGAAGATTGCGAAGCGCGGACGGGCGCAGACCTCGACCGCGGCCTACATCGAGCACTCCGACGCGGTGCGGGAGCAGATGAAGAAGGCCGGCATCACACCCGGCGAGTTCGTCGCCGGCCACAAAAAGGACGTCGTCATTGCCAGGAGCCTTCACGGAAACAGCGAGCGGATCGCGTTCCAGGGGTTCTACGACAAGGACGGGTTTCCGTTCGAGCCGTGTTACGAGAACGCTGAACAGAAACCGAAGCCGTCGTGCGCCAAGGACCTGCCGACGCTGGCCCACAGCCGCCGCTTCGCCGATTACGCCCAGGGCGTGCGCCTGGTGCACCCCTGGATGACGGTGGATGACAAGAAGATGGCGGTGGCTGACGTGCTGGCCGACCCGACCCTTAGTTTCCTGATCAGCGCCGAGGGGCCGATCGTTCCACCGCGCATTCCCAAGACGGTGAAGCCAAAGCTGGGCCCGCTCGAACTGGTGGAGGTCGGCGATTCGCCGGTGGGCGAGGTCGAGTCGCCAATCGAGCACGCCGCCACCGATTCGTCGGTGGCGGTGGAGCCGGCGACGGCGCTCGGGACGGCCCGCACCACCTCGCCGATCGCGACGGTCTCGCCCCAGCGGCAGATCAACGAGATGCTCGATCGCGAGCTGATCCTGATTGCCCAGGCGCGCATCGTCGCTGACTGGTTCATGCGGCGGCTGACGGCCACCTTTGAGGAGTTGGCTGCCGACCCTGCGCTGACGGCGCGGCTGGACGTCTCGAAAGACGGACCCTTGCTGGACCGCATCCGTCCATTCCCGAACCGGAAGCTCCCTGACCGGCGCGGCCAACTCTTCACGACCGATGAGGCGCTACGGCAGGCGCTGGCGCCGCCGCGTGACGCGGCGCGGCTGTGGCCGATCCTGGACGTCTTGCACCACTACGGTGTCGTGTTGCTGGTGCCGAACACCAGGGATCCGTTCGGCCGGCCCACGGTGATGGCCAGCCTGACCCGGCTCACCGCCGAGCTGACCCGGATGCGCTTCGATGCCGAATCGGTGCGCCTGGAACAGAGGGCGGTCGCGTTCAAGCGTGCGGTGGCGTCGCAGGGCACCCTGCATCACGTGGTCGGCGCCGAGCCGATTCCGCGCGCGTGGTCGGCGGCCAAGGTCGGCGAGACGCTGGAGATCGCCAGGTCCATCGTCACGCTGCTCGGCCGCGTGCGCGACGGGCATCAGCAGTGGCGGGCGGGCACGTATCCCCGGCACTGGTGGAACGACTTCTCGGTGGACATCTTCATCGCCGCCGCGCTCGAGAAGAGCGGCTTCTGGGCGCGCGCCGCCGTGCGCGGTTTCTTCGCCGCGCTCGACACCGCGTGCGCAGGCTCGGCGTCTCCAGGTCCGTACGCATGGAAGGCCATCTACAACGACGAAGGGCTGGCGCGGGAAATGAACGGCCTGTACGGAGAAGGACGAGTGCTGTTCGGCGTCGACGGGCACGGACCCGGGCCGCGCATGCACATCCACCTCGACCTGCGCCCGTTGGTGGTGCCGTTCGATGCGACAACGGGATTCTGGCGGCACGGCGCTCGTGTCGTGCTGTCACCGCCGCCGCCGGCGCCGTGAAGGAGATCGTGATGAAAGGCGTGCCCGATCAATCCGAGTTGTTCTTCGCGGACCTAATGGGGTGGCGGCTGCCGCCGCCGCGTCCTGCTGTGAGGATGGCTCCCCGTCCGGTGCAGCGTGCCCTCCTCCCAAGACCCTTGCTGGCTCCTCCGCCGCCGGTGCCGCGACCGCTCGCCACCGAGTCGATCGCCGAGGCGGTGCCACAGGGCGGCCGCGGCCGCTTCGCGCACGCGCCGCTGGGCGGCGCGACCACCGACAATGTTGAGGCGCGTTGGAACGTCGATGCCGCCACGCCGGCAGGCACCACCATTGATGTCGTCGTGCACCTGCACGGGTACGGTCCTCTGGGGAAGGAGCCGGATGCGGCGGCGCGGCAGGCGGCGTTCCTGCAACGGAAGGCGGTGGCCGCCGGTGTGGACCTCGTGGACGCGGCTGGCGGCTCGCCGAAGCGCGCGTCGCGGCCGACGCTCGCGCTCGTGCCACTGGGCCGCAATGATGGCGGGAGGGCGTGGTACTTCGACAAGCTGCCCGATCGCGCTGCCTTCGATGCGCTGGTGGCGCGAGGACTCGCGTGGTTGTGCGCGACGGTGCTGCGGCTGCCGGGCGGCTCGACGCTCCCGCGCGGCCGGCTGATCCTGATGGCCCATTCCGGCGCCGGCGCCGGCATGAGCGGGCTGCTCGACAAGGGTGTCGATCCCGACGAGGTGGTCTGTTTCGACTCGCTCTACGGCGGCCACGATTCGGTGCTCAAGTGGGCGAGGGCGAAGATCGCGTCGCCCTCGTCAGCGGCCAGCGGGTTGCGCGTGTTCTACACGGCCTGCTGGTCGCCGGTGAAGGCGTATCCGTCGGGCCGATGGATTCCACGCGCGAACGGGAAAGTCGACTTCGAGCCACCCGGCTCGTGGACCTACAACGCGACCAGCGGTAGCTGGCGCCTGGAGACCACGGAGATCTCGGCGCGCCGGCTCCACGACGCGCTGACGCGCGCGTTGTCGTCGGCGTCGAATGGCGCCGCCCTCGGGCCCCGCTTCCGCGTGGAGCGCACGACCGTGGCCCACGGCGACATTCCCGCGCGCTACTCGCCGTTGCTGCTCGACGACATCGCCGCCGCGATGCCAGGTGCCTCGACACCGCCGCCCTCGTCCTCGCGACCGGGATGCGTGGCCAACGACGACTGGCTCACCAAGGCGCCGCGCAAGCCGTTCGGCGACGCCCCGCCGCCGGCCAAGCCGGTGCCGGCAACCGAGGTTGAATCTCCGGACTCCGAAGCTGAAGTTCCGGCAACCGAGGCTGGGTCTCCGGACTCCGAAGTTACCTATGCCGCACCCGATGCGCGGCCGTACACGCCCGCGTCGGACCCGGCGTTGTTCCGCACGCCGCCCGATCCGGTCTCGGTCACGCCCGCCAGTGAATGGCCCGTCGCCACCACCGACGCGGACGGCGCGGCCTCGCGGGCGCTTGGCGCGCTCGGCGTCAGCGCCGCCGCGCTGACCGCCTTTGGCGCGGCCGGGATGAGCGCGCTGAGCCCGATCGCAGAGGTGTTTGGCGAACCCGCGCTGATCGAAGTGGTGCGGCGCCTCCGCTACACCAGCGCGCAGCTCGCGCGGCCGCCGCATTCGTTCGCTGATGACGCGGCCCTCTCGCGGGCGTTCGGGGGAACGGCCAGCCGGCCGGCGCTGCTCGCCATTCGAACGCTGCTGGCCATCCCGGGACATTTCCGCGAGCTCGCCAGGCGCGCCGGCAACGCCGACGAAGCGTTCGCGCTCGAGAACCTGGGCTGGTTGCTGATGCACTCGCTGGCGAGTGACGTGCGCGCCAGCAGCCGCATGAACTTCTGGCTGCCCGACTCGCCGGCGTTCGTCACGCCATTCGCCAATCCCGTGCCGGGCCTTGGTCCGCAGACCAGCCGCCTGATCGTGACGAGGATGCTGATCGACACGACGCTGTCCCAAGCCGACTATCGCGCGCGTTTCAACAATTGGAACACGGGCCCGGCCGGACGGTTCTGGCGCCTTGAAACGGGCCGTGACACCGTGCCCGGACGCGGCCCCGGCGCGCCGTTCTACGCGGAGCCGTTCACGATTCCCGGGTCGATCAACATCAGTGGACCGCGATCACAGGTGCAGGCCGCGTGGGCCAGGCGGGTAGCCGACTTCGATGCGCGACGGGTCACGGTGCCGCTGACGAAATGCGACAACACGCACCTGGCGCCGCTGCGGCCGATGGCGCCGGTGTCGCTGCGCGGGCTGCAACTGCGGACCGCGTTCCCGGCGCCGGCCGCGGCGCCGACGCTGCTCACGCTCACCGGGCTCAGCGCGGTGCGGCCGGCCTTTGAGAGCGTGTTCCAGGCGATTGCCGACCTCGGCTGGAACGACCTGCTGTTCGAGACCCAGGGCATGGGGTGTTTTCGCGGCATGAAGGTTCCGGGCAATCCCGGCGCGGCGCGGCGGATGTCGCAGCACAGCCTCGGCATCGCCATCGATCTCAACGTGTTCGAGAACGGCCAGAACATCGCCGGGTCGATGGACCCGCGGATCGTCGCGTTGTTCGAGGCGTTCCGATTCCGATGGGGAAGGGGATTCTCAACGCCCGATCCGATGCATTTCGAGTACGCGGGTTGAAGGAGGGAGATCCGATGGAGAAACCGGCCCGACAACTGTTGCCACCGCCGCAGCTCCTCATCGGTAGGGGAAGGCAAGGTTGTGGGGACATTCGACTCTGCGGTGGCCCGCCATGAGCGAACCTACGGTTCGCCGGAGGCGGACCGTAGGTGAGTCGAATGGTGCGGAAGAGAGGACTCGAACCTCCACGGGATTGCTCCCGCTAGCACCTCAAGCTAGTGCGTCTGCCAATTCCGCCACTCCCGCAGGCAGATAGAAAGTATAGAACAAACTACGGCGTGGTGTTACCCGGCGCCGGAGCCGCAGGTTGCGCGGCCGGAACCGGCGCGGGCGCAGCTGCGGCCGGGGCGGCCGGCGCGGGCGCCGGGGCCGGACCACCGATGCCGCCGACGACCGATCCGGGACCGCGTTGGCCCCACACCGTCAGCGTAATAGCGCCGATGACGAAGAGCGCCGCCAGGACCGCCGTCGCCCGCGTGAGCAACGTGGCGCCCGAACGCGCGCCGAACACCGCCTGGCTGCTGCCGCCGCCAAACGCGCTCGCAATATCGCCGCCCTTGCCCTGCTGCAGCAGGATCGTGAGGATCAGCAGCGCGCAGACAATGACGTACAAAGTGACTATGACGTAATACAGCATGGCAAGAACTTCTGATTATACGGCCGCGCCCCGGATGATGGCAAGAAAGCTCTTTGGGTCGAGGCTGGCCCCTCCCACGAGGGCGCCGTCCACGTCGGGCTCGGCAATGAGCCTGGCGATGTTGTCGGGCTTCACGCTTCCGCCATACAGGATCCGGCAGCGATCGGACGAATCCAGCCCAAACCACTGCTTCAGCCGCTGGCGGATGTGAAAGTGCGCCTCGCCGGCCTGCGCCGGCGTGGCGTTGCGGCCGGTGCCGATCGCCCACACCGGCTCGTAGGCCAGCACCATGGCTGCCAGCTGCTCGCCGGTCGCGCCGTCCAGGCCTTCCTTGATCTGCCGATCGAGCACGGCGAGCGTCTCGTTGCGGTCGCGCTGCTCCAGCGTTTCGCCGATGCAGACAATCGGCGTCATGCCCGCCGCGATCACCGCGTTCATCTTCTTGTTGACCGTGCCGTCGGTCTCGCCGAACAGCGTGCGGCGCTCCGAGTGGCCGACGATCACGAACCGCGCACCCGCCTCGCGCAGCATGCCCGCGCTGACTTCGCCGGTGAACGCGCCCTCGCGCTCCCAATGCACGTTCTGCGCGCCCACGCCAATCGCGCTGTCGTTCGCGGCCGCCGCCGCTGCCTGGATGGCGGTGAAGGCCGGCGCAATCACCACCTCCACGCCACGCACGTCCATGACGAGCGCGCGCAACTCGGCGACGTAGGCCACCGTCTCCTGGACGGTCTTGAACATCTTGAAGTTGCCGGCGATCAGCGGCGTGCGCATGTCACTTCCTGTCGGGCAGCGCCGCCACGCCCGGCAGCTCCTGGCCGCCGAGGAACTCGAGCGAGGCGCCGCCGCCGGTGGAGATGTGCGTGATCCTGTCGGCGACGCGCGCGACGTTGACGGCCGCGACCGAGTCGCCGCCGCCGATGATCGTCGTGCCCTTCACCTTGGCCATGGCGTGGGCCACGGCCAAGGTGCCCTTGGCGAACGGCTCCAGCTCGAATACGCCCATCGGGCCGTTCCACACCACCGTCTTGGCATCCGCGAGCAGGCCGGCGTAGAGCCGCGACGTCTCCGGGCCGATGTCGAGACCCATGCGATCGCCAATCGCGGCGTCGCCGACCTTCAGCACCTCGGTCGGCACCCCGGGGTCGATCTTCGCGGCGACCACGTGATCCACGGGGAGCTGCAACACCACGCCGCGCGCCTGCGCGTGGGCGATGATCGTGCGCGCCTCGTCCAGCTTGTCGTCTTCGACCAGCGACGTGCCCACCGGCATGCCCAGCGCCTTGAAGAACGTGTAGGCCATCGCGCCGCCGATCAGCAGGCGGTCAACGCGTCCCAGCATGCTGTCGATGACATCGATCTTGTCCGAGACCTTGGCGCCACCAATCACCGCCACGAACGGGCGATCGGGCTTGCCAACCGCAAGGCCCAGATAGGTGAGCTCTTTCTCCATGAGGAGGCCGGCGCCCGCCAGCGGCACGAACGGCACCATGCCCGAGACCGAGGCATGCGCCCGATGCGCCGCGCCAAACGCGTCGTCGATGTAGACATCGGCGAGCGAGGCGAGCGCCATGGCGAAACCGGGATCGTTCTTTTCTTCCTCGGGGTGGAAACGCAGGTTCTCGAGCAGCACGAGCTTCGACCCCTTCGGGCCTTGCGCCTTGGCGACCGCCAGCCTCGGGGCGTCGCCGATGCAGTCTTTGACAAACGTGACCGGCCGGTTCAGCAGTTTTTCGAGGCGGGCCGCCACCGGCTTCAGGCTGAACTCCGGCGAAGGCTTGCCCTTCGGCCGTCCCAGGTGCGACGCCAGGATGACGGTGGCCCCATGATCCAGCGCCTGCTGGATCGTGGGGAGGGACGCCGTGATTCGCGTGTCGTCGGTGATGGTGCCGTTCTTGATCGGCACGTTGAAGTCCACGCGGATGAAGACGCGCTTGCCGGCGACGGCGAAGTCTTTGATCGAGTATTTGGTCATGGCTACCGGCGCCCCATAAAGGGGCGCTCTACAACTTCTTCAGCAGGTCCACGCAGCGGTTGGAGTAGCCCCACTCGTTGTCGTACCACGCCATCACCTTCACGAAGTCGCCGTCCATGATCTTCGTGTAGGCCGCGTCGATGATCGACGAGTGCGGGTTGCCGCGGAAGTCGATCGACACCAGCGGGTCGGTCACGTACTGCATGATGCCCTTCATCGGGCCGTCGGACGCCGCCTTGAGGGCCGCATTCACTGCTTCCGCGGTCGTCTTGGTTTCCAGGATGACCACCAGGTCCACCACCGAGACGTTGGGCGTCGGCACGCGCATGGCGATGCCGTCGAGCCGGCCCTTGAGCGCGGGAATCACCTCGGCGACGGCCTTGGCGGCGCCGGTCGTGGTCGGAATGATCGACAGGGCCGCCGCGCGCGCGCGCCGCAGATCCTTGTGCGGCAGGTCGAGCAGGTTCTGGTCGTTGGTGTAGGCGTGCACCGTCGTCATCCAGCCCTTCTGGATGCCGAACGACTCATGCAGCACCTTGGCGAGCGGCGCCAGGCAGTTGGTGGTGCACGACGCGTTCGAGATGATGTGGTGCTTGGCGCCGTCGTACTCGTGATCGTTCACGCCCAGCACCACGGTGATGTCCGGGTTGGTCGCCGGCGCCGTGACCACCACCTTGCGCGCGCCCGCCGCCAGGTGCTTCGCGGCGTCGTCCCGCTTGGTGAACTTGCCGGTGCACTCGAACACGATGTCGACGCCGAGGTCCTTCCACGGCAGCGCGCCGGGGTCCTTGCTCGCGAGCACCTTGAACTTGTCGCTGCCCACCTGGATGGAATCGCCGGTCGCGCTGACCGGCACCGTCAGGTTGCCGAGCACCGAGTCGTACTTGAGCAGATGCGCCAGCGTGGCCGCGTCCGTAATGTCGTTGACCGCGACGATGTCGACATCGTGGTGGGCGAGGGCGGCTCGCATGATGTTGCGGCCGATTCGCCCGAACCCGTTGATGCCTACCTTGATAGCCATGAATGCATCCTCCGCTGAGCGCTCACAGTAAGCTTTCTCGAGCGCGACCCAAACGACAAATTGTATAGCGCAACATCGACAAACCCGAAGGTTTGTCGTTACAATCATTCCTAAGTCCTTTAATGTATAGCCTTTACAGCGTCCTCGTGCTGGTGATCGTGGTGATCGCCTCCCCGTGGTTCGTTTACCAGGCCCTGCGCTACAAGAAATACGTGGGCAGCCTGGGACAGCGGATGGGCTACCTGCCCGTGTCGTTCAACATGGACGGGGATCCCTCGATCTGGATCCACGCGGTGTCCGTCGGCGAGGTGCTCACCGCCCGTCCGCTTATCAGCGACCTCAAGCGGCGCCACCCCGGCCTCCGCATGTTCCTGTCCACCACCACCCTGGCCGGCCAGCAACTGGCGCGCCGCAGCGTGCAGGACGTGGACGCGGTCTTCTACTTTCCGTTCGACCTCGGCATCTTCGTGAAGCGCACGCTCGACCTGGTGCGGCCCAAGCTCTTCATCATGATGGAGACCGAGATCTGGCCCAACCTGCTGCGCGAGTGCCGCCAGCGCGGCATCAAGACCGCGGTCGTCAACGGCCGGCTGTCGCCCCGATCGTTCCCGCGCTACAAGATGGTGCGGCCGATGATGCGGCGCGTGCTCGAGCACATCGACCGCTTCTGCGTGCAGAGCGAAGACTCGGCCCGCCGCTTCATCGAGCTCGGCGCCGATCCGGCGCGCGTGGTGGTGACCGGCAGCCTGAAGTTCGACTCGCTCGACCTGCCGTCCACGGCGCCGCAGGCCCGCGCCCGCGACCGCGTGCTGCGCTACTTCCGGCTGTCGCCGTCGCGTCCGGTGATCGTGTCGGGCAGCACCATGAAGGGCGAGGAAGCCGCGGTGCTGCGGGCCTTCCGCCGCGTCCGCGCCAGCGCCCCCAACACCCTGCTCGTGCTCGCCCCCCGCAACCCGGAGCGCTTCGGCGAAGCCGAGCAACTTGCCCGCGCCGAAGGCTGGAAGGTCGCCCGCCGCAGCGACCTCGCCATCGACGTCGAGCCGCGCGTGGATGTGGTCGTGCTCGACACCATCGGCGAGCTGGCCACCGTCTACCAGGTTGCCACCGTCGTCTTCGTGGGCGGGAGCCTCGTCGCCACCGGCGGCCACAACGTGCTCGAGCCGGCCGTGTTCGGCAAGCCCATCGTGTTCGGCCCGCACATGGAGAACTTCATCGAGATCGCCGACGCGTTCATGACCAACGGCGCCGGCGTGCAGGTGCCCGATGCCCGCGGCCTCGAAGAGGCGTTCGTGGAGCTGATGGGCGACCCGGTCCGGCGCGCCCGCCTCGGCGCGGCGGCCCGCGCGCTGGTCGAGGCCAACCGCGGCGCCAAGGAGAAGAGCGCGGCGGTGCTGGCGGCGTTGCTCCCCCAGGAAGTCCGTGCCTATCCGGCCAACGTCCGCCCCTTTAGACCCCTTGCTTGATTCCCTCTACGGACAGGTGATGCGCGTCCGCCGGCGCTGGGTGGAAGAGCACCCCGGGCGCCGCCAGCACCTGGCGCGGCCGGTGGTCAGCGTCGGCAACCTGTCGATGGGCGGCACCGGCAAGACGCCCGTGGTCGCGGCCATCGCGCAGTGGCTGGTGAATCACGGTGAGCGGCCCGCGATCCTGAGCCGCGGCTACGGCCGCGCCGACGCCGCGGATGGCGTGGTCGTGGTCTCCGACGGCACCCGCATTCTCGAAGGCGTGGATCGATCCGGTGACGAGCCGTTGATGCTCGCGCGGCAAGTCGCGGGCGCCGCCGTGTGCGTCTCGCCCGATCGCTACCTCGCCGGCACCCTTGCCGAACGCCGGCTCGGGTGCACCGTTCACGTCCTCGACGATGGGTTCCAGCACCTGCAACTGGCACGCGACCTCGACGTGCTGGTGACGACGATGGGGGAGATTCCGCAAGGGCGGGTGATCCCGCGCGGCCGCCTGCGCGAGCCGATGGACGCCGCCGCGCGCGCGCAAGTGCTGGTGGTGTCGGACGCCACGGTGGGCGCCGCCTCCACCGAAGCATGGTCGCTGGGAATCTCACAGGCGTGCGGCGCGCGTCGCACGCTGGGTAGTCCGGTTCGAGTTGGTGGCCCGGATCCCGGATCCCGGGTCCCGGATCCCGGCAAGGTTCTGGCCGTAGCGGGTATCGCCAACCCCTCGCGCTTTGTTGACGCCTTGCGCGATGCCGGCTGGCAGGTGGCCGACACCGTGATGTTCCCCGACCACCATCGCTACTCGCGGAGCGACCTCGATCGCATGGCGCGCCAGCTTCAAGCCTCTGGCGCTGATGCGGTGTTCACCACCGACAAGGACGCCGTGCGCCTCGAGTCGATCGGGGCCTTGCCGTTTCCGGTGTATCGAGTGCCGCTGGTCGTCACCTTCGAACCCGCCGAGGCGCTGTTCGAATCGGTCAGGGCGATCCTCTGATGCGCGAAACCCTCGAGTATTGGGCCGTCGTCGGGGTCAGGGGCGTGGCGCGCCGGCTGCCGGACGCCATGGTGCGGGCGTGGGGCAGCACGCTCGGGCTGATGTTCTACGTGCTCGACGCTCCCCATCGGCGCGTCGCGCTTGCCAACCTCGAACAGTGCTTCCCGAAGCGGCCGGCCCGCGAGCGCCGGGCCATTGCGCGGGCGATGTTCGCGCACTTCGGGCAAGTGCTGTTGAAGCTGCTGACGTTCAGCGCGCTGACGCCGGAACAGATGCTCGAACGCGCCGAGTACGAGGGCGACGAGCGCGTGCGGCTCGCCTACGCGAAAGGCAAGGGCGTGCTGTTCTTCACCGGCCACTTCGGCTTCTGGGAACTGCAGGCGATGGCCCACGCCGTGAAGCTGCGCCCGATCGGCGTGCTGGCGCGCGCGCTCGACAACGCGCCGCTCAACGGCCTGCTCGAGCGCATGCGCACCAGGACCGGCAACTCCGTGATCTACCGCCAGGGCGCCGTGCGGCGCGTGATGAGGCTGCTGGCGGCGGGCGAGGGTGTGGCGTTGCTGATCGATCAGCACATGCACAGCCCCGATGCGATCTGGGTCAACTTCTTCCAGCGTCCGGCCGCCACGACCTCGACGCTGGCGGCGCTGGCGCTGCGCACTGGCGCGGCGGTGATTCCGGTGTTTGCCTTGCCGCTGCCGGGCGGACGTTACCGCTTCGTCTACGAAGCCCCGGTCGAGCCGCCGTCCGGCGACGGCCCCGAGGCGATCCGCGAGTTCACGCAGCGCTGCACCGACGTGCTGGAGATGCACGTCCGCAAGCACCCCGAGTTGTGGTTGTGGATGCACCGGCGCTGGCGCGACGCGCCGATTCCGGAAACGCCGGGCATGTTCCCGAAGGCGAAGCACGAAGAACGGGCCGTGACGATGGAAGGCGGCCATGGCGATTGATCGCCTCGTGGTGGTCGCGCCCAACTGGCTCGGCGACGCGGTGATGGCCCTGCCGGCGATTGCCGACGCGCGCCGCCACCATTCGTCCGCGCATCTCGCCGTGGCCGCGCGCGCCTCGGTGGCGCCCCTCTTCACCATGGTCGAAGGCGTGGACGAGATTGTGACCCTGCCGGGTCGCGGCGGACTGCGAGCGCTTGCCAGCTGGAAGCAGGACGCCGCCGTGCTGTCGGCCGGGCCGTTTGACGCGGCCCTGCTGTTTCCCAATTCGTTTGCGACGGCCCTGATCGCGTCGAAGTCGGGCATCGGCGAGCGCTGGGGCTACGACACCGATTGGCGCGGACGCTTCCTCACCCGCGCCGTGCCGAAGCCGGCCGCGCCCCTCCATCAGGGCGCCTACTACCAGACGCTCACCACCGCGCTGGGGATGGCGCCCGGCCCCATGCACGCGCGGGTGCGGCCCAACACCGGCCGCGCCAGGCAACTGCTGCGCGAAATTGGCCTGGACCTCGACGAGCCGTTCGCCGTGTTCGCGCCGGGCGCGGCCTACGGGCGCGCCAAGCAGTGGCTGCCGGAGCGCTTCGCCGAACTCGCGCACATGCTGATCGAACAACGCGGCTGGAGCGTGGTGATGGTGGGAGCGGCCGCCGACCGGGCCGTCTGCAAGGAGATCGACTTCCGCCTTCGCCAAGGCTTCCACCTGCGCCAAGGCTACGGTGGACAAGACGGCGGACAGGCCGGCCGCACGCCCGGCAGCAACCGGCTGAATCGATTGATTGATTTCTCCGGCAAGAGCGACCTGGCCACGCTCGCCGGCATTCTCGCGGAAGCGCGCGCCGTCGTCTCGAACGACTCGGGCGCCATGCACCTGGCCGGCGCCGTCGGCACGCACGTGGTGGCGATGTTCGGGGCCACCAACGAACTGCGGACGTCGCCGCTGTCGGCCGGCCCGGATGCGCCGGCGCCGTCCATCCTCACCCATACGGTGTTCTGCCGGCCCTGCATGCTGCGCGAATGCCCAATCGACCATCGGTGCATGCGGGGCATCACCGCAGAGAGGGCATTCGCGTCGTTACCATGAAGAAAGCCATTTTTCTCGATCGCGACGGCACCTTGAACGTCGATGTCGGCTATCTCCACAAGTTGGCGGACCTCGAGCTGTTCCCGTGGACCGTGGACGCGCTGCGCCTGCTCAAGCGCGCCGGGTTCGAGCTGATCATCGTGACCAACCAGTCGGGCCTCGCGCAGGGGCTGATCACGCCGGGCTTTGTCGAGAGCTGCCACGACGAGATGCGGCGGCGGCTGCAGGCGGGCGGCGCGGATCTCGACGCGCTCTACTACTGCCCGCACCACCCGCGCGGCACCGTGGAGGGCCTCGGCATCGACTGCCGGTGCCGCAAGCCGGCGCCCGGGATGATCGAAGACGCCGTGCGCGACCGCGGGATCGATCCGGCGGCGTCGTGGGTGATCGGCGACAAGTGGCTCGACGTGAACCTGGGCCACGCCGTCGGCGCGCGGTCGATCCTCGTGCGCACGGGTTGGGGAGTGGAGCAGGAGCAGAAGCGCCCGGCCGGCCAGAAGGTCGAGGCGGTGTGCGACAATCTCATGGCCGCCGTGTCCGTCATATTGGCGAATCATTGATGCCCACGCCCGATCGTCTGTCCAGCCTCATCGCCTCGTTCCGCGGCAAGCGGCTGGTCGTGTTCGGCGACCTGATCGCCGACGAGTACGTCTACGGCCGCGTCGCCCGCGTCTCGCGCGAGGCGCCGGTGCTGATCCTCGAATACGACGCCACCGAAACCGTCCCCGGCGGCGCCGGCAACGCCGCGAACAACGTGGCCAGCCTCGGCGGCGCGGTCACGCTGGTGTCCCTCGTCGGTCGAGACGACCCGGGCCGGCGGCTGTTCAAGGTCCTGCCGAAAGGCGTGGAGCGTTCGGGGTTGGCGCGGCCGGGCGGCTACCGCACGCCGGTGAAGACGCGGATCCTCGCCGGCGGCATTCACTCCGCCAAGCAACAGGTCGTGCGCATCGATCGGTTCGCGAGTGTCCCGGTCACGGAGGGCTATCGGCTGGCGGCCGAGCGCATCGCGCGCAAGGCGGTGAAGGGCGCGGACGCCGTGCTCGTCTCCGACTACGGCTCGGGGCTGGTCACGCCGAAGTTCGTCCACGAACTGGCCGCGTTGCTGAGGAACGGTCCGCCTAAAGGCGGACGCCACATTCCGATCCTCATCGACTCGCGCTACGCGCTGACGAAGTACCGCGGGCTCACCGCCTGTACGCCGAACGAGTCGGAGGTCGAACAGGTGCTGGGCGTGACCATCGACGATAAGCCGCAGGTGCTCGAGCGCGCGGGCCGCGCCCTGCTGAAGCGCACGCGCATGCAGGCGGTGCTGGTCACGCGCGGCAGCCGCGGCATGGCGCTGTTCGAGGCGGGCAAGCCGACGGTGCACATTCCGATTTTCGGGTCCGATCAGATTGCCGACGTGACCGGCGCCGGCGATACGGTGATGGCCACCATGACCCTGGCCCTGGCCGCGGGCGCCACCTTCGAGGAGGCGGCCCGGCTTGCCAACTTCGCCGGCGGGCTGGTCGTGATGAAGCGCGGCACCGCCACCGTCTCGGCGGCGGAACTGCGCCGCGCCGTGGCCCATGGGTGAAGTGCTGACGCGCGCGGCGCTGGTGGACCGCGTCGCCGAAGACCGCCGGCACGGGCTGACGCTGGCCTTCGCCAACGGCGGGTTCGACCTGCTGCACGTCGGGCACGTGCGCTATCTCGAGGCCGCCCGCCGGGAGGCCGACAAGTTGATCGTCGCGATCAACGACGATCGCTCGATCCGCGGGTTGAAGGGTCCGGCACGGCCGGTGTTGCCCGAGGCCGATCGCGCGGAGCTGGTGGCCGCCCTCCGCGCCGTCGATTACGTGGTGATCTTTCCGGAGCCGACGGTGACGCCGCTGCTCGAGTTGTTGCGCCCCGACGTCCACTGCAAGGGAACCGACTACACGGTGGACACCGTGCCCGAACGCGACACCGTGCGCGCCTACGGCGGCCGCATTGCGATTGTCGGCGACCCGAAGGACCACTCCACCACCGACCTCCTGGGGCGCCTTAGACCATCGAGCACCTAAGCACCTGAGCACCCCAGTACCTGAGCACATGAATCGAATCCTGATCGTCCGCATGAGCGCGCTCGGCGACATCGTGCACGCGCTGCCAGTGCTCGCGGCGATCCGCCGGGCGTGGCCGGCGGCGCGCGTGGACTGGATCGTGGACGAAGCCTACGCGCCCATTCTCTCCCTCGCCGAAGGCCTGCATCGCCGCGTGATTGTGCGGGCGTCCACCGCCGCCAAGGCTTCCACCTCCGCCAAGGCTACGGTGGACAAGTCGGTGGACAAGTCGGTGGACAAGTCGGTGGACGGGACGGCGGACAAGGAGGGGTCGCCTCCCCAGGGCAGCGTGTCGTTCGGGGGCGGCCTGGGATACCTGCAGGCCGTTCGTCATTTGCGCGCGCAACGCTACGACGCCGCGCTGGACCTGCAGGGCCTGCTCAAGTCGGCGGTGTGGGCGCGGATGTCTGGCGCCGCGCGCGTGATTGGCTTCGACCGCGCGCACCTGCGCGAGCCGCAGGCGGCGATGTTCTACAGCGAGACCGTGGTGCCGCTCGAGGCGCCGCACGTGATCCAGAAGAACCTGTCGATTCTGCAGGCGCTTGGCATCGCGCAGGGCCGGGTCGAATTGCCGCTCCATCCCTCGGCTGGCACCGCCACGACCGCCGCCATCTCCGCCGCGGGCGGGCCCGGAAAATTCGCGATTCTCAACCCCGGCGCGGCGTGGCCGAACAAGCGCTGGCCCGCCGGCCGGTTTGGCGCCCTGGCCGCGAAGCTGCACGCGCAGACGGGGCTACGGTCGCTGGTCACGTGGGGCCCCGACGAACGGGGCCTCGCGGAGTCGGTGGTGGCGTCATCCGAAGGCGCCGCCGCGCCGGCGCCGCCCACGGCCATTGCCGATCTCGCGGTGCTGATGCGCGATGCGGCGCTGGTGGTCTCGGGCGATACCGGTCCGCTGCACATTGCCGCCGCCATGGGGGCGCCGCTGGTCGGCCTGTACGGGCCGACGTGGCCGGAGCGCAACGGGCCCTGGAACCCGGACGACCAGGTCATTTCCCGCGCCGGCGGTTGCGTGTGCCATCACAAGCGGCAGTGCCTGCGTGGCGCGCCGTGCATCAACGAAATCGAGGTCGCCGACGTGCTCGCCGCTGCCCTGCAACGACTGTCAACCGCGGGGCGCCGCTCGTGACGCGCCTGCTGGCGCGCTGGCGCGTGTTCCTTGGGTTCGTGTTCGCGGCGCTGGTGTTGTGGCTGGCGACGCCGACGAGGGACTCACTGCTGCTGGGTGCCGCCATCGCCGTGGTGGGCGAGTGCCTGCGCCTGTGGGCGGCAGGGCATCTCGAGAAGAGCAAGGAGGTGACGCGGTCGGGGCCTTATCGCTATACGCGTCATCCGCTTTACCTCGGCTCATCGATCATCGGGACTGGCATCGCGGTGGCGGCGCACCACGTGGTCGTCGCGGCGCTCGTGATCGGCTACATGCTGCTGACGCTGACGGCGGCGATGCGGAGTGAAGAGGCGCACCTGCGGGAGAAGTTCGGCGACGCCTACGACGCCTATGCCGAGAAGCGCGCCGCGCCGATGGATCGCCCGTTCAGCTGGCAGCGCGCGCGCGGCAACCGCGAGCACCACACGATGATCGGCCTCGCGACCGGGCTCGCGATCCTGGCGATGAAGTTATTGGGAAGATGAGGAGGTGCCGCCGGCCTCCGTCCCCAGGAGCCAGGCCAGGGCCTCCTGTTCGTCGGTGTAGATCGCGATCTGCATCCTGGCTGGCGCGAGGATCTGCATTTGGCGCGCCACCCCGAACTGCTCGCCGGGTTTCACCAGATAGACTCGGCGCAAGGGCCACGTGGCGGGCTGTCCAGATCGAGTCATGATTTGATCCACGTGCGGCAGGCTCGTGACCTCGCGCATGTCGATCAATCCCCTCGTTTCCGCGGTCAACGCGCCGGCGGCAATCTCGCCCTCGCGCGCCGTGCTCTGTTCCTGCAATGTCGGGAAGCTTCCCGACAGCGTGTAGCGCAGAAGGGCCGGGGCTTGTGATCGGTCGATGATGATCGCCATAGGGGGCCGTGTTTATCGAGTGGCTTCAGTGCTCAAGGCGGACCAATGGAAGCGCGCACTTCAAGGCCTCTTACTGATTAGACTGCCAAGCTGGCTGATCTTCTCACGCCTGGCGGAAACGCACTTGTTATCGCGGCGGACTGAACAGCGGCGCACGACAACACAGGCAATGGGGTGTGGGGAGGAAGAGGGGGCGGTCCGCCTCCGCTCCTTCGGAGCTACGGCGGGACAGCCTTTGCATGAGGCGTGAGCAAAGGCTGGACTCGCACTGTCTGGCGCGAAGCGAGTGAGATGCCCTTCGATTCGCGATCGTCCAGCCTGCGGCTGGCCGCACGCTCACTCAGGACATTCTCCCTGGAAGGTGGCTCGCCGGAGGCGAGTCGATAGGTGAGTCGAATGGCGGGGTGGACGGGACTCGAACCCGCGGCCTCCGGCGTGACAGGCCGGCGTTCTAACCAACTGAACTACCACCCCGATCGGGAATCTGATCTCGTGATTTGGTGATCTTGTGATTTGGGGATTTAACCGCCAGTGCTTGTCACCGCACCGACGACCGCCGCATCAGCCAAGTCGATCAATAAATCATCAGATCAAATCATCAGATCAAAACGTCACAAACTCAAATCACCAGATCGCCAAATCACCAGATCGCCAAATCCGATTTGGCGATCTGGTGGGCGGTACAGGGCTCGAACCTGTGACAGCCGGCGTGTAAAGCCGGTGCTCTACCAACTGAGCTAACCGCCCGACACCCGGCAAACAACCGATTGTAGCCAGCGAAGCGGCAGTTGGTCAATGGCCTCCCCACAAGCGCTATCATCAAACAGCTCATGTCCCTGCGCGACGTCATCGGTCATCGGCGGTTGACCGCCCTCATTGCCCGCGCGATCGATCGCGAGTCGCTGCCGCCCACGCTGCTGTTTGCCGGGCCCTCGGGCGTGGGTAAGTGGAAGGTGGCGACGGCCACGGCACAGGCGCTCAATTGCCTGGAACCGGTCCGCGACCAGGGCGGCCTGCCGTTAGACGCCTGCGGCCGTTGCCGCGCCTGCGATCGCATTGCCCGGGGCGTCCACGTGGACGTGATCACGCTGGAACCGGACGACCGCGCCTCGATCAAGATCGACGTGGTGCGCGACGTGCTGTCCCGCACCGGCTTCCGGCCGTTCGAAGGCAAGCGCCGCGCCGTGTTGATCCGCGAGGCCGATACGCTGGAGCCGGCCGCGCAGAATTCGCTGCTCAAGAACCTCGAAGAGCCGCCGCCGGGGACGGTGTTCATCCTGACCACCGCCGTGCCGGGCGCGCTGTTGGGCACGGTGCGCTCACGCTGCATGCGCCTGCGTTTCGGACGGCTGACCGCGGCCGACGTGGAACTGGCGCTGGTGCGCGACCACGGCCAGAGCGAACTGGAAGCGCGCGAAGCCGCGCCGCTGGCCGACGGCAGCATCGGGCAGGCCCTCGCCTTATCGGACAGCGATCTGTCGGGCCTGCGCGAGTCGGCGATGCGCCTGCTGCAGCAGACCTCCGGCCGCGCCGACACCCAAACCCGGCTGCAGGCGGCCACCGCGCTGGTCGCCGGGCCGTCGAAGAAGGAACGCAGCCGCGAAGACCTGGCGGTGCTGCTGCGCCTGGCCGCGTCGATGCTGCGCGACATCGAAGCGCTCAACTCGGGCGCCGACCAGCGCGTGCTGGCCAACCCGCTGCTGACCGACGACCTGTCCACGCTGGCGCGCGCGTTCGCCGGCGACCGCGCCCGCTCCGCCTTCGGCGCCGTGGACCGCGCCCTCACCGCCCTCGAACGCAACGCCGGCACGAAAGTCGTCGCCGAATGGCTCGCGGTCCAGCTGTGACCTTGCCGCGCATTGCGCTGACCGCGGGCGATCCGGCCGGCATCGGCCCCGAGATCGTCGCGAAAGCCGCCGCCGACCCTCGGGTCCTCGCCGTCTGCGAGCCGGTCATCTTCGCGTCGCCGGTTGACGCATCCGTGCGGGCGGGCGAAGTCTCCGCCGCCGCGGGCCAGGCCGCGTACGACACCATCGTGAAGGCGGTTGACGCCGCGAAGCGAGGCGACGTCGATGCGATTGCCACCGCGCCCATCAACAAGCTCGCGTTCGCCCAGGCCGGCTTGCCGTGGAAAGGCCACACCGACCTGCTCGCGCACCTGTGCGGCGCCCGGCCCGTGGCCATGCTGTTCCACGCGCCCCAGCTCAAGGTTGTGCTGATCACCGTGCACGTGCCGCTCCGGGACGTCGCCGCGCTGATCACCCGGGAGCTGGTGGCCGGCACCATCAACCTCACCGCGGCGTCGCTGCCGCTGTTCGGCCTGGCGCGGCCGCGCCTCGCGCTGGCCGGCCTCAACCCGCACGCCGGCGAGGGCGGCGTGCTCGGCACCGAAGACGATGACATCCTGGCGCCGGCCGTCGCCGCGGCCCGCGCCGCCGGCATCGACATCCGCGGCCCGTTCCCGGCCGACACGGTGTTCGTCCGCGCCTCGCGCGGCGAATTTGACTGCGTGCTCGCGTGCTATCACGATCAGGGCTTGATCCCGGTGAAGCTGCTGGCGTTCGGCCAGGCGGTCAACGTGACCATTGGCCTGCCGATCATCAGGACCTCCGTGGACCACGGCACCGCGTTCGACATTGCCGGCAAGGGCGTGGCCGATGCCGGCAGCATGATCGAGGCGGTGCTGCTGGCGGCGCAGATGACAAAGGGAAGATGAAAGCCAAGATCGAACGGAAAGCGGCCAAGGAAGGCAAGAGCGAGCCCGACACGCTCATCGCCGACAACCGCAAGGCGTTTCACGACTACCACATCCTCGAAACGTTCGAGGCGGGCATCGCCCTGCTCGGTACCGAGGTGAAGGGCATTCGCGAGGGCCAGGCCAACCTCCGCGACGCCTTCGCGCGCGTCGACAAGGGCGAGGTGTGGCTGCACAACGTCCACATCAACCCCTACAGCCATCGCGGTTACGTCGATCACGACCCGCGCCGCAAGCGGCGGCTGCTGCTCCACAAGTCCGAGATCCGCAAGTTGATCGGCAAGACGGTGGAGAAGGGGCTGACGCTGGTGCCGACCCGCCTCTACTTCAAGAACGGCAAGGTCAAGGTGGCGATCGCGCTGGCCCGCGGCAAGCAGGATCACGACAAGCGGGAGGCGCTGCGCAAGCGCGAAACCGACCGCGAGACGCGGGCGGCGGTGAAGGAGCGCGTGCGCCGATGAGGGTGATGGTGGTGGGCGCCGCCGGCCGCCTGGGCCAGGTGATGGCGGCGCGCCTGTCGCGCGAGCACGACGTGACCACCGGCACCCGTGCCGACGTCGACATCACGCACCATGCGGCCCTGCTCGACTTCGTTCGTCGCGCCCGTCCCGAAGCCATCGTCAACTGCGCGTCGTACAACGACGTCGACGGCGCCGAGCGCGACCAGCGCCGGGCCTTCGACGTCAACGCGTTCGCGGTGCGCACGCTGGCGCGCGCCGCCGAGGAACTCGACGCCGTGTTGCTGCACTACAGCACCGACTTCGTGTTTTCCGGCTCGGCCGCGACGGCCTACACGGAAGAGGCCGCGCCGGAGCCGCAGAGCGTGTACGCCCAGTCGAAACTGGTCGGCGAGTGGATGGCCGCGGACTGGCGCCGGCACTACCTGGTCCGCGTGGAGAGCCTGTTCGGCGGCGCCGTTTCCGGCAGCGTCGATCGCATTGTCAACGCCGTTCGCGCCGGCGCCGAAGCGCCGGTGTTCTTCGATCGCGTGGTCTCGCCGAGTTACATCGATGATGTCGTCGGCGCGACGGCCCACATGTTGCGCACCGCGGTGCCGTTCGGGTTGTATCACTGCGTCAACTCCGGGCAGGCGACCTGGCTGGAGCTGGCCCAGGAGATCGCGCGCGTGCTGGACCGGCCCGACGCACCGCTCAAGCCGGTCTCGGTGGACGAGGTGAAGCTGGTGGCCGCGCGTCCGAAGTTTGCCGCGCTCAGCAACCAGAAGCTGGCGGCCGCCGGTTACCCGATGCCGAGCTGGCAGGACGCGATCGGCCGGCACCTGCATGGCCGGGCGGCGTCATGACCCGCATTGCGGTCGCGGCCCGGTCCTTCGCCCGCAACGCCGCGCTCCGCGCCGAGCTGAGGGCGACGTATGCGGATGTGACCTTCAGTGAATCACCGGGCGTGCTCGACGGCCCCGGCCTGGTTGAGCTGTTGCGCGGCCACGACCGCGCCATCATCGGCCTCGAGCGCGTGGACGAGGCGGTGCTGGCCCAGGTGCCGGAACTGCGGATCATCAGCAAGTACGGCGTCGGCCTCGACGGCCTCGATCTGGCGGCCATCGCGCGGCATGGCGTGAAGCTGGCGTGGACCGGCGGCGTCAACCGGCGCTCGGTCGCCGAGCTGACGCTGGCGTTCGCGATTGCGTTGCTTCACCGCCTGCCTGAAACCACCGTGGCGCTGCGATCCGGCGACTTCCAGAAGCTGGTCGGCCGCCAGCTGACGGGGCGGGTGGTCGGCATCATCGGCTGCGGCTTCGTCGGCAAAGACCTGGTGTCGCTGCTGGCGCCATTCGGCTGCCGCGTGCTGGTGCACGACATCCGCGACTACCCGGAGTTCTACGCGGCGAATGGCGTCGAGCCGGCGAGCCGCGATCGGCTCCTGGCCGAAGCCGAAATTGTCACGCTGCACGTGCCACTCGACGACTCGACGCGCGGCATGATCGGTGCGGCGGAACTGGCGATGATGCAGAAGGGCGCATACCTGATCAACGCCGCCCGCGGTGGGCTCGTGGATGAGCGGGCGTTGATCGAGGCGCTCTCGAACGGCCACCTCGCGGGCGCCGCGTTCGACGTCTTCCAGATGGAGCCGGAGGCCAATCCGCAGCTGCTGGCCTTGCCGACCTTTCTCGGCACGCCGCACATCGGCGGCAGCACGGCCGAAGCGCAACTGGCGATGGGCCGCGCGGCCATTACCGGACTGGAAGACGCGCAACTGTTGGGACCCAACCATCCGGCTCTCCGGGGCCAGGAAGAATCGCGATGACTCAATCGACCAGTGGAACCACGCGGCGCGGCATCATCCTCGCCGGAGGGTCGGGCACGCGCCTGTATCCCGCCACCCGTGCTGTCTCGAAACAGCTCCTGCCGATCTACGACAAGCCGATGATCTACTACCCGCTCAGCACGCTGATGCTGGCGGGGGTGCGCGAGATCCTCGTCATTTCCACGCCGCGCGACACGCCGACGTTCGAGCAGCTGCTGGGCGATGGCAGCCAATGGGGGCTCAGCCTGCAATACGCGGTGCAACCCAACCCGGGCGGGCTGGCGCAGGCCTTGATCATCGGGCGCGAATTTCTCGCCGGGGCGCCCTCGGTGCTGATTCTCGGCGACAACCTGTTTTACGGCCACGACCTTCCTGAGCGGCTCGCGGCGGCCGATCGCCGGCGTGATGGCGCCACGGTGTTTGCCTATCACGTGGGGGATCCGGAACGGTACGGCGTGGTGGCGTTCGATGCTGCGGGCCGCGCCACCTCGATCGAGGAGAAGCCGGCACACCCCAAGTCGCACTTCGCGGTGACCGGTCTGTACTTCTATGACGGCCGCGCATCAGAGTTTGCCGAGGGCCTGAAGCCGTCTCCGCGCGGCGAGCTGGAGATCACCGACCTGAATCGCGCGTACCTGGAGCAGGGGACCTTGTCTGTCGAGGTGATGGGCCGCGGCTATGCGTGGCTGGACACCGGGACCCACGCCTCGTTGCTCGAAGCCAGCCAGTTCATCGAGACGATCGAGCGCCGGCAGGGCTTGAAGATCGCGTGTCCGGAAGAGATCGCCTACCGCCAGGGGTTCATCGAGGCGGCACAGCTGGCGAGGCTGGCGGCGGCGTTTGGTCCAGCCAGTGAATATGGCCGGTATCTGCTCACTCTGCAGGACGATCCGGCGCTCTAGGCCGAAATGTGGACAATGTTTCGAGAAGCCAGGCGCAATGCGGATACGATCAAGGCACGGCCGGCCGTCCGGCCCCTAGAGAGGACAGTGCGACACACATGCGTATTCTGATCACCGGCGGTGCGGGTTTCATCGGCTCGCACCTGGCCGAAGCGTTGCTGGCTGAGGGCCACGAAGTGTTTGTCCTCGACGACCTGTCCACCGGCTCGATCGACAACATCGCCCACCTCAAGGGCCGGCCCGGCTTCCACTACACCATCGACACGGTCTTCAACGATTCGCTGGTCGCCGAAATGGTGGACCGCGCCGACGTGGTCTTCCACCTGGCGGCGGCCGTCGGCGTGAAGCTGATTGTCGAGCGGCCGGTGCACACCATCGAGACCAACGTGCACGGCACCGAGGTAATCCTGAAGCACGCGGCGAAGAAGAAGAAGCTGGTCTTCATTGCCTCGACCTCCGAAGTCTACGGCAAGAGCGTGCACGTGCCCTTCCGCGAGGATGCCGACCTGGTGATGGGCGCGACGACGCGGCACCGCTGGGCGTATGCCTGCAGCAAGGCGCTCGACGAGTTCCTGGCACTGGCGTACTGGAAGGAAACCAAGCAGCCGGTCATCGTGATGCGGTTCTTCAACACGGTGGGTCCGCGGCAGACCGGGCAGTATGGCATGGTGGTGCCGACGTTCGTTCGCCAGGCGCTGCAGAACGAGCCGATCACCGTGTTCGGCGACGGCACGCAGCAGCGCAGCTTCACCTACGTCGGCGACGTCGTCGGCGCGCTGCTCAAGCTGATGGTGCTGCCGAGCGCGATTGGCCAGGTCTTCAACGTCGGCAACACCGAAGAGGTCAGCATCCGGGCGCTGGCCGAGCGGATCAAGCAGGCGACCGGCAGCACGTCCGAGATCGTGACCATTCCCTACGACCAGGCCTACGAAGAAGGCTTCGAGGACATGCCGCGGCGGGTGCCCGACCTCACCAAGATTCACCAGGCCATCGGCTACGTGCCGCAGGTCAAGCTCGACGAGATCATCGAGCGGGTGGTGGCCGAAAAGCGCACCTACGCCGGCGCCAACCGCACCCTCCGCTAGGCTCTTGTTCATCTTTTGAACAAGGCGGCTGCCGGGCCGGGTCCCTCCGTTCATTTCATGAACGAGCGGTGTATAATGCTCGTTCAGCTCTTGAACGTGGCCCGGTCGCGCGTGCCCAGCATGTGACCGGGAATGCCGGAGGCCTGTAACACCATCCTCCCTCCCTCCCTCCGATAGGCAGGCTAAGCACTTGTCAAATAAAGACATACAGGATCGCCTGTTCCACGGGCTCTTCGACCTTTCCGGCCATGTGGCGGTGGTGACCGGCGGCCTGGGCCGGCTGGGCCGCGAGTACGTGGCGACCCTGGCTCAGGCGGGCGCCGCCGTGGCCGCGTTCGACGTCGCCGGATCGGCCGATGCGTTCGCCGCCCTGACCGCCGCCGGCCATCGGGTGCGCGTCGAGATGGCCGACCTCACCGGCAAGGCCGCGGTCGATGCCGCCATGGCCCGCGTCGCGGCCGAGCTCGGACCGGTCACGGTGCTGGTGAACAACGCCGGCCTGGGCTCATCGCCCGCCGCGGCCGGCAGCGAGAACGGGCCGTTCGAGGATTATCCCGAGGCGGCGTGGGACGCGATGATCGACTCGCACCTCAAGACGACGTTCCTGGTGTCGCAGGCGTTCGTGAAGCAGTACCGCGCTGCGGGCCTGCGCGAAGGCAGCGTCATCAACGTTTCCTCCACCTACGGCCTGGTCTCGCCCGATCAGTCCGTGTACGAGTACAAGCGCAAGGGCGGCGCGACCTACGTGAAACCGGTGGGCTACAGCGTGGCCAAGTCGGGGGTCCTGAACTTCACGCGCTGGCTGGCCGAGTACGGCGCCCCGTTCGGCATTCGCGCCAACACGCTGGTGCCGGGCGGCGTCCGCGAGCCCGGCCACGCGGCGGAGTTCGTCACCGAGTACGAGCGGCGCACGCCGCTGGGCCGCATGGCCACCGAGTCGGACTACAACGGGGCGGTGCTGTTCCTGGCGTCGCGCGCCTCCGCCTACATGACCGGCGCGACCATCGTCGTCGACGGCGGGTGGACTGCCAGGTGATGCCGCAGATAACACCAGGGCCGCAGATGACACAGATGACGCAGACTTTCGTTCTCGACTTCCAACTGCCAAACTCTTACTCCCGGCTGCGAGCATAGAAACATGGGCGAGAAAGATTTTTCGGATCGCGCGCTGGTCGGGGACGACTCGTTGTCGTATGTTTCGCGCGAGATGTTTCGCGCGGTACGGGACGGGGTCGCCGATCCGATTGTCCGTGCCGGCCTCATCGCCGACCTCTGCCGGATCAACACGCTGTTCATGATCATGCAGGCCGGCTCCGGCCACATCGGGTCGAGCTTCAGCTCCACCGACATCATCACGTGGCTGTGGACCGAGCACCTGCGCGACCCCAACGGCCAGAGCCGCGACGCCGACGTCTACTTTTCGTCGAAGGGCCACGACGCGCCGGCGCTGTACTCGCTGCTGATCGGCATGGAGAAGCTCGGTTTCGACCTGTTGCCGCAACTGCGCCGCCTCAACGGGCTGCCGGGGCACCCCGACGTCGGCACGCCCTTCATCGCCACCAACACCGGCTCGCTCGGCATGGGCATCTCGAAGGCCTACGGCATGGCGCGGGCCAACCGCTACACCGGCCGCAGCAGCCGCATCGTGGTGATGACCGGCGACGGCGAGCTGCAGGAAGGCCAGATCTGGGAGTCGCTGCAGCCGGTGGCCAACGAAGGCCTGGCCGAGATCACGGTGATCGTCGACCACAACAAGCTGCAGTCGGATTCCGCGGTGGCGGCGGTCAGCGACCTCGGCCCGATCGAAGACAAGTTCCGCGCGTTCGGCTGGGAAGTGCGCCGCGGCGACGGCCACGACTTCGCGGTGCTGCGCGACACGCTGGCGCACTTCGCCACCGTCACCGACAAGCCCAAGGTGTTCATCGCCGACACCATCAAGGGCAAGGGCGTGTCGTTCATGGAAGGCCTGGCGTGCGGCGACCAGACCTATCACTTCCATGCCGGCGCGCCGACGCTCAAGGACTACGTGGCCGCCACGCGCGAGATGCTGACCCGCGTCAACGGCACGCTCGAGGGCCTGGGGTTGCCGCCGGCGGTCCTGACCTCGGCGCCGCTGCCGGTGCGGCTGTCGCCCGCCAGTCCCGAGAAGATCGTGCTCGCCTACGGCGACGAGCTCCTCGCCATGGCCCGCACGCGTCCGGAGATTGTCGTGATGGATGCCGACCTGCTCTCGGACTGCGGCATCGAAGCGTTCAAGGCGGAGCTGCCCGAGCGGTTCATCGAGTGCGGCATCGCCGAGCAGCACATGGTGTCGGCCGCCGGCGGCATGGCGCTGCGGGGGATGCTGCCGGTCGTGCATTCGTTCGCGTGCTTCCTTTCGACCCGCGCCAACGAGAACATCTACAACAACGCCACCGAGAAGCGGAAGATCATCTACACCGCGACGCTGGCGGGGCTGGTCCCGGGCGGGCCCGGCCACTCTCACCAGTCGGTTCGCGACATCTCGGCGATTGGCGCCGTGCCCGGCCTGGTCGCGTTCGAGCCGTGCAGCGAGCGCGAAGCGCGGCTCGCCATCCGCTGGGCCGTGGAGCAGAACCCGGGCAGCACCTACCTGCGGTTTGTGAACGTGCCGCTGGACCTGCCGTACGTGATGCCCGCCGATTACACGCTGCAGGTTGGTCGCGGCGTTGTGCTGAAGCCTGGTACCGACGTGGCGTTGGTTGGCTATGGCACCGTGCTATTGACCAACGCCTGGCGCGCGGCCGACGAACTGGCGACGCATGGCATCTCGGCCGCGGTCATCGACCTGCCGTGGCTCAATCGGATAGACGATACGTGGGTGCGCGAGGCGCTGGGCGGCTTCAAGCACATCGTCACGCTCGACAACCACTACCTCGAGTTCGGCCAGGGCGTGATGGTGGCGGCGGCACTCGCCCGGACGGGTGTTCGCGCGGGCGTCAGCGCGATTGGCCTGACCGAGGTGCCGGCCTGCGGCACCAACGCCGAGGTGCTCGCGTATCACGGCCTTGATGGTCCCTCGATCGCGCGCACCGTCCTGACCCGCATCAAGCGATGACCTATCCATCCTTCGTTCCGCACTGGATCGCCGACGTCGAGGTTCCCTCCGTCGAAGGGGCGTCGTTCGACAAGCGCTGCCCCATGGACGATCGGGTGATCGCGCAGGTCGCGCGCGGTGGCGCGGCGGAAGTCGCGCATGCCGTCTCAGCGGCGGCGGGTGCGGCCGAGGCCTGGGCGCAGGTGCCGGCCCCCAAGCGCGGCGCGGTGCTCGGCCGCGCGGCGCAGCTGCTGCGCGAACGCGAGCAGCAATTCGCCGCCATCGTCCAGGCGGAAACCGGCAAGCCGTGGAAGAGCGCGGCGGCGGAAGTGGCGTCGGCGGCGGAGCTCGCGGTGTTCATGGAGGGCGAGGGCAGCCGCTTCTACGGCAAGACGATGCCCAGCCCGGTCCTGAACCGGACGGTGCAGACGCTGCGATCGCCGATCGGCATCTGCGCGGCGATCATGCCGTTCAACAGCCCGCTGGCGGGCATTGCCTGGAAGGCGTTCCCGGCGCTGCTGTGCGGCAACGCCGTGGTGGCCAAGTCGCACGAACTGACGCCGTACACCGCGGTGGCATTCGGCCGCCTGCTGAAAGACGCCGGGTTGCCGGTGGGCGTGTATGCCGCGGTGCAGGGCTTTGGCCCCGACGCCGGCGCGCCGCTCGTGCAGGACAACCGCGTCGGCGTGGTGAGCTTCACCGGCTCGTCGGCCACCGGCAAGTTGATTCAGAAGACCGTCAGCGAGCGCGCCGTGCTCGCCAAGGTGTGCCTCGAGCTCGGCGGCAAGAACCCGTTCGTGGTTTGCGACGATGCGGATCTCGAGCTGGCGGCGGATTGGGCGGTGGCGTCGGCGTTCGTGGATGCCGGCCAGCGTTGCGCGTCCGGCAGCCGCATCATCGTGTTCGACGCCGTCTACGACAAGTTCCGCGCCGTGATGCTCGACCGCGTCGCGAAGGTCAAGGTCGGCTCAGGTCCGGACGACGAATGCGGGCCGGTGATTTCCCGGGGCAGCCTCGACCGCCTCATTGGCCAGGTCGAGGGCGCGGTGTCACGGGGCGGGAAGGTCATCGCCGGCGGCCAGGCGGTGGCCGCGCTCGCGCCCGGTTACTACCTGGCGCCGACCGTGCTCGAGGGCGTGTCGGCCGACGACCAGGTGTCGCAGCACGAGCTGTTCGGCCCGGTTACGTGTCTGTATCGCGCGCGCAATTTCGACGAGGCCGTGCGGCTGGCCAACTCGACCGACTACGGCCTGACCGGCGCCATCCACACCGCGAGCGTGCACCGCGCGCAGGAGTTCATCACGCGCTATCGCGGCGGCCTGGTGTCGGTGAACGGCGCCACCTTCGGCTCGGGGCCGCATATGCCGTTTGGCGGCGTGAAGAATTCCGGCAACGGGTTCCGCGAACCGGGCACCGAATCGCTGGACGTCTACTGCGAGCTGAAGACGGTGGTCATCAACCACAATCCCGGTCGCGTGTGATCCTATGAAGCGCAAGATCTGTTTTCCGATCACCAGCCGCGCCTACTACGGGCGCAGCCAGTTGCTGATCAAGAAGCTGCACGCGCATCCGGACATCGACTTGAAGCTGATGCTGGGTGGCTCGATCCTGCTCGACAAGTACAGCCGCCACATTGCCGACGACATCGCCGCCGGCGGGTTCGAGATTGCCGCCTCGCTGTTCAACGTGATTGAAGGCGGCAATCACGTGGCCATGGCGAAGACGGCCTGCCTGACGGCGCTGGAGTTCACCAACGAACTGCACAAGGCCGATCCTGACGTGGTGGTGATCTGTGGCGACCGCTTCGAGCAACTGGCCATTGCCATGGCGGCCGCGTACCTGAACATCACCATTGCCCACATCGAGGGCGGGGACGTCACCGGCAGCATCGACGAGAGCGTGCGCCACGCCATCACCAAGCTCGCCCACATCCACTTCGTGACCAACGCCGACGCGCACCGGCGGGTCCTGGCGATGGGCGAGGACCCGACGTACGTCTTCAACACCGGCTCGCTCGACGTCGAACTGGCCTCGCTGGTGAACCGGTCGATTGCCAGCGATGAGCTCAACAGCTTCGGCGTCGGTCATGCCATTGACGTGGCGCAGCCGTTCCTGATGGTGGTGCAGCACCCGGTGACCACCGAGGCCGACAACCGGCTGCACCTGGAAACCACGCTGCGGGCGGTGGCGGCGCTCGACGTGCCGGCGATTTGGTTCTGGCCCAACGCGGACGCCGGCACCGGCGAGATGGCCGACAGCCTGCGGCACATGCGCGAGCGCCACCCGGAGCTCACAGCGAAGATGCATTTCATCACCAACGTCCCCGCTGATCGGTTCGTGGCGTTGCTGGCCAACGCCGCCTGCCTCGTGGGGAATTCCTCGGCCGGCATCAAGGAGTGCTCGTACCTCGGCACCCCGGTGGTGAACATCGGGGGCCGTCAGCACGGGCGGTTGTCGGGCGAACATGTGACGCACGTCGGCTACGACGCCACCGAGATTGCCGCCGCCGTCGCGGCGCAGCTGGCCCACGGTCCGTACCTGTCATCCAACATCTACTACCGTCCCAACGCGAGCGACACCGTCGTCGAGATCCTCGCGTCGGCCGAGCTCTACACGCAGAAACGGTTCTTCGAGAGCGCGTGAAGGTTCTCGGCATCATCACGGCCCGTGGCGGATCCAGGGGCATTCCCGGCAAGAACCTGAAGCTGCTGGCCGGAAAGCCGCTGCTTGACTACACGGTTCTGGCCGCCCAGGCGGCGCGGGGACTGGACCGGGTCATCCTCTCCACCGAAGACGCGGCCATTGCCGAGGCCGGCCGGGCGCTGGGCTGCGAGGTGCCGTTCATGCGGCCCGCCGAGTTGTCGCGCGACGAGACCGCGCACTTGCCGATCATCCAGCATGCCGCGAAGTGGATGCAGGATGAAGCGGGCTACCACCCCGATGCGGTAATGATCCTGCAGCCGACCTCGCCGCTGCGCACCGTCGCCGACATCGATGCCGCGGCGGCGCTGCTGGAGAGTTCCGGCGCCGACTCGGTGTTGAGTGTCAGCGAGGTGCCGGCGCACAGCCACCCGTCGCGCACGCTGCGCGTGGACGCGGCCGGCAATGCCGTGTTGTTCGCCACCGGCGAGCCGGTGCGCAAGCGCATCAACCGCCGCCAGGACTTGCCGGAAGCGTGGGTCATGAACGGCGCGATCTACGCCTGCCGCACGACGGTGTTGTTCGGGCCGGGGCCCAGTCTGTATGGCGACCGAGTCGTCGCCTACCGCATGCCGGCCGAGCGTTCCGTCAGCATCGACGACCTGGACGACTGGGCCGCCGCGGAGCGCGCCCTGGCCACTGCATCTCTGCACTAAGCACTAATGGACGTTGAAGCACATCGCGATCTAAGGATGCTCGAAGCGGTCCACCAGAATGGGCAGGTCACGCAACGCGGCCTGGCCAGCAAGCTGGGGATCGCGCTCGGTCTCGCGAACATCTACCTGAAGCGCATGGTCCACAAGGGCTTCATCAAGGTAGTCAACGTGCAGCCCAACCGGATCACCTACCTGGTGACGCCTCGCGGCATCACCGAGAAGGCGCGCCTGACCTACGAGTTCATGGACTACTCGCTGCATCTCTACGGCGAGGTGCGCCAGCACCTGCGCACCGCCCTCCAGGCCTGCGCCGAAGCCGGCAAGCGCGTGGCGATTTGCGGCAGCGGCGAAGCCGCCGAACTGGCGTACCTGTCGCTGAAGGAGTCTGGTCTCGAGCCGGTCGCCGTGTTCGATCACGATGGCCACCACGAGTTCCTCGGCATGCCGGTGCTGCCGATTGCCGACCACGCGACCGTCGAGTTCGACTTGATCATCGTGGCGACGCTCGACCAGTCGGGCCGACAGCTGCAAGAGCTGATCGACGCCGGCGTCGCGCGAAACCGGCTGTTTCCCTTGCGCCAGGAGCCGACCCCGCAGCCCGCCCCAAAGCGCAAGCCCGTTTCCGTTCGCGCCCGATCCACCAACGGCAAGCACTAGTTCAGAGGACCGTCTCAACATGGCATTGAAGAACAAGAGAATCTGCATCACCGGCGGCGCCGGCTTCATTGGCTCGCACCTGGTCTCGATGCTCGTCGATGACAACGAAATCGTCGTCTACGACAACCTGCACCGCAATGCGCTCCAGTTTGCGCACCTCAGCGAGCACAAGCACCTGCATTTCATCCAGGGTGACGTGCTCGACTACGAGGCGACGCGCAAGGCAATCGACGGATGTCAGATTGTCATTCACTGCGCGGCCATCGCCGGCGTCTACACGGTGGATCGCAGTGCCGTGCGGACGATGGAGGTCAACCTGCTCGGGACGCACCAGGTGGTGAAGGCCGCGCTCGCGACCGGGGTGGAACGCTTCGTCGAGTTCTCCACCAGCGAGGTCTACGGCGCCTTCATCCACAAGGGCAAGGAAGACGACTTCACGCCGATTGGGCCGATTGGCGAAAGCCGGTGGGTGTATGCCGCGAGCAAGCTGGCCTCGGAGCACCTGTCCTACGCCCACTATCGCGAAGACAACCTGCCGCTGACCATTGTCAGGCCCTTCAATGTCTATGGTCCCCGTCAAGTCGGTGACGGCGCCATCCGCGGCATCACCTTGCAGGCGCTGCGCAACCTGCCGATCACCCTCTACAACGATGGCACGCAGATCCGTTCGTGGTGCTTCGTGTCGGACTTCGTGGACGGCGTGCTGCGCTGCGCCGAGAACCCGGCCGCGATCGGCCAGGCGTTCAACATCGGTAACCCGCAAGGCACGGCGACCAATTTCGAGCTCGCCCACCTGATCATCCGCCTGACCAACTCGAAGTCTGAAATCGTCTTCAAGCCCCACCCCGGTCCCGAGGTCGACCTGCGCGTGCCGTCGATCGAAAAAGCGATGACGCTGCTCGGCTTCAAGCCGACGGTCTCGCTCGAGGCAGGCGTCGCCCAGGCCATTGCCTGGTATCGCGAGAACTACGACGCCGTCAGCGGCAAGAAGTAAGCACGTCCCAAGCTCACGTGAAACTCCTCCTCACCGGCGCCTCCGGATTTATCGGCCACAACGTGCTGCTGCGTGCACCGCGCGATTGGGAGATCGTCGCCGTCTACCACCAGACGCCGGGCCTCGAAGCGTTCGTCGAGGCGCAGGGCCTGTCCCACGTGCGCCCGGTGCGCTGCGACCTGCTCGACGAGGGCGCGGTGCAGGCCATGGCCCGCGACATCGGCCGGCCCGACGCCATGCTGTACCTGGCCGCCAATGGCGACCCGGCGGCGTCGGCCGAACGGCCACGGTGGGACCTGGACTCGAACACCGCCGCCTTCGTCACCACCCTCGAGCACTGCCCGGCGGATCACGTGGTCTACCTCTCGTCGGGCGCGGTATATGACGGCTTGAGCGGGCCCGTCACGCCCGCAACCGCGGTGTCGCCGCGGCTGCCCTACGCGATTGCGAAGCTCGCGTCGGAGCAATACCTGCGGTTCTTCTGCGAGCGGCAGGGCACTGTCGGCAGTTACGTCAACGTGCGCTTCTTCGGCGCCTATGGACCCTACGAAGCCGCACGCAAGATCACCACCAAGTGGCTGCAGGCGATGCGGGCGGGCCAGCGCGAGTTCGTGGTGCGCGGCAACGGCCAGAACCTGATCGACTTCATGTACGTGGACGACGCGATTGACGGCTTCCTGGCGCTGGTCGCCGCCGCCGGCACCCGGGCCACCGTGGACTTTGCGTCGGGCGCTCCGGTCAGCGTCAACGACGTGGTTGGCACGATGGCCAAGGTCGCGGGGGCGGACGTGTCGGTGCGGCACGAAGGCACGGTGGCCGAGTACATCGAGTTTCGATCGGCGGACACCACCATGCACGACACCTTCGGCATCACGCCGCGGGTGTCATTCGAAGACGGGTTGCAGCGGCTGCGCGCCTTTCTGGCCGGCGCCGCTCAGGTCGACATGAGGAGAGGATGAGCGGAAAGCAGCGGGTAGTGATTCTGGGTGCCGGGCCGGCCGGTATCACGGCGGCGTGGCGGCTCAGTGAACTGGGCTATCCGGTCACCGTGCTCGAACGCGACGATGCCGTCGGCGGCATGGCGCGGACCATCAACGTCGGCAACTACGCCGTCGATTTCGGGCCGCACACGTTTCACGTCCGCGAGACCGAGGAGAGCCGCCGCGTGCTGGCCTCGATCAAGCACTTCTTCGGCGAGGATCCCCTGGTCCTGACCCGCGGCACCCGCGTGTTGCTGCGCGGCAAGGAGTACGTCTACCCGCTCGAGATGCTGCAGGTGCTGAAGGGCGTCAGCCCGTTCCTGTCGGCGCGGATCATCTTCGATTACCTGGTGGCGACGCTCAAGTCGACCTTTGCGCCGGCGAAGAAGGAAGACTCGTTCGAGGAGTGGGGCGTCCGCAACCTTGGCCGCACGCTCTATGACCTCTGCTTCGGCATCTATTCGGAGCGCGTGTGGGGCCTGCCGACAAGCCAGATCTCGTCGAAGCAGGCGCAGCGGGTCGCCAAGCTCAACCTGAAGAACATCATCCTGCGCACGCTGGGCATCAATGCGGACCCGGCGACCTACTTCACGAAGTACATGTATCCGCGCAAGGGCATCAGCCTGCTCTACGAGGGCATGGCGGCGGAAGTGCGCGCCGCCGGCAACGTGATCAAGCTGAACGCGCCGGCCGTGCGGCTCGAGCGCGACCCTTCGACAGGCTCAGGGCAGGGAGGCGATCGCGTGGCCCGCGTGGTCTATCGCGAAGACGGGCAGGAGAAGGCCGTCGAGTGCGACCTGCTGCTGTCGACGTTGCCGCTGCCGGCGCTGGTGTCGATGACGACGCCGTCCCTGCCGGCAGAGGTGGTGTCGCACGCCGGCAAGTTGCGCTACCGCAGCCTCAAGCTGATCTACATCGTCCTCAAGCGCGCGCGGATGACCGATTACCACTGGGTGTATTTGCTCGATGCGCAGTTCCGCGTCAACCGGCTGTCGGAGCAGAAGAACGTGAGCCCCGACATGGTGCCGGCCGATTCGACGGTGCTGTGCATCGAGCTGTCGCTGTGGAAGGACGAGCCGCTGTGGCAGGCCAGCGACGAAGAGGTGTATCAGCTCGCGTTACGCGACCTGATGAAGATGGGCTACCACGTGACGCCCGATGAAGTGCTCGAGTACTACGTCGCCGACATTCCGACGGCCTATCCCGTGTACGAGCTCAACTTCGAGGAACATCTTATCCCGGTGCTCGACGGCGTGCATGAGGTGTCGAACCTGCTCACGCTGGGCCGCCACGGGTTGTTCCTGAACAACAGCATGGACGACAACGTGCTGCTCGGGATGCAGATCGCCGATCACATCAACCGTCCCGAAGGCGCCGACAGCCGCGCCTGGAAGACGGAGATGCTGGCGTTCATGAAACTCAGATTTCAGGGAAAGTGACGCCAGGGCCGCAGATGACGGTGACGCCAGGGCCGCAGATGACGCAGATGACGCAGATCAGGTCTTCTTGCGGGTCATTTCCACTACGCCAACGCTCGCCAGGGCCAGAACGATCGGCTTTACGGGCAACGACTGGCGCGCTTCGCACAGCAGCGGCAAGTGAACCCCCGTCACGTAGATGATCGGCAGCGTTAGCATCACCGCTTCGAGCCAGCGGCCGCCGCGAACCAGGACCACCGCTCCCCCCGCCGCCACCAGCAGCAGCACCACTTGAATCAGCCAGATCAATCGAACCACGGACGCCGGCATCTCATTGATGTCGCGGTACCTGATCGGGATCTCGGCGGCCCACAACACGAACGTGCCGGTCACGACGCGGCGCCGGATGTGACCGAGCGGATCTTCGCGCATGTGCGCCAGGGCCAAGCGCAGGTATTCACCGTCGGCCACCACGCGGGCGCGGACCCGTTCCATCGGATCGATGGGCGTATCCCAGATGGCGCGAATGTCACGCCACTCGTTGACGTAGTCGAGCATCGGCTCGGCCGGCAGTCCGGCTGCCGCGGCTTTCGCCAGCACGCGGCGGGTCAGTTCGTCGCGGTCAGCGGTGGTGTCGGCGAGTGTGATCAGGTCCGCCTGTATCCGCCCCGTCCATCGGCCCTGCCAGGAGCCTTCCCACAGGCCTCGGCCAATGCCGCCGGCGGGCGAGAGGGTGAATTGGCCGAGGTTCACGTAGTTGTAGGCAAACCACGGCATCAAGGTGATCGCAGCGGCCACGGCGAGGACGCTCCAGCCCTTCAGCATGGCGGCGGAGCGCTGACGGCGGACCAGCATCGGCACTGCGATGGCGAAGAAGAACGGCATCAACACGAACGCCGGCCGGACGAGGGTCGTCACGCTGAACAGGAAACCGGCGAGCGCGAAGTCGCGGAGCCTGCCGTCTTGCGCGGCGCGGAGGGCGACCACGATCGCCGCGGTGGCGACCAACGCCGTCCACAGCTCGGTCACGACCAGCGCGCCGAAATAGGGCAGCGGCGAATACACGGCGGTGAGGCCGGCGGCGACCAGGGCGGTCCGCTGATCGCTGACGCGTCGCGCCACTACGAAGACCAGCAGGCAGATCGCGACGAACACCAGCGCCTGCGCCACGGCGACGGCGGTGTTGTTGCCGACGCCGGCCAACAGGTAGACGACCGCGACAAACGCCGGGTAGCCGGGCGTGCGAATCACTTCCGGCGCGAACGTCTCGGTGCCGGCATAGCGGGTGAACTGCCCGGTGGTGGCGAGGCTCTCGGCCAGCCGTTGATAGCCGCGCTGGTCGCTCCAGTTGACCATGGCGTCGCGGTCCGGGCCTTGGTAGACGATGTAGAGCGCCGCGTGCGCCAGGGCGACGAGGCAAATCACGAGCAGGGCGCGTTGGCGCATCAGCATTCCATCCTAGGGCCGGGCCAGCAGGTCGCGGTACATCGCGGCGATTTCCCGGACCAGCCGCTCGATGCCGTAACGCTCGAGGACGGTCGCGCGGGCGCCGGCGCCCATGGTGTCGCGGCGGGTGGCGTCCGACAGCAACCCGTTCACATGACCCGCCAGGGCGTCGGCGTCGCCGAACGGCGCCAGCAGGCCGACGTCGGGCGAGTTGATCACGTCCTTGACCCCGCCCACCGCCGTGCTGACGCCCGGGACGCCGGTGGCCATCGCCTCGATCAGGGCCACAGGCGTGCCCTCGTTGCGGGACGTCAACAGAAAGACATCGGTGGCGCCGTAAATGGTGGCCAGGTCGCGGCGCCAGCCGAGAAACCGCACGTTGCCGGCGATGCCCAGCGCCGCCGCGTGGGCTTCCAGTTCGGCCTGCAGCTCGCCGCCACCAGCGATGAGCGCAATGACATCCGGGTGGCCGGCAGTCGTCCGCCGGATCACGTCGAGGAACAGCCGGTGCTGCTTGATGGCCGTCAGCCGGCCGACCGTGCTGATCACCGGCACGCCAGGCGGCAGGTTCAGCGTGCGGCGCGCCTCGGCGCGGGCCGCCGCATCGACGGCGGCGAACGGCGCCAGGTCGAATCCAAGCGGGACCACGTGGAATTGGCGGTCGCGCCCGATGCGATACGTGTTCAGCAACTCATCCCGAATCGCCGGCGAGATCGCGACGATGGCGTCGCTCACGGTGGCCAGCGCGCGCTCGAGCGTGATGAAGACCTTGGTCATCACCGGACTGAAATACCCGTCGAGCACGTGGCCGTGATAGGTGTGCACGACGCGCGCGCGGGGCGCGGCGCCGCGCGTCAGGTTGTAGGCGGCGGCGGCCATGCGGCCCAGCATCCCGGCCTTCGCCATGTGCGTGTGAACGATCACCGGCCGCAACCGCCTGAACTGCGCATACAACGCGAACACCGTGCGGAGGTCGTCGATCGGCGACAGCTGACGCTGGAGTCGCGGCAAGTACACGGTGTCGGCGCCCGCCGGAATCAAATACGACATGTCGCCTTCACCGTCGCCAAGGCGTCCGTGGAACAGGCGCGTGTGGAAGCCGTGGCGCTCGAGAGCGCTGGTGAGACGCGTCGCTTGAATGGACGGGCCGCCGATATTGAGGCGCGTGATTACACGCGCGACAGGCACTGGCGGCTGGTGGTTGGGGTCGCTCGGCATCTACTCGAGTGCGATCACTCTACCATTCGATTGAGCCGCGGGGCGGACCCGTGCCGGTGAAGGTTGCCGGTCTGGCCGCCAGCGTCCTGTTCGTGATCGCCGCCGTCGTGGTTGTGATGGTGGTGCCCGACCGGGCCCAATTGGTGCTGTACATCGCGTCGAGCGGCGCGAACGAGGTGGTCATTCCCGTCGCCTATTGGGCCGCCGTCGCTCTCTGGGCCTGGCTCGCCTCACGAGCCATTCACGCGCCCCTTTCGCAAGTATTGCCACCGGCGATCGCCGTGGGGATGGCGTTGCATCTGTTGTTACTGCTCGCGATGTTCACCCCGCAACTCGCCGACCCTTCGCGGTTCAGCACGGCGTTCTACCGGCTCTACGCGCGCGGCTTCTGCGGCATGGCGCTGGTGGGCGCACTCGGCTGGTCGGCTGGGCACATGGGCAAGTCCGGGCGCGCGCCCGGCAGGTCCGCGATATTTGTGGTGCCCGTGCTGGCCGGCGCTTGCGTGCTGGCCGCCGCCCTCGTTCGCTACGACATGTGGGTGGGTCTTGGGGCCGTCGTGGCCGGCCTCGCCTTGATCGGGTGGGTTTCGGGATTGGCGTCCACTCCTGCCCGGTGGCAGGCTGCCTCCCGCCTGGCGCGCAAGGCGATGGCCGGCGATCGTGCCTTCATGCTCGCCGTGTTCCTCGTGGCTCTGGGGTTGCGACTCCTGTACCTCCGCCGGGTCATGACCGACCCTGGCTATCTCGCGACCGGCGGGGACGGCCCGGTTTACGACGCCCTGGCCTGGTCGATTGCCAGCGGCGAAGGTGTACCGGCGTCATTTCGTGAGGGCTATCCGCTGCTGCTGCTCGGCTATGTCTGGTTCGCCGGAGCGGTCTACGCCATTGCGGGGCACAGCTATTTCGTCTTGTGCGCGGTCCAGTCGGTGCTGGGAGCCCTGGCGTGTGTGCTGCTCTTCCTGGTGGCGCGGCAGCTCTTTGGCCTGGCAACCGCGCGGGTGGCGGCGCTCTTCGCGGCCCTCAGTTTTCCGCTGTTGTTTGCGGCCGCGGCCATTGGCCACCAGGCGGTGGACGTCTTCCTCACGCTGCTGATTACCTGGATGCTGGTTCGGGTTATCGAAGCCCGCAGGGCTGACGGTCTGGCGTGGGCGACGATCGGTGTGCTGCTCGGATGCGCCATCGCTGTCAGGGAGACCAGCGCGTTCCTCCTGGCGTTGGTCCTCGCCTGGATGCCATTCGCCTTCAGGCGCCGCGCGCTCGGCGGTTCCTGGCGGGCCGCCGCGTGGGTAGTGGCTGGCGTGGTCCTCGTGGTGACACCGTTGATCGTGCCGTCGGTGTCCACTCAGGCGGGCCGCCTCCGTCTGCGCCAACACTTCGACCGCCTGTACACCGGACAAGGCGATGTGGTTCGGACGCGCAAGGACCTGATCGGGCCGCTCGAGGATCCCGGTGCGGCACTCGCACAGTTTCGTCAGCAGCCGGCGCTCGTCGCTGTAACGCTCAGCCGCGCTGTCGTGCATAACTTCGCCGTCCAGTTCTTTACGCAACCGTTTGGCGGATTCGACCTCGTGTTCCTGGCAAAGGGCTCGGCGTACTACTACGGCCTGTGGTTCTATGCCTACGCGCTGGCGTGCGCGGGGACGGTCATCGCGGCCAGGCGGGTGATCGCCGGTGGCGCCGCCGCCGCGGGCACGGCGCTGGTCCTGGGGATCATCGCCTCCCGCACCTTGCCCCACCTGGTGCTCGAATCGCACTATCGACATCGCGTGCCGATTGAGCCGCTGTTGATTCTGTTGGCGGCGGTCGCGGCCGTCGGCCTGGTGGTCGCCGCGCGATCGCACTGGGAACTCCGCGGAGTGGAGGCGTAATGGCGCTCACCAGGCGCAAGTTCATCGTGTTTGCGGTCGTCGCGGTCGTTCTGTCGGTGGTGGTGCCGTTGATGGTGGCGCTGGCCGCCGACCTCTACCTTCATCGGCGCGCCGAGCGCTCCGCCGGCCTGAACCGATGGGGCTATCGCGGGCCGATTGTCGGCGCCAAGCAGCCCGGTGAGCTCCGAGTCGCGATGCTCGGTGGCAGCACCGCGTTCGGCTACGGCGTAACGTGGGATGAGGCCATCCCCGCCCTCCTCGAGCGGAGGTTGAATGAGCAACGCGGTGAAGCCCCTGCGCGGGTCATCAACCTCGGCTTCAACAACGAGGGCGCCTACTCGTTCCTGCCCACACTGCAGGACTTCGAGTTCCTCGACTTCGACGTGGTCACCTTGTACGAGGGATACAACGATCTCAGCGGCGACCTGGCCCCCAACCGGGCCGTCTATCGCCACGAGTCGGTGGTGTTCCGCATGACCGGCTACTTTCCGATTCTGCCTCTCGCCCTCACCGAGAAGGCCCGGTCGTTGCGTTACGGCGGTGACCTCAACGCGGCGTATGCCGATGCCCGCAATGAGCCCACCGGCAGAACCGTGTTCCGGCCCGGCCTGGCCGATCGCACCTCAGCGTCGGCGCTCGAGGCCGCCGGGGCGGTATCGGAATCGCTCAGCAGGCAGCTCGATCGGCTCTCGAACCAGGCACCGCCGGCGGTTTCACTGACGAGCGAGGCCGGCTGCGCCTCTCCCTGGGCGAACTACTGCCAGGCGATCTACGTGGCGACCCGCTACGCCCTGGATCGCGGCAAGGTGGTCGCGATTGCGGGGCAGCCCCGCAAGGTCAAGGAGGATGCGCGAGTTCACGATGACCAGCAGCGCGCCGTGATCGGCATGATTGCCCGCCACTTCGCAAACGACCCGCGGGTTCGCTATGTCGATCTGCGCGACTCGGTCGACCTGAACAACCTCGACATCGCGTTCGACGGCATGCACCTGAACGCCGAAGGGAACGCAACGATGGCCAGGGGATTGGCGCCGGCGATCCGGGCGTTGGCTGCCGTGAAGGGAAGCGCCGCATCGCGATGATCGGCCACGGCGAGCCCGCCATCTTCTGGCGAACCGCCTGGTGGCACGGCGCCGGCGTGTTGGCCATTCTTGGCCTCGTCGCGTGGCTCGCGCCGGCGCCCACGCCATCCGACCAGGGCATGATGGAGAAGGTCGGTCAGGGCGTGATCGTTCCGGGGTGCGCCGACCTCAATTGCTTCCGGATTCTCGTTCCCGCGGTGGTCGAGTCCTTCCCCGGGCCATCGCTTCCGCGCTGGCGCGCCTATGCCGCTGTCGCCAACGCCGCGGCGGCGGTAGCCACCGGCCGACTCGCGCTGGCGCTCGGGCTTGCGCCGCGCGCGGTGACGCTGACCATCTGGCTGTCGGCGCTCGGCGCCGGCAGTTTCTCGACCGTCTACCATCCCTATAACGCGGATCCGCTCGTGCTGTGCTTCGCTCCAATCACCACGTTGCTCCTGCTGCGAGGCCGCACCAGGGCTGCCGGGACGCTTGCCACCATCGGCATTTTCGCCAAGGAGTTTGCGGCAGCGCCGCTCTACATCGCGGCCGCCGCCGCCGCGCTCGGGCGCGAGTGGAAGACATTCCGCGTCCGGATTACGCTGGCGGTGGCAGTCACCGCCGCCTGGGTGGCGCTGCAACTCGTGCTGATGTCGGCCTTCAACTACAGCTACAACGACAACCCATCGTCCAAGCCCCTTGCCGGTGGATATCTCCGGCTGTGGCTTGAACATGTCACGCCGGCGACGGCTGCGTTCGGCCTGTTCGGGGCCTTTGGCGCGCTCAACCTGATGCTGCCGGTGGGCTGGAAGCAGGCGCCGCAGATCCTCAAGGATCTGTGTGCCGGAGCGATTCCGGCGTTGCTGGCGTTCGTCTACGTGGCGACCCCGGAACGCGCACTGTGGAACTTCTATTTCCTGGCGGTCCCGGTTGCCGCCATCGTGCTGGCGCAGTTGCCCGCGGCCCTTACCTGGGCCTTCGTCGCCGCCTACACCCTGGCGAACTTTCGCATCGGTGCCCAGATCTCTGAAGTCCCGGCCTCGCGTTACGCGCTCGCCGTCTCGATCGTCATCGCGATCCTGGCGGTGATACGAGCTCTGCGCGCGCCACGCCTGGCCCCACCCCTCACGGTAGCGACAACATGACATCCAAAGGTCCGGCCAACCCCGAGAAGTCGTTCGGCGTCTCGGTCGGCATCGTCCTCCTGCTCATTGCCGCGGCGATGGTCTGGCGCGAGCGCATGCTCACGGCGCAGATCGTCGGCCCGATCGGCGCCGTCCTCCTGGTGCTCGGGCTGGTGCAGCCCCGGCTGTTGAAGTGGCCAAGCGCGGTGTGGTGGCGCTTCGCGATGATTCTCGGCTACATCAACGCCCGGATCATCCTGACCGTCATCTTCGCGGTGGTCTTGAGTCCCCTGGGGCTGTTGTGGCGGCTCACCGGCAAGGATCCTCTCGCCAGGAAACGGCGCAATTGGCCGGGCTGGTCGCCGTACCCGGCCCGGTATCGCCTCCCCGATCACTACAAGAAGATGTACTGAGGTAATGACATGGCCAAAAGTCGAGTGCTGTCCGAGTTCTTCCAGTTCCTCAAGCAGGAAAAGAAGTATTGGCTGATGCCGATCGTGATTGTCTTCCTGCTGTTCGGCCTGCTGATCGTGTTCGCGCAGTCGAGCGCCGTCGCGCCGTTCATCTACACGTTGTTCTAGCGCTTGCCCAAGTTCATTCTCGGCATCTCTGCGTATTACCACGACTCGGCCGCCTGCCTGGTGGTGGATGGCCGGGTCGTCGCGGCCGCGCAGGAAGAACGCTTCACCCGCAAGAAGCACGATGCGTCGTTTCCGGCGCAGGCCGTCGCCTACTGCCTGCGCGAGGCGGGCATCACCGCGGCGCAACTCGATCTGGTCGGCTTCTACGAGAAGCCGCTCGTCAAGTTCTCGCGGTTGCTCGAGACCTACGTCGCGTCGGCGCCCCTGGGCCTGCGTTCGTATCTGATGGCGATGCCGCTGTGGCTGACCGAGAAGCTCTGGATGTCGGATGACATTGCCGATCAGCTGGACGGCTACGAGGGACCGATCCTGTTCGGCGAGCATCATGAATCGCACGCGGCTTCGGCGTTCTATCCGTCACCGTTCGAGCAGGCCGCCGTGGTCACCATCGACGGCGTCGGTGAATGGGCGACCTCGTCGATCGGTGTCGGCCGGGGCCACGACCTCGAGATCCTGCACGAACTCCGGTTCCCGCACTCGCTTGGCCTGCTGTATTCCGCGTTCACCTATTTCACCGGCTTTCGCGTCAACTCCGGCGAGTACAAGGTGATGGGACTCGCGCCGTACGGCGAGCCCAAGTACGTCAAGGCCATCAAGGACCACGTCATCGACATCAAGGACGATGGCAGTGTGTGGATGAACCAGGACTACTTCACCTACGCGCACGGGCTGACCATGACCGGTTCGCGGATGGAGCAGCTGCTGGGTGGTCCGGCGCGCAAGCCGGAAAGCCCCTTGACGCAGCGCGAGATGGACCTCGCCCGCTCGATCCAGGAGATCACCGAAGAGGTGATGTTGAAGATGACGGCCTTCGCGCATCGTGAGACCGGCATGCGCGACCTGTGTCTCGCGGGGGGCGTCGCGCTCAACTGCGTGGGCAACGGCCGCATTCTGCGCGAAGGACCGTTCGACCAGGTGTGGATCCAGCCGGCGGCCGGCGATGCCGGCGGCGCCCTCGGCGTGGCGCTCAGCCTGTGGCATCGGCATTTGGATCAGCCGCGCGTCAGCCCCGAGGCGGCCGGTACCTGGGAACGCCCTCTTGGCACCCCTGGCCCTGGCACCCTAGGCACCCCAGGCACCTTAGGCACCTTAGGCCCCTTGAAGTATTCCGATGGCATGAGTGGCTCGTACCTAGGGCCGTCCTTCTCGGAGAGCGAGATCGCGTTGGCGATCGAGCGCGGTGGGTGGGTGGCGCGCCGGGTCGAACCGTCGGCGGTGGCCGACGAAGTGGCGGCAGCGCTTGCCTCGGAGAAGGTCGTCGGCTTGATGCAGGGCCGCATGGAGTTCGGGCCGCGGGCGCTGGGCGGACGGTCCATCATCGGCGACCCGCGGTCGCCCAAGATGCAGGCGCAGATGAACCTGAAGATCAAGTTCCGCGAGTCGTTCCGGCCCTTCGCGCCGTCGGTGCTGCGCGAGCACGCCGCCGACTGGTTCGAGCTCGACGGTGACAGTCCGTACATGCTCCTCGTCGCCGACGTCAACCAGGAACGCCGCATTCCGGTGCCGCCCGAGGCCGATGCATTGTGGGGCATCGAGAAGCTGAACGTGCCGCGCTCGACCGTGCCGGCGATCACCCACGTCGACAACTCGGCGCGCATCCAGACGGTGCGCCGCGAGACCAACGCCCTTTACTACGACATCCTCGAGGCCTTCAATCGGCGCACGGGGTGTCCGGTCATCATCAACACGTCCTTCAACGTCCGCGGCGAGCCGATCGTCTGCTCGCCGGAAGACGCCTACCGCTGCTTCATGCGCAGCGACATGGATGTGCTCGTGCTCGAGAATTTCCTGCTCGAGAAGGCCGACCAGCCGAAGCGGGCGGAAGACGAGAACTGGAAGTCGGAGTTTGTCCTCGATTGACGACCAGCCATCAACTGAGCGACAAGCCCGAGCGGATCTCGATGGCGGCGTACCTCGAGCTGCTCATGAACCTCACGCGGCGTGAGGTCAAGGGGCGCTACAGCCAGTCGCTGTTCGGCGCCGGCTGGGCGATCGCGCAGCCGCTGGCGATGATGGCGGTGTTCACGCTGGTGTTCTCGCGCTTGGGCCAGATGCCGTCGGGCGGCGCGCCGTATCCGCTGTTTGCGTTCGCCGCGCTGGTGCCGTGGTTCTTCTTCTCGAACTCGGTCAACTCGGGCACGATGAGCCTGGTCACCTACCGCAACATCGTGACCAAGACCTACTTCCCCAGGGAGATCGTTCCGCTCGCGCAGGTCGGCTCGCGGCTGGTCGATCTGGCGGCCGCCTCCAGCCTGTTCGCGCTGTTGATGGTCTATTACCAGGTCGGCGTCGGCCGGTGGATGGCGCTGGTCCCGGTGTTCGCCCTGTTGCTCCTGCTGTTCACGCTGGGCGTGACGCTGGCGACCTCGGCCCTCAACGTCTTCTACCGCGACGTCAACCCGGTGGTGCAGATTGGCCTGCAGTTGTGGCTCTATCTCACGCCGGTGGCGTATCCGCTGTCGGCGGTGCCGCCGGCGTACCGGCCGTTCTTCCTGCTCAACCCGCTTACCGGCGTGGTCGAGGGGCTGCGGGCGGTGCTGATCTTCAACCGCGCGCCCGAGTGGGACGTGGTCGGCATCTCGGCGGCGCTGATTCTGGGGCTGCTGCTGTGTTCCGCGGTCCTGTTCAAGAAGACCGACAAGTACTTCGCCGACGTGATCTAAGCCCCGTGTCCCTCGCCATCCAACTCGAACACGCCAGCAAGCGCTACCGCACCGGCCGCTCCCGGACGGTGGTTGACCTCGTGGCGTCCAGCATCGACGGCTGGCGCGGCAACAACGGCGACGTGCACAGCGCGACGCGCGGGAAAATCAGCTCGACGATCCACGCCCTGAAGGACGTGTCGTTCGAGGTGTCCCAGGGCGCCGGGCTCGGCATCATCGGCCGCAACGGCGCGGGAAAGACGACGCTGCTGAAGCTGATTTCGCGGGTGACCTGGCCGACCAGCGGCAAGGTCCGGGTTGCCGGCCACGTGGTGTCGCTGATCGAGCTGGGCGCTGGCTTTCACCCCGAGCTCACCGGGCGCGAGAACGTGTACCTCGGGGCCGGCCTGTTCGGGCTGACGCGCAAGGAAATCGATCGGCAATTCGACGAGATCGTCCACTTCGCCGACGTCGAGCGCCTGATCGACACGCCCATGAAACGCTACTCGTCCGGCCTCTATGCGCGGCTTGGCTTCGCGGTCGCGATCCACAGCCGGCCCGACATCGTCCTCGTTGACGAAGTGCTGTCGGTCGGCGACGCCGCGTTCCGGCGCCGCGCGCTCGAGGCGCTGCGCGGCCTGATCGCGGCCGGCAAGACGGTGCTGTTCATCTCGCATGACATGTGGAACGTGCGGCGGTTGTGCAGTCAGATCCTCTGGATGGAGGAAGGCGCCGTGCGTGCGCACGGTCCCGCGGGCGAGATCGCCGAGCGCTACATGAACGAGGTCAACCTGCAGGCGCTCGCGAACCAGGAGACGTCGCTGCAAAGCCATCGTGGCGGCACCGGCGAAGTGCGCTTCGAATCCGTGGAGCTGTTCAACCAGTCCATGGCGCCGGCGACGACGTTTGCCGCCGAAGACACCCTGGTGGTGCGGGGCGGCTACACCGCGACCAGGCCGGTGGAGCGTCCGGTGTTCCAGGTGGCCATTGTCGACGTCGACACCGGCGTCATTGTCACCACCGCCAGCAGCGTCCGCGCCGACATGCCCGCCACGGTGTCGGGATCCGGCGCCATCGAGATGCGCTTTGGCCGGCTGCCGCTGCGGCCCCGGCAGTACGTGCTGCGCCTGTCGATTACCGACGCCCACCAGCTCGGGTCCTACGATGAGATCGTGGCGGGGCCGCGGTTCGCGGTGGTCGGCGCGGGTGGCGGCGTCGACAGCCTGGCCGACGAACAGGACGGGCTGGTCACCGTGCCGTTTGAGGTCCGCCACTTCGGGCCCGGGAGTGCGCGGGCGTGACGCGGTCGATCTTCGTGTCGGTGCCGCACGGCACCAGTGCCGGCAACATGCTGCGGGCCGGCGGCCTGCTCGACCGGCTGCGGGAGTTCGATGCCACCTTGCCGGTGGTGCTGCTGTCGCCGATGGCGCGCGATGCGGCATTCGTGAAGGAGTTCGAGCGCCCGGGCGTGTTACTGCTGGATCAGCCGGCGCATGTGCCCTCCGGTCTCGAAGCGCGCCTGCTGTCGCTGGTGCAGGCCAGCTTCCTGAGCCGCGGCCGCACCGAGTCGGTGCGCATCCGCATGATGGAGGCGCGGGCCAACGGCATCATCCGCTGGCTCGGGCTGAAGTCGCTGCTGGGCCGCCTCGTCTCGCGCGCCGCTGCGCCCTACGCCCTGTCGGACCGCCTGGTATCGCACCCGGAGACGGAACGCCTGTTCGATCAGCATCGTCCGGCCCTGGTGGTGTGCGCCAACCCGGGGCTGGTCTTCTCCGAGGTCCCCTTGATGCGAACCGCGCGGCGTCGTGGCGTGCCCTGCATGGTGATCGACGCGAGCTGGGACAACTTCACCAACAAGCTCCTGCCCGTGCGGCAAGCCGACCGTCTCGTGGTGTGGAACGACATCATGAAGGACCAGGCGGTGCGGCTGCACGGCTACCGTCCCGAGGCGGTGCGCGTGGCCGGCGCGCCGCAGTTCGACGTGCACTTTCGCCCGCAGGCCCGAAGCACCCGCGCCGAGTTCTTCGCGCGCATCGGCGCCGACCCGGCCCGCAAGCTCATCGTGCTCACCACCACACCGCGGTCCCTGTACCGGCACCACGACTACGTCCTGCGCGAGCTGGCGGTGGCAATCGAGCACGGGCCGCTCGCGGGCGCGCAGGTGCTGGTGCGGCTGCACCCGCGCGACGAGGTGGCGGCCTACCGCGAGTTTGCGGGCGTGCCGCACGTGATCATCGAGAAGCCGTTCCGCAGCACCGTGACCGTCGCCGACGGACTCGCCATCGACGTGATGCCCGAGCACCAGCGTCACCTCGGCGATACGCTGTGCCACGCCGATGCGGTGGTGAACGTGGCGTCAACCATCACCATTGAGGCGTGCATCTTCGACACTCCCGTGGTGAACATCTGTTTCGATGGTCCCGAGGTGGAGCCCTATGTCAGCTCCGCCACGCGGTACTACAAGTTCACCCACTACGTGAACATCACCAACCGCCACGCCGTGCGGGTGGCGACGTCGGCCGCCGAGATGGTGGCGGCGGTGGCCCGGTATCTCGGCGATCCGTCACTCGACGCGGAAGGCCGGCGGCAAGTGGTGCGCGATCAGTGCCAGTTCACGGACGGCCACTCGGCCGCCCGCGTCACGGCGGCGGTGATCGACGAGCTGGGCGGGTCGATAGGGGCCACCAGAAGGGCGGGACTTCAGTCCCGCCGTACCGCATGAGAATCTGTCACGTGGCGCCTGAACTGCTACCGGTGCCGCCGATCAAGGGTGGCGCGATCGAGCGCTGGATCCGCGATGCCGCCGTCCGCCTGTCTGCTCGCGGTCACGAGGTGCACGTCATCTCGCGGGACCGCGGGGACGCCGTGACCGAAGACACGATCGACGGCGTGCACTATCACTACCTGACCATTCCGGCGTGGCTGGATCGCGGCCGCACGGCGGCGCTCTTTCGCGGCCTCTGGTACTACCTGGCGGTGCGCCGCGTGCTGGCACGGCTGTCAGTGGACGTCGTGCATCACCACAGCCGGCCAGCGGGCTTGTGGCTGAGCCACCCCGCCGGGTCGCGGGCGCGGTTGATCATCTCGCTGCACAGCATGGACTACGGCTGGGGATTCGGCTATCGCGCCTGGGACCGTCGCCTGTTCGCGCGTGGGCTCGCCATGGCCTCCCGCGTGTTGTGCGTGTCGCAGTTCATCGAGCGGCACACGGTGGAGCGGTATCCCGGGGTGCGCGCGTCGGTGACGACCGTCTACAACGGCGTCGACTGCGATCTCTTCAAACCGGGAGCCGGTGAGCCAGCGCCCAGAATTCTCTACGTCGGCCGCGTCGAAGCTCGAAAGGGCGTGAAGGTGCTGGTGGATGCGTTCGAGCAGTTCATCAGCAAGCGCGCGCCCGAAGCGCGGCTGCGAATCGTGGGGCCGCATTCGTACTGGGACGCGCAGCCGTCCGGGTACTACGCGGAGATCAAGGCTCGCTGTGACGCCAACGATCGCATCGAGCTGCGCGGGCCCACCTACGTCGATGCCGAGCTTGCGGAGGTGTATCGCGATGCGGCCGTGAGCGTGGTGCCATCGACGTTCCCCGAGGCGCTGGGGCTCACCTCGATCGAGGCGCAGGCGTCCGGCACCCCGGTGGTCGTGTCCGATGCGGGTGGCTTGCCCGAGACGGTGTCGCCCGGCGTGAGCGGTCTCGTGTTCGAGAACGGCAACGCCGACCAGTTGGCCGACGCCGTGCTCAGCCTGTTGGAATCGGAACCGCGCCGGGCCACCATGGCGACGGCGGCGCGTCACTGGGCGATGCAGAAGTTTTCGTGGGACACCATTGCCGCGGAACTGGAGCGCGTCTACGCCGACGCCGTGCTCGCGCCGGGAGCCCCGGCGTGAAGGTCGCCCTGCGAGACGACGACACCTCGTTCTTCACGGATCCGGATCGTCTCGAGGCCGTCTACCACGACATCTGGGATCGGTTGCCGGTCGCCCTGGCCGTGGTCCCGCATGCCGCGGGCTTCGCCGACAAGGCCATTCCGCAGCAGTACTGGCAGGCGGGTCGGACGTTTCCCCTTGAAGAGAACCCCGAGCTCGTGGAGCGGTTGCGCACTCACGTCGCGGCCGGGCGCGTGACCATCGTCCAGCACGGTTTCACGCACGAGGATTTTCCGGACGGCTACGAGTTCCAGGTCGCGCCCGATCTCGAGCGCCGGCTCGCCGAGGGCCGTTCGTATCTGGAGCGGGTCCTCGACACGCGCCTGACCATGTTCGTGCCGCCGCACAACGCGCTGTCGAAGCGGGGATTCGAGGCGATCAGCCGGGCGGGGCTGAACCTGCTCGGTACCTTTCTCTCCTTCAGGCCGTCGATGCGGCCGTGGGACCGCTACACGCCGGTCAACTGGTGGCGCATTCGCCAGTATCGTTCCCGGACCGGCCGGACGAAGGCCGATCGCCTGATTTATCCCCACGTGCTTCGCTACGCCAACCACGCGGAATTTGGCTGCCACAGCCTGATTCCGGGCACCACGGTCGCCGAACTGGTGGCGGGTTTTGAAGAGGCGCGCCGCGCCGGCGGACACTTCTGCATCGCGACCCACTACTGGGAGGTGGATGCGGTGCTCAAGGACGTCTTGCGCCGCGTTCTCGATCACGTGACCACTTACTCCGACGTCGAGTTGGTATCGGCGGATCGGTTGTTCGAGCCGGCGGGATCTTGATGAGTGCCTTCCAGCGCATGCCCGTGCTCGTGATTGGCGGCCTCGGGTTCATCGGCAGCAACCTGACCCGCCGCCTCGTCTTGCTTGGCGCGCGCGTCAGCGTCCTCACGCCGTCACGCGAGCGCCACGCCGCCCTGGTCAGCGAACTTGAATCCCACGGCGTCGACGTCATCGAGGGTGATCTGCGCGATCACAGCCTGGTGTCGCGGCTGGTGGCCGGGCAGAGCGTGGTGTTCAACCTGTCGGGGCAGTCAGGCGCGCTGCGCAGCATGGAAGAGCCCTGGACCGACCTCGACGTCAACTGCCGCGGCACCCTCGTGCTGTTGGATGCCTTGCGTCACGTCAATCCGACCGCGAAGGTGATCGCCGTCGGCTCGCGCCTCGAGTACGGCCGGCCCGAGTCGATGCCGGCCGACGAACTGGCGATGGGCGAACCGCTCTCCGTTCACGCCATCCACAAGCGCACGGTGGAGCAGTACCTGCGGCTGTATCGGCGGCTGTTCGGGTTGCGCTTTGCCATCGCGCGTGTCACCAACCCGTACGGGCCAGGCCAGCCGGCCGGGCGCACCGCCTACGGGATCATCAACCGGTTCATTCACCTCGCCATCGCCGATCAGACACTCACGTTGTACGGCGATGGCCGGCAGTTGCGCGACTACATCCATGTGGACGATGTGGTGTCGGCGCTGCTGGCGCTGGCGGCCTCGCCGGCGTCGGACGGGGGCGCCTACAACGTTGCCAGCGGCACCGGCACCGCGATGGCCGACCTCGCCGCGATGGTGATCGACATCGCCGGGGCCGGGCGCATCGCGCACGTCGAATGGCCGCCGCTGGCGGCACAGGTGGAGGCGGGCGACTTCGTCGCCAGCATCGCCCGGATCGGCCGCGACATCGGCTGGGCCCCGGCCATCGACTTGCGCGACGGGCTGGCGCAGACCGTGTCGTTCTATCGGGGGCAGGCGTCGTGAGCGGTTCGCCGATCCGGGTGCTGTACTTGTCGCACGCCTTTGCGGTCGGCGGCGCTGAGGAGATGGTGCTCAACCTTGTGCGCCACCTGCCGCCGGCTTATGAGCCTGCGGTCGCGTGCATTCACGAGGCGGGACCGATCGGCCTCGAGATCCAACGCACTGGCGTGCCGTTCAAGGTGCTGGGACTCACGCCGGGCCTGCGTCATCCGTTCGACGTGCTGCGGCTCCGGGATTTCCTCGACGAGTGCCAGCCCGACATCGTGCACACCTTCCTCCTGACGGGAAGCCTCTACGGCCGGTTTGCCGCGATGATGGCGCGCGTGCCCGTGGTGATCGGGACCGAGGTCAACGTCTACGAGAGGAAGCAGGCGCTGCATGCGTTGGCCGAGCGCTGGCTGATGCGGGGTACCGATGCGGTGGTGGCGTCCGCCGAGTCGGTTCGCGACTTCTACCTCAAGCAGGTGCACGCGGACCCGTCAAAAGTCGAGGTGATCTACAACGCCGTGGACTGGACGCAGCTGGACACGACGGTCGGCCGCGACGAGATGCGCGCGGCGATGAACGTGCCGGCGGGCGCGCCGCTGCTGGGCATCATTGCCCGGCTCACCGAGCAGAAAGGGCACCGGGTCCTGCTCGACGCGCTGGCGCAACGGCCCGACCTTGGCCAGGCGTATCTGGTGATTGTCGGCGACGGCCCCTTGAGCGCAGGGCTGCAGCGCCAGGCCGCCGACCTGGGTCTCTCGAGCCGGGTGCGGTTTCTCGGTGCGCGTCGTGACCTTGGCAACATCCTGGCGGCCGTCGATGCGTTCGTGTTGCCGTCCTTCTGGGAGGGCCTGCCGCTGGCCATGGTGCTCGCCATGGGCGCCGGGCTTCCGGTGGTCGCGACCCGCGTGGCCGGCATTCCGGAAGTGGTGCAGGACGGCGTCAGCGGCCTGCTCGTGACCCCGGGCGACAGCGCCGAGCTCGCGGCCGCGTTGTCGCGGGTCGTCAACGACGACACCACCCGCGTGCTGCTGGGGCAGGCCGCGCGGGCGTTCGTGCGGCCGCGGTTCGGCGTGGACGGCTACGTGAACGCGATCACCAGTCTCTACAATCGGCTGCTGGTTGCGAAGGGGGTGGCATGAGCACCCCAGGCACCTCAGGCACCTCAGGCACCTCAGGCACCTCAGGCACCTTAGGAATCCTCTACCACATGCCGTTCTGGCAGGCCGCTGATGGCAGCCTGTGGGAGTCCGAAGGATCGTTCGGGCGCTACGTTGATTCGCTGGCGCCGTACTTCGACGAGATTGTCCTGTCGGTGCCCGTCTTCGACGTGCCGCCGGCGTCGGGGTCGCGGTTGCGGGCGTCAAACGTGCGGCTGGCGCCGTTGCCGTATTTCCCCGGTCCGCGGCAGTTCTACCCGATGCTGCCGTTCCTCCACGGCCGGCTGCGCAAATGGGTCCGGCAGTGCGACGTGATTCACCTTCGCGTGCCGACACCGGCGGCCATCTTTGCCTTCCGCCTCGCGCGGGCGGCGCGCAAACCGGTGTTCCTGCTGGTGGTGGGCGACTACGGAGCGCTGTTGCCATACCTGCCGTATCGCGGCGCCAAGAAGGCGCTGTTCGGCGCCTATGTCGCGTTTGAAGAGTGGGCGCTGCGCTACATGACGACGCGGGCGCTGACCTTTGCCAACGGTGCGGCCCTGCGCGAGAAGCACGAGCGGCAGGGCGCCACGGTGTTCGAAACCAAAACCACGACACTGAGCCTGCAGGACATCGCGTCGCGCGGCGACACTTGCGGGTCGACGCCGATCCGGCTGCTCACAGTGAGCCGCATCGACCCCCGCAAGGGCCTGCGCGTCCTGCCAGAGGCGGTGGCCGCGCTCGTCGCCGACGGCCACGACGTCACCATCGACATCGTCGGGCCCACGATCGGGCAGATCGGCGATCTGGAGAGCGATCGCATCGCCTCGGAGGCCGTGCGCCTCGGCGTCGGCGAGCGCGTGACGCTCAAGGGCGCGGTGCCGCTGGACCAGTTGATGCCGCTCTACCAGCAGTACGACATGTTTGTGCTCCCCACCCAGCCCGGCGAGGGCATCCCGCGCGTCCTGCTGGAGGCAATGGCGGCTGGGCTGCCTGTGATCACAACCAACGTTTCGGGCATCGCCAGCCTGATTGAGCACGAGCGCAACGGGCTCCTGGTCAGCATGACTAATTCTGCGTCATCTGTGTCATCCACCTCCGCGCTGCGCGCTTCGGCGGACAAGTCTGCGGCCCTAGGTTCTGTGTCATCTGCGTCATCTGTGGCCCTGGAATTATCGGCGGCGCTGCTCCGTGTCATCGAGGATTCCGCGTTGAGGCGGCGCCTCATCAGCGGCGGCTACCAGACCGCGCGAGCGCACACGCTGGAAAATCAGGCCGCCGAGATGATGCGCATCGTGTCATCTGAGTTGCAGGTCGCGTGAAGATCTGCTTCGTGATTCCCACGCTGACCAGCGGCGGCGCCGAGCGGGTGGCGGTGACGGTGTTGAGCGCGCTCGACCCGCGGCACGAACGCATGCTCTATCTCTTCAGCGGCGCCGACGGCGTCTACTTCGATCGCATCGCCCCCGGCGTGCGGGTCGTGGTGGCCTCCCAGCGCTCGTGGCTGGCGCGGCTCTTCGAGCTGGCGCGCTTTCTGCGGACCGCGAAGCCCGACATCGTCATGCCGTTTCTCAGCTACTTCATCACCGCCATCGCGGCGTGGATGGCGGGCACGGGCGCGCGCGTCGTCTTCAACCAGGGCACGCCGACCACCGGGTTCCTGGAGGATCCGGACTTCTCGTGGCAGCAGCCGCTGCGCCGGCGGGTGTTTGCGTGGATGACGCGGTGGTTCTATCGCCGGGCGGACGCCGTGGTGGTCACCTCACAGGGAGTGGCGGACGATCTCGCCACGCGCTACGGCGTGCCGCGGGCGAAGCTGCGCGTGCTGCACAACCCCGTGGACCTCGAGGCGATCGCGGCTTGCGCCGCGGAAGCGCTCGACGATCCCGCCGGCGAGGGGCCGGTGGTGGTGGCCGCGGGCCGGCTGGCCGGCGTCAAGAACTATCCGTTGTTCCTGGCGGCGCTCGAGCAGCTCAATCGGGGCACTCCCGTTCGCGCCTGGATCCTGGGCGACGGCGACGAGCGCGAGCGGCTGGAGCAGATCGCCGCGCAGCCGCCGCTGGCCGGGCGGGTGCGGTTCCTGGGGTTCCGGCAGAACCCGTGGGCCGCGATCGCGCACGCCGATGTGTTCGTGCTCACCTCGTCTTACGAGGGGTTCGGCAATGTCCTCATCGAGGCCATGGCCTGCGGCACGCCGGTGGTGGCGACGCGCTCGCCGGGGACCGTGGAGATCATCGAACACGGCGTGAACGGTTTGCTGGTCGCGCACGAGCCGGCCGCGGTCGCCGCGGCGATCTCGCAGATCCTGAGCGATCGCCCGTTGCGCGACCGCCTGGTCGCGCGGGCGAGACGCGACGTCGAACACTATGCGTTGCCGAATGTGATCGAGCGCTACGACCGCCTGTTTCAGGAGCTGGCGGCTTGATGGGCCAATTCGCGGGCGCGTCCGCCCCGGCGCCACGGGTAATGACCGTTGCCGCGATCGGCGCCGGTCTCGCTCTGGGGATGGCCTACACCCTGTCGCCGATGACCATCCTCTGCCTGCCGGTGCTTGTCCTGGTAGGTGTCTGGGCCAGTCGCGGATTGTCGGAGGGCGAACGGCGCTGGTTCGTGTCGCTGCTGGTTGTCGCCGTGGTTGCCCGCCTGGCCGCCATCGGCCTGCTGTTTCTCAGCGCCGATCCGTCGCAGCCGTTTGCGACGCTGTTTGGCGACGAACAGTTCTTCAAGAACCGGACGCTGTGGCTGCGCAACATCGGGTTGGGCGTGCCGATTTCACCCGCCGATATCATCTACGCCTTCGAAGACGTCGGGCAATCCAGCTACCTGTATGTGCTGGCCTATCTGCAGGCGCTGGTCGGCGCATTCCCTTATGGCATTCACGTCATGAATGCCACGGCCTACATCGTCGGTGTCGTGCTCGTGTATCGCTACGTGCGGCCGGCCTTCGGCGAAGTGGCGGCGCTGGCTGGCCTGGCGCTGCTGCTGTTCTTTCCAAGCCTGTTCGTGTGGTCGATCTCCGCGCTCAAGGAACCGGGTTACACGCTCGTGGCGGTCGGAGAGTTGCTGTGTTGCCTGTATCTGGTGCGGGGCGGCGCCCGCTGGTGGCACCGCGCCCTCGCGGCGCTCGGATTGATTGCCGGAATCTTCGCACTCGAGAGCCTGCGTCGCGGGGGCATGATCGTGGGCCTGGTCGGCTCGGCCGGCGGCCTGGCGCTGGCGCTGGTCGTCAGCCGGCCGCGGCTGGCGTGGGCGTCCCTCGTCGCGGCGCCCGTGCTCGGAGCGGTCCTCCTGGTCACGCCCTCGATTCAAGAGCGGGTCACGCAAGTCGTGCGCTCGTCGGCGTCCTATCATGGCGGGCACATCGTCTCGGAAGGCTACTCTTACAAGATCCTCGATCCCCGCTACTACCACGACCGGCGCCTGCTGGTTGAGATGCAGGGCCGCGAGGCCGGCCGGTTTGTGGTGCGGGCGGTGGTCAGCTACGTGACCGAACCGGTGCCGTGGCGCTCCGAGTCGCTGGGCCTGCGCGCGTATCTGCCGGAACAGATGTTGTGGTACGTGCTGCTCGCGTTTGTGCCGTTCGGCCTTGTGGCCGGTCTGCGGCGCGACCCGCTGCTCACCAGCCTGTTGGCGTCGCACGCGGGCGCCTTGATCATGATGGTGGCGCTGACCAGTGGGAACATCGGTACCCTGATTCGCCACCGCGGACTGGCGCTACCGTACCTGGCCTGGCTGTCGGGCCTGGGTCTGTGCCACGTCGTCGGCTATCTCACCCCGGCGTCCCCGGCCACTGAAGGAGTGAACCCGCATGGCGATTGTTGACGAGCAGGGGAAACTGTTCGGGCGCCTGAATCTGCTCGACGCCCTCGTCGTGTTGCTGGTGGTTGGATTGATTCCACTGGGATACGGCGCCTACGCGCTCTTCCGGTCGCCGATGCCGACCCTGACCCGGGTGGCGCCCGCCGAGATCATCCACGCGCCGAACATGCGGTTCAGCGTCCGCGGCGAGAACCTCCGGCCGTACATGCGCGTCTCGGTGGGCAGTCATCAGGGGCAGACGTTTTTGTTCAGGGACACCAGCGAAGCCGAAATTGACCTGGTCGACGTGCCGCCGGGCGTCTACGACGTCGTGCTCTTCGACTTCGCGCAGGAGCGATCGCGCTTGCCCAAGGCACTGACGATCCATCCCTCGGCGTTGCCAGACGCGAAGGTGATCGTCGTCGGCATGTTCGGCAACCTCAAGGCCGGCCAGACCGCCAGCCTGACTGTGGGGATGACCATCCCGCAAGTCGGCGAGGTGATCGCGGTGGGCCGGCCCGTCCCTCAGGTGGCGAGGGTCTTTGCCAGGTCCGACCGGGTGGAGGTTCCGATTCCGAACGGGCTCATGGTGCCGGCGATCATCCGCATGGGGTGCTGGGTACGCGCCTCGCAGGGCCAGCCTGAATGCGTCGCCGACGGCACCGGTGTGCACCCCACGACGCTGATGTTTCTTCCCACGCCGGCCGGGACGCTGCCGTTCCAGATCGACCAGGTGCGCGGCACCCAACCGATCGTGCCGCTCGACATCACCGTCAGGTTCACCGGGGCGCTCGAGGCACTGGCGCAGTTGAAGGCCGGCGACGTCGACCGGGGAGAAGTCACCAACGAGTTATCCGCTGGCGGAAGCGTCGCCAGCGTCGCGGCGGCGGGTCCGTCTTCGCGTGATGCGCGCATCGTGGTGAGCGCACAGCAGGGGACCTCGGGCTGGATTTACGCCAACAGGCCCCTGCGCATCGGTGGACCATTTACGCTGAGGACGCCGCTCTACGAACTACAAGGAACCGTCGTCCGGTTGGCGCCGGCACCGGGAAGCGCACAATGAGCGACGACCGCCGCGAGGATCGCCAGGCCGCGATGGTGATCGAGTCCGGCGTCATCTTCGGCGCGATCGATCGGACGCTCGAGCGGATTTGGCGAGGCGCCGGGGATTCTGCCGCGGTCGCGGCCGCCAGCCGGCTGGCCGGGACCTGGCGCGAGCTCGGCACGTCAGCGCAGCGCTTCGCTGTCGGGCTGATGCTGGTCGTGGCCGCCGTGGTGCACCTGGCCTTCACGATCGCCACGGCGATGCCGTCGGGCTGGTTATGGCTAATCGTTCCGGCACTCTGCCTGGGGACCGGCGCGATCGTTCTCGCCTCATCGAGCACGAGGAATGGCCAGGGACTGACGTGAGCGTGGCACCGATTCGCGTTCTGGCGATTTCGCCGATTCCAGAGGAGGGCGCCGGGTGCCGCTTTCGCGTCTCCCAGTACGTGCCCTACCTGGAATCACAGGGCTTCAAGGTCACCATTCGGCCGTTCTACACGCGCGAGTTCTTCCGGATGGTCTACAAGCACGGGCACTTCCTGCGAAAGAGCTTCGGCTTTCTCGGGCTGCTCATCCGCAGGCTGCGCCTGTTGCAGGAGCTGGACGACTACGACGTGGTGTTCCTGTATCGCGAAGCCGTGCCGGCGGGCCCGCCCTGGATCGAGCGACGAATCGCCCGCCGCGGTCTGCCCATCGTTTTCGATTTCGACGATGCGATTTTTCTGCCGAACGTGAGTGAGGCGAACAAGAGCCTCGGGTTTCTGAAAGACACGAGCCGGCCGGCGAAGATTATCGCTTTCAGTTCGCACGTCGTGGTCGGCAACGAGTTCCTGGCCGACTATGCGCGGCAGTTCAACCCGGCGGTCACGGTCATTCCGACCGCCGTTGACACGACGCGATTCGTGCCGCGTCCGGATCGCGAGCGCGTGCCGGCCAGCGGTCCCGTGGTGGGCTGGATCGGCAGCCCGACCACCTATCACTACCTCGAGAAGATGGGTCCGCTGCTCAAGGATGCTGCGGCGCGGCATCCGTTCACGCTGAAGGTCAGCGGCGCCGGCAAGCCCGTCCACTTTGACGGCGTCACGGTACAGGAAGTGCCGTGGTCACTCGACCGCGAAGTCGAGCTCTTCAATTCGTGCGACGTCGGCGTCTATCCACTCCAGGACCACGATTGGGAGCGCGGCAAGTGCGGCTTCAAGGCCATTCAGTTCATGGCCTGCGGCGTGCCGGTGGTGGCGGCGGCCGTCGGCGTGAACCGGGAGATCATTCGCGATGGCGAGAACGGATTTCTCGCCTCGACGCCTGCCGAATGGCGCGACAAGCTCGACCGCCTGTTGACCGACAAGGCACTCCGCGACCGGTTTTCCCGCGCCGGCCGTGAGACGATCGAAGAGCGCTACTCCCTGCGCGTCACTGCTCCGCAGTTGGCGCGAATCCTGAAGCAAGCCGCCTCGGTACACACATGACCCAGCCTCGAAATTTCGCGGTCACGGGCGTTGCCGGCTACATCGCGCCCCGGCACCTCAAGGCCATTCAGGACACCGGCAACCGCCTCGTGGCGGCGACCGATCCCCACGACGCGGTGGGCATCCTCGATCGCTTTGCGTTCGATTGCCGGTTCTTCACCGAGTTCGAGCGCTTCGATCGGCATCTCGAGAAGCTGCGCCGCGGTCCGGAAGAAGCGCGCGTGCATTACGTGAGCGTGTGCTCGCCCAATTACCTGCACGATGCCCACATGCGCCTCGCCCTCCGCGTCGGCGCCAACGTCATTTGCGAGAAGCCGCTCGTGATCAATCCGTGGAACCTCGATGCGCTCGAGGAACTCGAGCAGGAGACCGGCTGCCGGATCTCGACCATCCTGCAGTTGCGCGTCCATCCCCAGTTGATGGCGCTGCGAGACCAGCTGAAGGCCGAATCGGGCAAACGCCACAGCGTGCGTCTCACCTACATCACCGCTCGCGGCGGGTGGTACCACGTGTCGTGGAAGGGCCACGAAGACCGCTCCGGCGGCATCGTCACCAACATCGGGATTCACTTCTTCGACCTCATCACCTGGCTGTTTGGCCCGGTCCGTCAATCGGTGGTGCACCTGCGCGAGCCGCAGCGGGCCGCCGGCGTGCTGGACCTCGAGCGCGCGGACGTGCAGTGGTACCTGTCCACGGAGAGTTCGGATCTGCCGTTCGCGCCCGAGCCGGGCGTGAAAACGACCTTCCGCTCCATCACCGTGGATGATCACGAGGTCGAGTTCAGCGAGGGCTTCACCGACCTCCACACGCGCGTCTACGAGGAAGTGCTGGCCGGCCGCGGCTTCGGGATTGCCGAGGCCCGCCCGTCAGTGGAGTTGACGGCGCAGATCCGCTCGGCGCCGGTCGTGGCGCCGAACGCGGACGCGCACCCCAAGGTGATCGCCCGTGGATAACGTAAGCAGCAATCGTGGCGTCGGGCTTTAGCCCGACCGAGGACCCATGAATCTCAAATATTTCGTGCACGAATCGTCGTACGTCGATGACGGCTGCGAGATCGGCGCCGGCACCAAGATCTGGCACTTCTCGCACGTGATGGCAGGGTCCCGCCTCGGCGAGCGCTGCAACATCGGCCAGAACGTCGTCATCTCGCCGGCGGTGGTGATCGGCAATAACGTCAAGATCCAGAACAACGTGTCGGTCTACACCGGTGTCATTCTCGAAGACGACGTGTTCTGCGGGCCGTCGATGGTGTTCACCAACGTGGTGAACCCCCGCAGCCATGTGTCGCGGAAGGACGAGTACCGGCAGACGCTGGTCAAGCGCGGCGCCAGCCTCGGCGCCAATTGCACCATCGTCTGCGGGCACACGGTCGGGGTCTATGCGTTCGTGGGCGCGGGCGCGGTCATCACCAGGGACATCCCCGATTACGCGCTGGTGGTCGGCAATCCCGGGCGCGTGGTGGGATGGGTCTGCGAGTGTGGCGTCAAGCTCGCCGCCGGCGCCACGGTTCCGGCGAAGGCGACGTGCAGCGCCTGCGATCGCCGTTACGTCGCGGCTGGTAGCGGCCTCGCGCGGGAGAACAGCTGACCCGGATCGCCTTCGCGGCGTTTGTCGCCGGGAACCTTGCATTGCTGCTCTGGTCGGGCATCAAGGCCGGGGGCGACACCGGGATCTACCTGGACGGCGCTACCGCTCTCTTGAGCGGCCAGGCGTTGACGGAACGGCAGCCGTCGTACCTTGGTTACATCGCCGTGGTCGCCGCATTCCAGGCCGCCGGCGCCGGCCTCACCGGGGTGGTCGTCGGCCAGCTCGCGGCCGCTACCGCGGCGGCTTGGGCGGTCTACCGCATGGCGGTCGAGATCGGCGGACGGCTCGCCGGCGGACTGGCGGTACTGTTGTTTGCCGTTGACGTCAACACCAACCGCTGGCACGCGTACATTCTCAGCGACTCCTTGTTCATGTCATTCCTCACCGTGGCCGTCTGGCTGGTCTACCGCGCGGCCGCGGCAGGCGGACCTTGGCGCCGCTACCTGTGGGCATCGGTCGCGCTCGTGGTGGCCGGTTTGATTCGGCCGGAGGGGTGGTTCGTCGTACCGGCCGCGATCGCCTATTGGGTGGCGAAGCTCGACGGATCGGCGGGCCGGCGCCTCACCATGCTGGCGGGCGGCGCCCTGGCCTGCGCGGCCCTCTACGTGGTGATCGCGCCCAGGCTGGGCGGCAACCTCGAGGCGGTGGGCCCGGCCGAGATGCTGCGGCGCGGACAGACCATCTGGGACTACGACGGCTGGCGCGTGCCGATGCCCGATGACGCCGCGGGGTCATCGCGGAAGGGCAGTGCCGCCGCGGTGATGTATGCCGTTTGCCACCCTCTCAGCACCGCGACCCTGATGAGCGCGCGGCTGGTGGTGCACCTCGCGCACGTGCGCCCGTTCTATTCCGCCGCCCACAACATCATGATCGCGGCCTGGCTCCTGCCCGTGTATGCCTTCGCCGCCGCGGGCGTGTGGCGCGCGCGGCGCCAAGCGCTGGTGTGGTGGTGCGGCATCGCCGTCGCCACACAAGCGCTGGTCGTCGCACTGACGCACGCCGATTGGGACGGGCGCTACCTTGGCCATGTCATGCCGCTCATTTATCCATGTGCCGCGTGTGGGCTGGCGGCGCTGTTGCATCGGGCCGTGCCGACGGTTCACGACAAGTTGGCGACCCTGTGAGCAACCAGCGTCCGCGCGTGCTGGCGGTGCTGCCGGCGCTCTTTCCGTCAACCGTGATCGGCGTCGCCAAGCCGCTGCTGCGCTTGCACCAGGACCAGCGCATTTACCTCGACCTCACGCTGCAGTTCCTGGTCACGCGCAAGGCTGTCGCACGCGCCGATGTCGTGGTGATGTGCCACACCATCGATCCACAGCATGCGCAAATCCTCGACTGGATTCGTGAGTTGCGCCGGCCGCTGATCTACGAGATTGACGACAACTTGCTGCGGATTCCGGCCGACATCCCCGGCCTCGACTACCTGCGTGAGCCGGTGCGGCGTGACACGCTGGTCGCCTGCCTGAAACAAGCCGACGTGGTGCGCGTCTACTCACCCGAACTGCTGCGGATCCTGGCCGACTACAACGAGCACGTCGTGATGGTCAGCGGCCCGCTCGATTGGAGCCTGATGCCCTTCGACTCGACCGGCTCCGCTTCGCGGGGGCGGTCTCGCTCAGGGTCTTCGACCGGCCTCAACACGCCACCGGTGAAGATCGTGTATGCCACCGGCCGGATGGAGGACCAGATCGGGCGGATGCTGATCGAGCCGCTCCGGCAGGTGCTCGATGCCCATCCCGAAGCTGAGCTGACCGTGTGGGGGCCTCGCCACGAGGCGCTCGCGCAGCATCCCCAGGTGCGATCGCTGCCGCTGATTCGCGACTACGACACCTTCTTCGCGCGGTTTGCCGCCGAGCAATTCGCCATCGGCCTGGCGCCGCTCCCGGACGATGAGTTCCACCGCTGCAAGAGCAACAACAAGTTCCGCGAGTATGCGGCGTGCGGCGTGGCCGGCGTCTATTCCGACATGCCGGTCTACAACACCTTTGTGACGCATGGGCAAACCGGTCTGCTGGTTGCCAACACCGGCGCCGCCTGGGTGGAGGCGATCGGCCGGCTGGTGAGCGATGCGTCGCTGCGGGCCGCGATCGGCCGCAACGCCAAGGCCTACGCGGCCGCGCATTTCAACGAGCGCATCACAGACGAGGAATGGATGGCCCGTATCGGGCCGCTCGCGGCGGACCGTCCCGCGATTGCGGGGGCGGATCGCCCGGCTGCGGCGCCGCGGCCGCTGGCCACTGCGTTCGGCGTGGCGAAATACGCGGCCCGGCTCAGCACCAAATTGGGGCCGGTGTTCCGCACCCACGGTGCGGCGTCGGTGTTACGGCGAGTGGGGACGCACCTGGCGGGGTTCGGCCAGGTGATGGCATGGGAAATCAGCCGGTGGCGCCTGCAGCAGCGCGTCACCCGGCCCCGAGGTCGCTCGTGAAGGCGGAAACCGCGCGCACCATCCGCGACGTCGTCAAGGCGCTCGGACTCTGGCACATCTGGGTGCGGCTGGGCCTGCAGGACGTGCGGTTGAAGTTCCGGCGATCGGCGGTTGGTGTCGGCTGGATCTTCGTGAATCTCGCCGTCCTGGTCTCGTCGATCGGCTTCATCTACGCCAACCTGCTGGGCCAGGACACGCGTGAGTTCATTCCGTACCTCACGATCGGCATGATCCTCTGGGCCTACCTGACCAGCTCGATCGTCGAGGGCGGGAACGCGTTCGTGCATTCCGAGGGCTACATCCGGCAGATCAGCCTGCCGATCTACGTCTATGTGCTGCGCTACTTCGTCAGCATCAGCGCCACGGCCCTGATCTCCATGGTCGCCTATGTCGCGGTGGCGCTGCTCTACAGCGTTCCGCTCGGCGCCGGGACGTTTTACGCGGTCCCGGGGATGCTGATGGTGATGACCGCGTCGCTGCTGTTCATCACCATCTTCGCGCATCTGAACGCCCGCTACCGCGACATTGCCCACCTGGCGTCGGTGGGGATGCAGGTGCTGTTCTACGTGACACCGGTGATCTTCCCGGCCCGGTTGTTGCGCCAGCGCACGGACCTTGCCTACGTCGTCGACCTCAACCCCATGTACCACCTGATCGAGGTGGTCCGGCGGCCGCTCCTGGCCAACGGGCCAGCCGAGCTCCAAAGCTACGTCGCCACCGCGCTGGTGCTGGTGCTGCTGACCGCGGCCGCCGCCATCGTCATTGCCTTGAACCAGCGTCGCATCGTTTACGCCCTGTAGAGCGTTTCACTTGGCACAAATCACCCTCGAGCACGTTGACCTCGAGTTCCACGTCGGCGCCGAGCGCCACACGACGCTGCAATCCGCGGTGAAGCGCGGCCTGCGGCGTCACCACGTCGAGTCGCGCACCGTCAAGGCGCTGCAGGACGTCACGCTGTCGATTCGGTCGGGCGAGCGGGTTGGGTTGATTGGCCACAATGGCGCCGGCAAGAGCACACTGTTGAAGGTGATGGCCGGCATTTATCCCCCCCAGCGCGGTAAAGTGGCGATCGACGGGCACGTCTGTCCGTTGTTCGAGTTCATCACCGGCTTCGAGATGGAAGCGACCGGGTGGGAGAACATCCGCACCAGGGCGCTGCTGCTCGGGATGGCGCCGAAGGAGATCGAGCGTAAGATCGAGAGCATCGGCGCGTTCTCCAATCTCGGCGAGTTTCTCGACATCCCGCTGCGGCACTACTCGTCGGGCATGTGCGTGCGGCTGGCGTTTGCCACCTCCACCGCGGTCGATCCGCAGATCCTGTTACTCGATGAAGTGATGGCGGCCGGCGATGCCGCCTTCCAGGAGACCGCGCGCCTGCGCATGAACGAACTGATGGAGCGGGCCAGCATTGTCGTCTTCGCCACGCACAGCCTGGACATGCTGCCGCGCTTCTGTGAGCGGACGCTGCTGTTGCGCAAGGGGCGGATTGTTGCCGACGGCCCGACCGCCGAAGTGGTCGATCTCTACAACCATGGAACCGTGACCGCGCCGGGCGCCGAGGCCACCACCGAATCATGAAACCCATTCAACTGTTCGTGCCGACCTTCCGGGTGGACGAGTGCCTGGCCGAGGTCCGCGAGTGTCTCGAGCGGGGCTGGACCGGTCTTGGCTACAAGACCAACGAGTTCGAGACCGCGTGGAAGGCCTATACGGCGCTGCCGCATGCGCACTTTCTCAACTCGGCCACCTCGGGCCTGCACCTCGCGGTGCGGTTGCTCAAGGAGCGGTACCGGTGGCAGGAAGGCGACGAGGTCATCAGCACGCCGCTGACCTTTGTCTCCAGCAACCACGCCATCCTCTACGAGCGCCTGAAGCCGGTGTTCGCGGATGTGGACGAGTACCTCTGTCTCGATCCGGAATCCATCGCCGCACGGATCACGCCGCGGACGCGCGCGGTGATCTTCGTCGGCCTGGGCGGCAATAGCGGACGGCTCGCCGACGTGGTGCGGCTCTGCCGCGATCGCGGTCTCAAGCTGATCCTCGACGCCGCCCACATGTCGGGCACCCGGCTCGGCGGCCGCCACGTCGGCGGTGAGGGCGACGTCAGCGTGTTCAGCTTCCACGCCGTCAAGAACCTGCCGACGGCGGATGGCGGGATGATCTGCTTCCCGGATGCCGACTCCGACGCCGCCGTCCGGCATTGGACGTGGCTGGGGATCGACAAGGACACGTTCGCGCGCACCAACAGCGACAGCACCTACAAGTGGTACTACGACGTCGAGCACGTCGGCTTCAAGTACCACGGTAACTCGATCATGGCCGGCATTGGCATGGTCTCGCTGAAGTACCTCGAAGCCGACAACACCTATCGCCGCCAGCTGGCGGCGTGGTACGACGAAGGGCTTGAGGGAGCGGACGGCATCGAACGCGTGGCGGTGGCGCCTGGCTGCGAATCGGCCCGCCATCTCTACCAGGTCCTCGTCGATCGCCGGGACGACGTGATGGTGGCGCTCAACGCGGCTCAGATCTATCCGGGCGTGCATTACCGCGACAACACGATGTACGGCATGTATGCCGACCAGCCGCCGTGCCCGCGAGCGCGGCGGGCGAGCGATCGGGTGATTTCGCTGCCGATGCACATGCAGCTCGATCGGTCCGACGTCGATCGCGTGTGCGAGACGTTGCGGGCTGTGGCCGCCGCACGATAGATGTCGAAGCGCCACATCGAACCGCTGGTTCACGGCCGCGTCCGCCTGCGGCTGCTGGAGGAGGCGGACTTGGCGATGACCCTCGCGTGGCGCAATCAGGATCACATTCGCAAGTGGTTCTTCGACTCCGACGTGATCACACCCGAGCAGCACCGGGCATGGTGGGAACGCTACCGGACGCGAGACGACGACTTCGTGTTTATGATCGAAGAGACCGACACCCTGCGCCGGCCGGTGGGGCAGGTGGCCCTCTACAACATCGACTGGTCCGCGGGCCGCGGCGAATTCGGCCGCCTGATGATTGGCGACGCTGACGCCAAGGGCGTCGGGTTGGCGCGCTCCGCCACCTCCCGCCTGGTCGACGAGGCCCTGGGGTCCTGGGGCCTCAGCGAGGTGTATCTTGAGGTGTTCGAGGCCAACGCGGCGGCACTTCGTGTGTATGCCGACTGTGGATTCCAAGAGACGGCGCGGCGGGATGGAACCATAGCCATGCGACGACGATTGATCGAACCAAGGAGCGAGGCGAGCTGATGTCCCCGAGGATCTTTGTTGCCGGCCATCTGGGCATGGTTGGTAGCGCCGTCGTGCGCAATCTGCGGGCCCGTGGCCACGCACCGAGCGACCTGATCACGCGGACCCGGCAGGAACTCGACTTGCTGGACGCCGAGGCCGTCAACCAGTTCTTTGCTGCCGAGCGACCGGAGTTCGTCTACCTCGCGGCCGCAAAGGTCGGCGGCATCCATGCCAACGACACGTATCCGGCGGACTTCATCCGCGAAAACCTGGTGGTTCAGTCCAACGTGATTCATGCGGCCTATCTCCAACACGTGAAGCGGCTGTTGTTCCTGGGATCGAGTTGCATCTATCCGAGACTCGCACCGCAGCCCTTGGCGGAGTCGTCGCTGCTCACGGGGCCGCTCGAGCCGACCAACCGCCCCTATGCCGTCGCCAAGATTGCCGGGATCGAGATGTGCTGGAGTTACAACCGGCAGTACGGCACGAAGTACTTGGCGGTGATGCCGACAAACCTCTATGGGCCCGGTGACAACTACCACCCGGAGAACAGTCACGTGATCCCCGCCCTAATTCGCCGTTTTCATGAGGCGACGGTTGGCCGATTGCCGAGCGTCACGATCTGGGGAACTGGTAGTCCGCGGCGCGAGTTCATGTTCGTCGACGACATGGCGGACGCATGCGTCCACTTGATGACGCTGCCAGGCGAGCAGTTCCAGCCGCTGCTGGCTGCCGATCGCCACGACGGTCTCGCGCCCGTCGTGAACATCGGTACAGGATCCGACGTCACGATCGCGGAGATCGCGGCAATGGTCGCGCGCACTGTCGGGTTTGAAGGTCGCATCGAGTTCGACGTCAGCAGGCCCGATGGCACCCCGCGCAAGCTGATGGATTCCGGCCGGTTGCACAGCCTCGGGTGGGCGGCCCGCACGGAGCTGCAACGGGGCTTGGCGCTGGCATACGAGGACTTCAAGCAGATGTCTTCGCGCAAAACCAGGACAACGGCGTGAGCACCTTCAAGCGCATTTACGCGATTCTGACCCACTCCGAGCGGAAAAAGGCCGGCGCCTTGCTCGGTCTGACGGTGGTCGGCATGGTGCTCGAGACCCTCGGCATCGGCCTGGTCATTCCGACGATCGCGGTGCTGATCCGGAGAGACCTGGGGCCTTCCTACCCGCTTTTTCGCCCCATCCTGCGTGCGCTCGGGGAGCCCAGCCAGCCCCAGCTCATCGCGATGGGCATGGTGGCACTCGTCGCGCTGTATCTCGTCAAGAACGTATTCCTGGGCTACTTCGCGTGGCGGCAGAATCGGTTCACCAGTGACGTGAAAGCGGAGCTATCCCAACGCCTGTTCACCATCTATTTGCGGCAACCGTACACGTTCCACCTGCGGAACAATTCCGCGCTGCTCATACGCAACGTCATCGGAGAGGCGAGCACCTTTTCGGGGACGCTCACTCACGCGCTCAACTTTGTCACCGAGGGTGTGGTGCTCACAAGCGTGGCCGCGTTGCTGCTGGTAGTGGAGCCCGTCGGCACATTAGTTGTTGTAACCATTCTCGGTGGCTCCGCTTGGGGTTTTTACCACTGGGCTCGGATTCGCATCGGTCGGTGGGGACAATTACGGCACTATCACGAAGGCCTCCTCATTCAGCATTTGCAGCAGGGGTTGGGAGGCGTCAAAGAGATGAAACTGTTGGGTCGGGAGGCGGCCTTCTTGGCGCAGTTCCGCGTGCACAACATTCAGGCCACGCGCGCTAGCGAACTGCACGCCACATTGAGCCAATTTCCGCGACTCTGGTTGGAATTGCTGGCAGTGACCGGCCTTGCCACACTGGCCATCAGCATGCTGGCTCAGCGGCGTGAGCTCGCGAACATCTTGCCTATGCTCGGCCTATTTGGCGCCGCGGCATTTCGAACCATGCCGTCGGTCGGCCGGGTGTTGGGAGCGGCGCAGGCGCTACGCTACGGGCTGCCAGCCATTGACACCTTATATGACGAACTGCAGCGCCCGTTGCAGCACCCTGAGCCCGTCAAGCGTGAAAACTCAGCGACGTTTGAGCGAGACATCCGACTAACCGACGTCACCTATACCTACCCGGGTGCCGCATCGCCGGCCCTGATGGGGGTGACCCTTACCGTCGGAAAAGGGGAGTCAGTGGGCTTCGTCGGGTCGAGCGGGGCAGGAAAGAGCACGCTGGTTGACATCGTCCTGGGCCTGCTGACGCCGGACGCCGGACAAGTCGCCGTCGACGGGCAGGAGATCCAACACGCGCTGCGGAACTGGCAGAGCCAAATCGGATATGTACCGCAGTCAATCTTTCTGACCGACGACACCCTTAGGCGTAACGTCGCCTTCGGCTTGGCCGAAGATCAGATCGACGATGCGGCGGTGGAGCGCGCCCTCGAAGCGGCGCAATTGAAGGAGTTCGTGGCCGGGCTTCCCGACGGACTAGAGACGCCGGTGGGCGAACGCGGCGTGCGATTGTCCGGGGGACAGCGACAGCGCATAGGCATTGCCCGCGCGCTCTACCACGACCCGGCCGTCCTGGTTCTAGACGAGGCCACGAGCGCGCTGGACGTGGAGACGGAGCGTGACGTCATGCAGGCGGTCGAGGCGCTTCACGGCCGCAAGACTATTCTGATCGTGGCGCACCGGCTGTCCACGGTCGCGCATTGCGACCGCCAGTATCGACTCGAGCAAGGGCGGGCGGAAGAACAACAGGTGCCCGGCTCCATGACGGCGGAACCACATGCTTAGCAACAAGTCCATTCTCATCACCGGCGGCACGGGCTCGTTCGGCAAGGCCTTCGTCAAGACCGTCCTTGCTCGCCACCCCGACATCAGGCGCCTCGTCGTCTATTCCCGCGACGAGCTCAAGCAGTTCGAAATGGCCCAGCAGTTTCCGGACAGCCGCTACCAGGGTCTTCGATATTTCATCGGCGACGTCCGCGATGAGGATCGCTTGCGGCGGGCGATGGAAGGCATCGACGTCGTGATTCACGCCGCTGCGCTCAAGCAGGTGCCGACGGCCGAGTACAACCCATTCGAGTGCATCAAGACCAACGTCCTGGGTGCCCAGAACGTGATCGAGGCGTGCCTCGACACCAATGTGCAACGTGTCGTGGCGCTCTCCACGGACAAGGCAGCCGCACCGATCAATCTGTATGGCGCGACGAAGCTCTGCTCGGACAAGCTGTTCGTGGCCGCCAACAACATCAAGGGACATCGGGATATTCGCTTCAGCGTCGTCCGTTACGGCAACGTCATGGGGAGCCGTGGATCCGTGATTCCCTTCTTCCTCGAACGGCGATCGAGCGGCGTGCTTCCGATCACCGACCCGGCGATGACGCGCTTCAACATCAGCCTGGAGGAAGGGGTCGACATGGTGTTGTGGTCGCTCGAGAATGCCTGGGGCGGCGAAGTGCTGGTGCCGAAGATTCCGTCCTATCGCATCACCGACCTGGCCATGGCGATCGGCCCGGAGTGCGACCATCCGGTCGTGGGTGTGCGAGCCGGCGAAAAGGTCGATGAGGAGATGATCACGGCGAGCGACAGCCTCAACACCGTCGATATGGGCGCCTACTACGCCATCCTGCCTTCCGGGGCCACTTACAGCGTTGCCGAATACTGCGCCGCAACCGGCGCCAAGCCGGTGGAGCCGGGGTTCAGCTATCAGAGCGGCAACAACCCGAGATTCTTGACTGTGGAAGAGTTGCGGCAGTTGATCCACACGCATGTCGGTGTTCGCGTATAGCCACGGAACCCCGAGCATGATTCCCTACGGTCGCCAGGATATCTCCGAAGCGGACATCGAGGCCGTGGTGGCGGTCTTGCGCTCCGACTTCCTCACCCAGGGGACGGTTGTTCCGGCGTTCGAGGCCGCGGTCGCCCGTTACTGCGGCGCGCACCATGCGGTCGCCGTCAACAGCGCGACGAGCGCCCTGCACATTGCGTGTCTGGCCCTGGGAGTGGGGCCCGGCGATTGGGTGTGGACCAGCCCCATCACCTTCGTCGCCAGCGCCAACTGTGCGAGGTACTGCGGCGCGCTGGTGGATTTCGTGGACATCGATCCCACGACCTGCAACATGAGCGTGCACCGGCTGGAGGAGAAGCTCCGGCAGGCCGAGACCGAGGGCCGGCTGCCAAAGGTTGTGATCCCCGTGCACCTGAGCGGCCAACCGTGTGACATGGCGGCGATCCTGGCATTGGGCAAACGGTACGGCTTCCGAATCATCGAAGACGCCAGCCATGCCATAGGCGGCCGGTATCAGGGTGAACCGATTGGCAGCGGCCGCTTCAGCGACATCACGGTGTTCAGCTTCCATCCGGTCAAGGTGGTCACCACTGGGGAAGGCGGGATGGCGCTGACCAACGACGGGGCGCTGGCCGCGCACATGCGACGGCTCAGAAGTCATGGGATCACACGCGAGCCCGCCGACATGACGCGCGAACCCGATGGGCCGTGGTACTACCAGCAGCTGGAACTCGGCTTCAACTATCGCTTGACGGACATCCACGCCGCCCTGGGCCTCAGCCAGATGCAGCGGCTGGAGACCTTCGTGGCCAGGCGGCACGCGGTCGCCGACCTTTACGATGCCGACCTCGCCCGCCTGCCGGTTGATATTCCTGCAAAGGTGCCTGACACCCGGTCGGGCCTCCACCTCTACGTAGTGCGCCTGCGATTGTCGGAAATTGGTGCCAGCCATCGGCAGGTGTTCGACGCGATGCGCGCGGCCGGCATCGGCGTGAACCTGCACTACATTCCCGTCTACTTGCAGCCCTACTACGAGGCGATCGGATTCAAGTCCGGCTATTGCCCACAGGCCGAGGCCTACTACGCCGCCGCGATCAGTCTGCCGATGTACGCCACGTTGACCGAGCCGGATCAACGGCGCGTCATTGCGGCACTGGCGGGAGCCGTCGGCGCGTGAAGCTTGCCGTCATTCCGGCCCGTGGCGGGAGCAAGCGCATTCCGCGCAAGAACATCCGGACCTTCTGCGGAAAGCCGATGCTCGCCTGGTCCATCGAGGCGGCGAGAGCCTCGGGCCTGTTCGACCACATCCTCGTGTCCACGGACGCCGCCGAGATCGGCCAGGTGGCGGCCGACTGGGGAGCCGAGGTCCCGTTCGTGCGACCGGCGGAACTCTCCGGCGACTTTGCCGGCACCACCGAGGTGATCGCGCACGCCACCCAATGGGCGCTGGACCAGGGATGGCCCGTCACGGCGGTGTGTTGCCTGTACCCGGCCGCGCCGCTCGTGCAGGTCGAGGATCTCACGAGCGGCGCCGACCTCCTCGATTCGGGGACGTGGGCCTACGCGTTCGTTGCCACCGAGTACCCGGCGCCGATCTTCCGATCATTCAAAGCCCTACCCGGTGGCGGCGTCGAGATGTTCTTTCCCGAGCACTTCGCCACCCGCTCACAAGACCTGCCGGTGGCGCTGCATGACGCCGGGCAGTTCTACTGGGGAACCGTGGCCGCGTGGCTGGAGCACCGGCCGATCTTCGATCGACATTCGGTCCCGATCCTCGTGCCGCGCTGGCGCGTGCAGGACATCGACACACTCGACGACTGGCGGCGGGCCGAACTCTTATTCAGGTTACTGAAGGACAATCAATAGCGATGGCCAAATCCAATCACGGCACGCCCCAGGAGGAGTTCTGGGCCGGAAACTTCGGCACCGACTACATCGCCCGGAACCGGAGCGAGCAACTGCTGGCGTCAAATCTCCAATTCTTCTCACGGGCCTTGCAGCAAGCGGGCGCCATAACCTCCTGCCTCGAGCTCGGCGCCAACATCGGGATGAACCTGCGGGCACTCAAGCTACTCTATCCGTCGATGGCGATGGCCGCGGCCGAGGTGAACCCCGAAGCCGCCCGGCAGCTGGCCGAGTTCATAGGGCCGGCCAACGTGTTCGCGGGCTCCCTGTATGACTATCCCATCGACGGCACGGTGGACCTCACGCTGAGCAAGGGCGTGTTGATCCACCTCCACCCCGACAAGCTCGCGACCGCGTACGACAAGCTGTACCTCGCCTCGCACCGCTACGTCCTGGTGTGCGAGTACTACAACCCGTCGCCGGTGGCGATTCCGTACCGCGGCCACAGCGACCGGTTGTTCAAGCGCGACTTCGCCGGTGAGATGCTCGACGCCTATCCGGCGCTGAAGCTCGTCGACTACGGCTTTTCCTATCGTCGCGATCCGGCCTTTCCGCAAGACGACATCACTTGGTTTCTGTTGGAGAAGAACGCCTAGCATGCTGACTTACTGCGTTCGTTGCGTGATGCCGCACACCAAGCCCGATCTTCATATTGATGAAGAGGGGGTCTGCAGCGCCTGCCGTTTCATCGAGCAGAGGCACGCGATCGACTGGAATCGGCGCCAACAGGAACTCATGGACCTGCTGAACGGCTACCGCCGCTACGGCGCCAATTGGGACTGCATTGTCCCGGTAAGCGGCGGCAAGGACAGCACTTACCAGGTCATCCGGATGCTGCAGTTCGGGCTCAACCCGCTGTGTGTCACGGCGACGACCTGTGACTTGTCGGAGCTGGGCCGGCGCAACATCGAATCGCTGAAGCGCCTCGGTGTCGACCACGTGCAGTTTTCGCCCAACCCGCTGGTGCGGGCCAAGCTCAATCGCATCGGCCTGACCGAGGTCGGTGACATCTCGTGGCCCGAGCATGTCGGCATCTTCACGATCCCGGTCCGCGCCGCGGTGCAGTATCAGGTGCCGCTCATCATCTGGGGCGAGAACTCGCAGAATGAATACGGCGGGCCGGCCGCGGACTCGGCCAACAACGTCCTCAGCCGGCGCTGGCTCGAGGAGTTCGGCGGGCTCCTCGGGATGCGGGTCTCCGACCTGTCCGAGGCCTACGGCATTGAGCCGCGCCATCTACTGCCGTACCAATATCCGAGCGAGCAAGACCTGCAGCGCGTAGGCGTGACCGGGCTCTTTCTCGGCTATTACCTGCCCTGGGACGGCCTCTCCAACGCACTGATCGCGCAGGCCAACAGCTTCGCGACATTCGAGGGACCGGTCGAAGGCTCGATCGTCAACTACGAGAACCTCGACAACCACCAGACCGGCATCCACGACTACTTCAAGTTCCTCAAGTTCGGCTTCTCGCGGGCGACCGACATCGCCTGCCTGCACGTCCGCCGTGGTCGCATCACGCGCCAAGACGCGCTGGCCATGGTCAAGGCGCGGGACGGACGGTTTCCCTGGACCTATCTGGGCAAGCCGCTGAAGGACATCCTCGAGCCGCTGGAGATGTCGGTCGAAGAGTTCATCCGCATCTGCGACCGCTTCACCAACAAGAAGCTGTTCAAGCGAGACGGCTCCGGCGCGCTTGTCAAAGATCGCCACGGCAACCTGTCGAAGGTGAACGACGACAACCCATGAGAGTCGCGATCGTCAACTACGGAATGGGTAACCTGGCCTCGGTGCGGCGTGCGCTCGAGGACCTGGGCGCCGACGCATTTGTCGCCGCCGCCCCGGCGTCGCTGGCCGACGCCAATCGCATTGTTCTCCCGGGCGTTGGCGCGTATTCCGAGGGGATGAAAGGGCTCGCCGCCGGTGGCTGGCTAGCGGCGTTGCACGATGCCGTTGGGCAGCAGCGCAAGCCCCTGCTCGGCATCTGCTTGGGCATGCAGATGCTGGCGTCGGGCAGTGACGAAGGCGAAGCGGTCCCAGGGTTGGGGTTCGTGCCCGGTCAGGTGAAGCGGCTCGATACCATCGGCTGCCGGTTGCGCGTGCCTCACGTCGGTTGGAACGAAGTGCGCTATCGCGCCGACGACGAGCTGTTCGCGGGAATTCCGGACGGGTCTGACTTCTATTTCGTCCACAGTTACGCCGTGGTGCCGGCGATGGCCGCGCACTTGCTCGCGACCACGCCGTACGGCTGCGAGGTCTCGGCGGCGGTGCGGAACGGCAACGTCTTCGGCACGCAGTTTCATCCGGAGAAGAGCTCGAAAGCCGGCCGGCAACTGTTGCGTAACTTCCTGGACTATCGCCCGTGCTGAAGACCCGCATCATCCCGACGTTGCTGTGGAAGGACGCCGGACTGGTCAAGGGCGTCGGGTTCGACAGCTGGCGCCGCGTCGGCCCGGTGCTGCCCGCGATCAAGGTCTACAACGCGCGCGACGTCGATGAGTTGATCCTGGTTGATATCACCGCGACTGGCGGCGGCCGGGCGCCGGACTACGACGCGATTGCCGACTTCTCCGAAGCCTGCTCGGTACCCATGACCGTCGGCGGCGGCATCACGCGCCTGGAGCACATCGTCTCGCTGTTGCACGCCGGCGCCGACAAGACTGCGATCAACACGGCGGCCTACCGGGACCCCGGACTGGTTGACGCCGCCGCGGGCCGCTTTGGCGCGCAGTGCGTGGTCGCCAGCATTGATGTCCGCCGGCACGCCGATGCGGAGTATCGGTGCTATAGCCATTGCGGCACGGTCGACACCGGACGCGAGCCGGTGGCCTGGGCGCAAGAGTTGGCGTCGCGAGGCGCCGGCGAGATCCTCCTGACCTCGATCGAACGCGATGGCACGATGCAAGGCTACGACCTTGAGTTGATCGCGCGCGTGGCGGCGGCCGTGAGTATTCCGGTAATCGCCTCCGGCGGCGCCGGCAACACCCAGCACCTGGTCGACGCCGTCCTCAAGGCCGGCGCCTCGGCGGTGGCCGCGGCGAGCATGTTTCATTTCACTGAGCAGACCCCCGCGGCCGCCAAGGCGGCCCTTGCCGCGGCCGGCATTCCGGCGCGCAAGAACTACGCGGGCGTGCGCGCGTCATGAACATCGCGTTTCGTGTCGACGTGACTCCGGCGATGGGCACCGGGCACCTGATGCGGTGCCTGACGCTGGCCACCGGGTTGCGCCAGCGTGGCGACCAGGTCCGCTTCGTTGGTCGCGTGCCGGATTACCTGCGCCAGTTGCTGTCCGATCAACAGTGCGAATACACCGGGCTGGACGCGCCGGCGGCGGGCGAGTGCGGCGACGAGCTTGCTCATGCCCGGTGGTTGGACGGCAGCCAGGCGGGCGACGCCGAACGCACCGCGCGCGCCCTCGCCGATCGGAGGTGGGATTGGATCGCGGTCGACCACTACGCCCTGGATCACCGATGGGAGTCGCCCCTGCGCCAGCTGGCTCCCCGAATTCTTGCGGTCGACGACCTGGCCGATCGCATCCACGACTGTGACGTCCTGCTCGACCAGAATCTCTACACCAACGCCGACGCGCGCTATCACGGCAAAGTGCCGCGGCCGTGCCAGGTGTTGCTCGGTCCCCGCTACGCGCTCTTGCGCGACGAGTTTCGCCGGGGCCGCGAGCAGTTGGCGCCGCGGACCGGCGCCATTGGCAGGGTGCTGGTCAACTTCGGTGGCGTCGACGCCGGCAACGCGACGTTGCGGGCCATCGACGCGTTGATCGCGACCGGCGAGACCAAGGTGGCCGTGGACGTGGTGATTGGACGCGAGCATCCATTTCGCCACGACATCGAGGCTCAGTGCAGCCGCCACGGCTTCGCCGTGCATGTGCAGACCACAGCGATGGCCGAGCTGATGGCAGCCGCTGACCTGGCGATTGGCGCCGGTGGCACGGCGATTTGGGAACGTTGCTGCATGGGTTTGCCGGCACTGACGTTTGCGGTGGCCGACAACCAGCGGCAGCAAGTGGATGACGCCGCGGTGGCCGGCTTGCTCTATGCGCCGGCCGCGGTTGAAGGCGAGCCAATGCCAATTGCCGTGCACCTCGCCGCACTCGTTCGCAACCCTCGCCTGCTGCAGTTGATTGCGCGCCAGGGGCAGGCCGCCGTCGACGGCCGGGGCGTGGCGCGAGTGATCCGCCGCCTCGCAGCAGGCGCCGTGACGGTGCGTGGGGCCACGCCTTCGGACTCCGGCGCCCTGCTGGCCTGGCGCAACGATCCATCGGTCCGGCTGTTGTCACGCAACCGCGCCCTGATTGACCCGCACGATCACCATGAGTGGTTCGCTGCCGCGCTTCGTAATCGTGATCGCGTGCTGCTGGTTGGGGAGATCGACCGTGTCGCGGTTGGCGTCGTCCGATTCGACGTTGCCGCGGAAACGGCCGAGGCCTCGATCTACCTGGCTCCCGAGCATCAGGGCTCGGGCCTCGGTCCCGGGTTGTTGCTCGCCGCCGAGCGGCGGCTGGCGGCGGTGCGACCCGAGGTGCGCATGATTACGGCGGAAGTGCTGGGCGGCAACGAGCGGTCGCAGCGCCTGTTCGCCGGTTGCGGCTACGACGTGCAATCGACGCAGTTCGTCAAGGCGGTACCGACACCATGAGCGATCGCATTCACATTGCCGGGCGCGCCATCGGCGGCGGTGAGCCGCCCTACGTCATCGCCGAGATGTCCGGCAACCATAACGGCGACATCACGCGCGCCTTCGCCTTGATGGCGTCGGCGAAGGCAGCCGGCGCCGACGCGGTCAAGCTGCAGACCTACACGGCCGACACCCTGACGCTCGATCACGATGGCCCGGAGTTCACGATCCGGGAAGGCACCTGGGCCGGACGCCGCTTGTACGAGCTGTACCAGGAGGCGCATACGCCCTGGAGTTGGCACCAGGCGCTGTTCGAGAGAGGGCGAGAGCTGGGGATTACCGTCTTCTCGTCGCCGTTTGATCCGACTGCCGTCGACTTCCTGGAATCGCTCAACGCGCCGGCCTATAAGATCGCCTCGTTCGAGAATATCGACCTGCCGCTCATCGAGTACGTGGCCGCGACCGGCAAGCCGATGATCATCTCGACCGGCATGGCCGATCAGGACGAGATCGCCGAGGCCGTGTCGGCGGCTCGGCGCGGCGGCTGCCGCGAACTGGCGCTGCTGCACTGCATCAGCGGCTATCCGACACCCGCCGACGCCAGTAACCTGCGGACCATGGTTGACCTGGCGGCGCGCTTTGGCACCGTCACCGGCCTGTCGGATCACACACTCAGCACCGCCGTGTCGACCGCCGCGGTGGCGCTGGGCGCGGCGATTGTCGAAAAGCATTTCACCCTGAGGCGCGCCGATGGCGGGCCCGATGCCTCGTTTTCGCTCGAACCCGACGAACTGCGACGGCTGGTGGACGATTGCCGCACGGCATACGTCGCGCTCGGGCAGGTCAGCTACGAGCAGCCGCCGTGCGAAACCGCCAGCCGCGTGTTCCGCCGCTCCCTGTATGTGGTCGCCGACATCGCGGCCGGCGAGCGCCTGACGCCCGCCAACGTCCGCTCCATTCGCCCTGGCTTCGGCGCGCCGCCGAAGTCGCTGCCGGCCGTGCTCGGACGCGTCGCCAGGCGTGCGCTCAAGCGGGGCACCCCACTGTCGCTGGAGGACGTCGCCACCGGCGCTTCCGAGGAGACAACATCGTGAACGAATTGGCCTTGTTTGGCGGACCGCGGGCCGTCGATGTCCCGCTGGCCCCTTACAGCAGCATTGGCGACGAGGAAGTCGCCGCCGTCACGCGGGTCGCGCGGACCGGCAAGCTGTCGTGCTTCATCGGCGCCTGGTGCGATGACTTCGACGGCGGCCCTGAGATCAAGGCGTTCGAGCGCGCATGGGCGGAGACATATCGGACGCGTCACGCAATCACGGTCAACTCGAACACCTCCGGCCTGATTGCCGCACTGGGTGCCATCGGCCTCAGCCCCGGCGACGAGGTGATCGTCCCGCCCATGACCATGTCGGCGACCGTCGTGGCGCCGCTGTTCTACGGCGGCATTCCGGTGTTCGTCGACATGGAGCCCGAGACGTTCTGTCTCGACCCGCGGCTCGTGGCCGCGGCGATTACGCCGAAGACCCGCGCCATCATGGTGACCGACCTGTTCGGCCACCCGGCGGCGTTGCACGAACTGCGGGCGCTGGCCGACCGTCACGGCATCTACCTGATTGAAGACGCCGCGCAGGCCCCGCTCGCCAGCGAGCACGGACGCTATGCCGGCACCATCGCGCACATCGGCATCTTCAGCCTCAACTATCACAAGCACATTCACACCGGTGAAGGCGGCGTCTGCGTCACCGATGACGACGACCTGGCGCTGCGGCTGCGCGCGATTCGCAATCACGGCGAGAACGTCGTCGATCCGCTGAAGATCGCCGATGCCACGAACCTCATCGGCTTCAACTTCCGGCTTACCGAGCTCGGCGCGGCGATCGGCATCGAGCAGCTGAAGAAGGCCGATCGGCTCGTCGACGATCGCGTCCGCATCGCCGACGCGCTCTCGACCGCCACGCGCGGCCTGTCCGGTCTGACGCCCCCGCTGGTGCGCGAGGGCTGCCGTCACGTCTATTACGTCTGGGCGGCGCGCTACGATGCCGACGCCACCGGCGTGCCGCGTTCGACGATCGCCGAGGCGCTCAACGCGGAGGGCGTGCCGGTGTGGGAAGGATACCTGGAGCCCCTCTACATGCTGCCGGCGTTCCAGCGCCGCATCGCCATTGGCCGCGACGGCTGGCCGTTCACCCTCACCGACCGCAGCTACGCTCGTGGCCTGTGCCCGGTGGCCGAACGGCTGTACGAGCGGGAAATCCTCGAGTTTGCGATTTGCTCGCATGCGCTGGCGGCCCCGGATCTCGACCGGGTGATTGCCGCGTTCCACAAAGTCTTTGCGCGTCTCGACGCGTTGGCGGCGCACGCCGCCGCCACGCCCTGATGGCCGGTCCGAAAGTCGTCGCCAGCATCGAAGCCCGGATGGGCTCAACCCGCCTGCCGGGGAAGGTGCTGCACGACATCGACGGCAAACCGGCGCTCGGCCGCCTCGTGCATCGGCTGCGCCAGTGCCGGAGCCTCAACGACGTCATCGTCGCCACGTCGACGGCGGCTGGTGACGACCCCATCGCGGCGTGGTGTGCCGGCAACGGTGTGCGCTGTTTTCGCGGCAGTGAAGACGATGTGCTCGGCCGCGTGGTTGGCGCGCACCAGTCGGCCGGTTCCGACCTCATCGTCGAGATCACGGGGGACTGTCCGCTCACGGACCCGGCAATCGTGGATCTCGGCGTCGAGACGTTTCTGGCGAACGACGTGGATGTCGTCACCAATTGCGGTTCGATCCTGACCTGGCCCATGGGCCAGTACGTGCAGGTCTTTCCGTTGGCGCTGCTGGATGAAATCAACCGGACCAGCGCCGACCCAGCCGTCCACGAACACGTGTCGTTGTATTTCTACGAGCATCCTGAGCGCTATCGCATCCTCAACCTGGTGGCACCGAGCGGGTGGGAGGCGCCACAGTGGCGAATGCAGCTCGACTATCCAGAAGATCTGCAGTTTCAGGAAGAGGTGCACCGGCGGCTGACGGCGACGCACGGCGACGCCTTCGGCATCGAGCCCCTCATGGTCCTGCTGCGTGCGCATCCCGAGTTGGTGCAGATCAACCTGCACTGCGAGGAGAAGGCCGCGCGGTGAAGCGCTGGCGGACTGCCGTCGTGGGTTTCGGCCGCATTGCCGCCGGTTACGCCGACGACCCGGCGCAGTCTCGGTGGTATCCCTTTGCGTCGCATGCACAGGCGCTGCGCGCACACCCCGCGTTTGACTGGGTGGCCGTGGTCGATCCTGCCAGGGCCGCCTTGTCGTCGGCCACCACCCGATGGGGGATCACCGAGGTTGCGGCATCGGTTGATGATCTCGCGAACGCCGGCGACATCGAGGTGCTCGTGTTGGCGACACCGCCGGATGCGCGGCAGGGCGTTCTCGACCGCTTCCCCCGGTTGCGGGCCGTGATCACCGAGAAGCCGCTGGGTAGCAATCTCCGTGAGGCAGAGGAGTTCGTCGCCGAGTGCCGGCGCCGGCAGGTACTGGTCGCCGTCAACCTGCCGCGGCGCTATGATGCCGACTTGCGGGGTTGGGCCGCTGGCGGCATGCAGGAGCGCGTCGGTTCGCCCATGGCGGTGTTTGGCACCTATGGCAACGGGATTCGCAACAACGGCACCCACCTGGTCGATCTGGTCCGGATGCTGTTCGGGACCGTGGCGTCGGCCGGCGTCGTGAGTGGAACCACGCCGTTCCACGAAGGGCCGATTGCCGGCGATCTGAACTTTCCATTTTCACTGGTGATGACAAGCGGCCTGGCGGTCATGGTCCAGCCGCTGCGATTCGCCCACTACCGCGAAGTGAGCCTGGACATCTGGGCCGAACGAGGGCGGCTGCAGCTTGTGCATGAAGGCCTGACGGTGATTCAGGCGCCGGTGGCAGCCAATCGGCAATTGAGCGGCGCCCAGGAAATCGCCCACGACCAGCCGACCGTCGCCACCTCCTCCGTCGGCCGTGCGTTGTACGGCCTGTACGAGAACCTTGCCGAGGTGCTGGACGGCCGAGCCGCGCTGCATTGTTCGGGCGACGAGGGGCTGGAGACCATGCGGGTCGTGGAGGGCCTGGTGGCGGCGGTTTCGCCGGCCGGTCGATCATGATCCTGCTGTATGCGGATGACCCGGGCGGCGCCAACTTTCTCGCACCGCTGCCCGCCGCGCTCGCCGGCACGGGCTTGCCCTCCCGCTTCGTCGTCGATCCGGCGCTCGCCGCCTACGCCCGCGATCGCGCGATGCTGGCCATTGACCGCAAGATGGACGCGACGCCCGAGCAGTTGCTCGCGGGGGTGTCGCTGCTGGTCGTCGGAACGTCCGAGAATCCCGATTGCTTCGGACACCAGCTCACGGCCGGTGCGCGGCGTCTGGGCATCCCGTCACTGGGCGTGATCGACATGGAGGTCAACGCTGGCCGCCGATTCCGCGGTGCCAGCGACATGCCGCTGACGCACGCGCCCGATGCGCTGGCAGTACCGGACGCCGGCACGCGCGACGCGTTTGCCGGCCTCGGCTTTCCCGCAAGTCAGATCTATGTCTGCGGGCACCCGCACTTCGACCGTGTCCGCGAGCGCCGGATTGAGTTCCTGGCGCAGGACCGTGACCAGCTTCGTCGCCAGTGCTTCCCCGGGGCCCCGGCCGATCGGCCGGTGTGGCTGTTCGTAGCGGAAGGGGTTGACCAGTTGAATCCGTCGGCGTCGTTCCGATCCGAGCGCTATACGCTTGCTGGCCGGGGTGACACCGATTTTCGCGCGGCGATTGTGCTCGAAGAGGTGCTCGACGCGGCAAGGGACCTGTCGCCGCGGCCGTGGATCGTCCTGCGGTTACATCCGAAAAGCCGGCTTGAAGATTTCGATGTCTGCCGTGCCGAGATCGACGCCGTCAGTACTGGCGGGGATCCGCTTCCGCTCGTCTGGGCGGCCGACCTCGTGATCGGGATGACGAGCATGCTTTTGTTCGAAGCCGGCCTGTTGGGCCGGCCACACGTTGCGGTCGTGCCGCGAGTCGAAGAGCGGCACTGGTTGCCGGCGTTGGCGGCGGTCCTGACACCGTCGGTGTCGACGCGCGAACAGCTGTCGGCTTTTCTTGCTGCCCCACCGTCAGGCGCCGGCGACGCGGCGGTGCCCGACCACAGCACCGAACGTGTGGTCCAAGCTGTCGTTCATTGTCTGTCCCAGAGGAGAGCTACATGCTCGCCGCCTTGAAGAACGTCATTACCGATCGCCGCTTCCGCCACAGCATCGAGCAGCGACGGCGCCTGGAAGTGGTCAGCTGGAAAGACTCCCGGATGATCTTTGCCGACCGTCGCGTTTCGGTGGAGCAGCCCACCGGCGAGACGGGCCTGGTGCTGGCCTTTCGGAACAACACCATCCACAAGGGTGGCTTTCCCGCCGCCACGCGCGTTCGTTACGTGAGCGTCTTTCACGTTTGCCCGAGCACGTCGCCACTGGCGCACGATACCTGCTGCCGCTTCCGGGCGGCGAACACCGGCGCGCTGCCGGCGGAACTTGCATCTTGAACGAGCCTCGACAATCTCCGGCGGCCCCTGCAGGCGCTGATCGGCGGTTCGCCGTGTTGGCGACCTACGATGCGCCGCTACTGGGGCCGCTGCTGGATGGCCTGCACGCGCAGGCGGCCGTCCCAACCGCGATCATTCTCGACAGCGTGCAGATGAGCGAGAAAGACCGGCGCTTCCACGACGAGCGGACCGGCGGCCGCTTGCCTTGGCGGCCCCTTCACGACGTGGCCGCCGGCATTCCCGTCTACTTCGTGGAGTCGCACAAGGACGAGACGACGCGGAACCTGGTCGCCTTGCTCGCGCTGGATTTCATGGTGAACTGTGGAACGCCTCGCATCCTCGATGCGCCGATCCTGTCGAGCACGAGCCTGGGCGTGTTGAACTGCCACCCAGGGCGGCTGCCCGACTATCGAGGCTGCAACTGCCCCGAGTGGGCGGTGCTGAACGATGATCCCGTCTGCAACACGGTTCACCGCATGTCAATCGGGATCGACGAGGGCCCGGTACTCCTGATCGAGCCGGCGTCGTTCTCTCGGCCGTGCCGCTACCAGGACATGCGCGTCGCGGTCTACCAGCAGGGCATGCACCTGTTGGCGCGCGCGGCGCGTGGCCTGCAAGAAGGCCGCCTCGGCGCCGCGGACTTCGTCGCCCAAGCCGAAGGCGTCTATCGCAAGCCTCTCGATCGCGCAGCCATGGATGAAGTGGTGCGTAAACTGGAACAGGGCAGCTACACGCCAAAGTGACCACCCCATCCCTCCCGCGCCCCTTCGATCGCGGCCTGCGCCGGCTCGTTTCTGGAGCCAGACAGCTGTCGCCGGCCGCAGCCGTGCGGCGCATCAAGACCGACCGGCAGCGCAGCTCCTTCGAAGCGCAGCTGGCCCGCCTGACCGCGAATAGTCTCGTCGAACCGGCAGCCATCGGCCCCGGACCGGTTCTGGTCGACGGCACGTTCGACAACCCCAACTACTGGATGCGGTATAGCCTGTTGCGCGCGGCCTGTGGCCTGGCATCACGGCAGGAGGTGGGCCTGACCGGCCCCTGGCGCCGCCGCGAAGCCGCGCGGACTTTTCAGCGCCTCGGCATTTCCGCGCTCGCCGACGGCCGCATCGACGTGGGGCCATTTCGCGCCGCGGCCCAGGCGCTGCTCGCCGGCACCACCGACGCCCGCGCCATCATGGACTGGCAGTTGCCCGAAGGCTTGCCGGGCAGCATCCTCTACGACGGCTTGCTCAAGCGCCAGCGGGCCGCCAGCGTGAGCCTTGGGCACCCACACCTTCTCGACCATGTCGCGGAGGCGCTTGGGGAGCTTGATTTCGCCGCGCGCCTCGTCGCGTCGCGACCGTGGTCGCTGTTCGCGTTGAGCCACGCGATCAATTTCCGATACGGCGCGCTGGCCTGGACGGCTGCCCGTCACGGCATTCCGGTAGTCGTCTGTTTCGGCAACTACGGCACGCCTCGCTATTGGCGGGTCGACTCGCCGGCCGACGTCTTCGACAGTGTCGACCGGCCGACGGGGGCGGTGCTCGATGCGCTGCCGGCGGCGCGCGCCGGCGCGCTCACCGCGACAGGTGCAGAGTATCTCCGCCGCCGCCTCGCGGGGCTGACCGATGACATCGGCTCGATCTACGCGTTTCAGCGCAACAACCAGGTTGTCGACCGCGCCGCGATTGCGTCGGCTATGGCGTGGCCGCTCGATCGGCCGATCGTGACAGTCTACGCGTCCAACTGGTTTGACTTTCCTCACGCCGCCGGGATGACGCAGTATCGCGACTTCCTCGACTGGACGCAGGTCACGCTCGCCGCGGCCTGCGCGTATAAAGGCGCCAGCTGGCTATTTCGCGCCCATCCTTGCGATCAATGGTACGGCGGCGAAACCCTGTCCGATGTGATGCCGACTGAGGCACCGCCGCACGTGCGCCTGTGCCCGACGGCGTGGCACGGCGCGCACGTCATGGCGGCCAGCGATGCGGTGATTACCGTCCACGGCACCGTCGGCATCGAGGCCGCCATGATCGGCAAGCCGGTGATGGTCGCCGACGTCGGCTGGTATCACGATTGCGGGTTCACGGTGTGGCCGAAGACTGCAGCCGCGTATGCCGCGCTGGCGCAGTCGCCTTGGTGGCGCGATGTCGATACGGCCACCGCGAGCAGCCGGGCAGCAGCCTTTGCGGGCATCTACTTCGGCGCGCCGGCGTGGCAGCCGCCGCTGGTCTCTGGCGACGACTCCGAACAAGGCGGCCTGTACCAGCGCCTCATCGCGTGGCTGGCCGAGCGGCCGCCGGCGCTCGCCAGGGAGCTCGAAACGATTGCCGCGTGGATGGCATCGGGCGAGCGTTTCTACCATACATATAAAATGCGTACGACGGATTCTTACACGCTCACGAACGTGCACGATTGAACGGACGATACATGTATAAAGTCAAAGTCTTCGGCGCCGGCTCCATCGGCAATCACCTTTCCAATGCTTCGCGCAGCCTCGGCTGGTCGGTGGACCTGTGCGACATCGATCCGGCGGCCCTCGCTCGCACGCGCGACCAGATCTACCCCGCCCGCTACGGCAAGTGGGACGAAGCCATCCGTCTCTTCGAGTCCAAGGACGCGCCGACCGGTGGCTACGACCTGATCTTTGTCGGCACGCCTCCCGACAGCCACCTGGCCTTGGCCGTGGCGGCGGTGCGCGAGCGGCCGAAGGCCATCCTCGTCGAGAAACCCTTTTGCACACCCGACCTGGACGGAGCCCAGGCGCTTGTCGAGACTGCCCGCGAGCACGGTGTCGCCATCTTCACCGGTTACGACCACGTGGTCGGAAAGGCCAGCGAGGAATTTGGCCGTGCGGTGGCCGCGGGTGCGCTCGGCCCCATCGAAACACTGGACGTGGAGTTCCGCGAGTACTGGGGCGGCATTTTTGCGGCCCATCCCTGGCTCAACGGACCGGCCGACACCTATCTGGGATTCTGGCGGCGTGGTGGCGGGGCGAGCGGCGAGCACTCCCATGCCGCCAACCTCTGGCAGCATTTTGCTCATGCCCTCGGCGCCGGCCGCATCATCGAGGTCGCCGCGATGATGGATTTCGTCGACGATGGCCAGGTCAACTATGACAAGCTGTGCGTGCTGCAGGTGCGGACAGAGAGTGGGCTGGTCGGCCGGATCGTGCAGGACGTTGTGACCAGTCCGCCGCGGAAGTGGGCGCGTGCCCAGGGCCGCGATGGCTATGCGGAATGGCATTGCGCGTTCAAGCCAGGCGTCGACGCCGTGCTTCGTGGCAACGGCAAGGGCCAGAACGACGAGAAGTTGTTCGAGAAGACGCGGCCGGCCGATTTCATCCAGGAGCTGCAGCACATCGCCGCCAGCCTGGCAGGTGACCCGGCGGCATCGCCGATCTCAGGAACCCGCGGCCTTGACACGATGCTGGTGGTCGCGGCCGCGCACAAGTCAGTCAACGAGCGTCGCACGGTGGCCATCGACTACACCGCCGGCTACACGCCGGCCTCGCTCAAGACCCTGTGACGCCAGGACAAGCCATGAGAGACGACTTCAATTTCAGCGACCTGTTCGTCCTCGACCTGGCGAACAACCACCAGGGTAGCGTCGAACACGCCCTGCGCATCATCCGCGAGTGTGGCGAGGTGGTCCGTCGCCAGCAGGTGCGCGCGGCGTTCAAGTTCCAGTTCCGAGATCTCGACACGCTGGTGCATCCCGCGCACAAGCAGGGCAGCAGCAACAAGCACATTCCGCGGTTCCTCTCGACACAGCTTGGTCGTTCGCAGTTCCAGACGCTGTTTGAAGCCGCGCGCGCGGAGGGCATGCTGACGATGTCCACGCCATTTGACGAAGCCTCGGTCGACGTCATCAGAGAGATGGGCTTCGACATCATTAAAGTGGCCAGTTGCTCGGCCAAGGACTGGCCGTTGCTCGAGAAGGTGACCGGCGCCAACTTGCCGGTAATCGTTTCCACCGGTGGCCTGCAGATTGGGGACATCGACAGCCTGGTCAGCTTCCTCGACCACCGAGGTGCCGACTTCGCGATTATGCACTGTGTCTCGATCTATCCGACGCCGCGCGACCAGTGCAACTTGCAGCAGATCGACGTGCTCCGGGAGCGTTACCGGAATCACGTGATCGGTTGGTCGACCCACGAGGATCCCGCTGACACGGTGCCCGTGCAGATTGCCGTGGCCAAGGGGGCGCGCATCTTCGAGCGCCACGTGGGCATTGCCGACGGCGATATCAAGTTGAACGCCTATTCTTCGACGCCAGAGCAGGTCAATCGCTGGATCGAGGCCTGCAACACCGCCGCGCTTCTGTGCGGCGGGACCCAGCGGAAGATCAGCGCCGTCGAGCAGGAGTCGCTCGACTCACTGCGCCGCGGCGTCTATGCGGCCGCGCCGATCAGGCAGGGCGAGATCATCGAACGGGAGCACGTGTACTTCGCGATGCCCTACGAGCCGGGGCAGCTCGAGAGCGGCCAGTGGAAAGCCGGCATCGTGGCCGGCGCTGATGTCGCGCCTGACGGACCGCTGCTGCTGAGTCAGCTATCGATTCCCGAGAACTCTGACGCCCTCGTCATCAAGGAAGCCGTGCACGAAGTGAAGGCGCTTTTGAACGAAGCGCGGGTCGAGCTCAACACCGAGTTCGAGGTTGAGTACTCCCATCATTATGGGATCCTGCGGTTTCGCGAATACGGCGCGGTGATCATCAACTGCATCAACCGCGAGTACTGCAAGAAGATCATCGTCCAGCTTCCCGGGCAGAGGCACCCAGCCCACTACCACAAGTTGAAGGAAGAGACATTCCAGCTGCTGCACGGTGACCTCACCGTGAGCGTGGAAGGCCGGATCCGCGCTTTGACGCCGGGAGAGACCCTGCTCGTGATGCCAGGCGTGTGGCACAGCTTCTGGACCGAGGACGGGTGCGTGTTCGAGGAGGTCTCGACTACGCATTTCAACAACGACTCGGTCTATAAGGATGCCGCAATCAACAAGCTCCAGCGACATGAGCGCAAGACGGTCGTCGACCATTGGGGACGATTCCAGTTGCCTGGGAAGCTTCACCGGGCGCCAACCGCGTGAGTCGAACTCTTGATGACGGCCGCGCTGGTCGGGTGGACCAGCGCACGCGGTGTCCTGAAGACCTTGCATGATTCGCTGCGTCGCGTTCGACTTCGACGGCACGCTCGTCGACTCCAATCGCATCAAGCAGGAGCTCTTCTTCGAGGTCGCCGCGGCCTTCTCCGGCAGCGTGTCGGCGATGGGCGATGTGCTTCGGGAGACTCGTGGTGACCGCTTTGAGATCTTCCGGCGATTCATCGAACGTTCACCGGAGCTCCTGATACCAAATGCGGCCGATCCGGCGGCGGCGCTGGCCGCCGAGTACACCCGCCGGTGTGAATGCGCAATCGCGGTCTGTGCCACGATTCCCGGAGCCGAGCGTCTCCTCGACGGCCTGCGCAGCCAGCGGGTCATGGCGGCCGTGGTTTCGGCGACGCCCACCGTCCCCTTGGAGTCGGTGATCGCCCGGCGAGGATGGCAACCGCGGTTTGCCTATGTCCTGGGCGATGCCGCGGACAAGGCTGTGTCCCTTCGGCAGCTGGCCGCCAAGGCCGGCCTCGGGCCGCACGAAATCGTGATGGTGGGTGACCGGCAAGTGGACAAGGCCGGCGCCGCGTCATTCGGCTGCGCGTTCGTCGGGGTGACGCGCCCGGACAGCGATTTCACAGAGCCACCGACGTGGTCCGTGACGGATCTGGGCGGGGTCATGCGGCTCATCGGACTGGAGGACCGCTGATGGTGGTTTTCGAGCAAGGCCGAGGGAGGCAGTATTGATCCGCAAACGGCGCATCTTGGCAGTGGTCCCTGCCCGCGGAGGCAGCCAAGGCATACCGCTGAAGAACCTTCGTCCGGTGCTGGGCCTCTCCATGGTCGCGCGGGTCGGCGATGTCGTGCGAGCCCTGCCAATCATCGACCGCGCCGTGGTCTCTACCGACCATGAGGGTATCGCCGCCGCCGCGGAGGCCTCGGGATTGGCGGCGCCCTTTCGGCGGCCAGAACACCTTTCGGGACCGACGATCGGCGATTGGGATGTTCTCGCCCACGCTCTCCAGGAGACCGAGCGGATCGACGGTGTCCGTTTCGACATCGTCGTGATGCTCCAGCCGACATCGCCCCTTCGCCGCCCTGAGCACGTCGAGGCGGCCATTGACATGCTGGTTGAGGGAGGTTGGGACTCCGTTTGGACGCTCTCTGAAACCGATTCGAAGGCCCATCCGCTGAAGCAGCTGACGATTACGGACGGTCGATTGGGCTACTATGACGAAGCGGGGAAGCAAGTGGTCGCGCGGCAGCAACTGGCGCCGGTGTATCACCGCAATGGCGTCGCCTACGCGATCACTCGCGACTGCCTGCTGAATCAAGCCAGCATCATGGGAGCACGTTCGGGGGGGCTGGTCCTGGATGGAACCTTCATCAGCATCGATACGGAATGGGACATCGCACTCGCGGAATTTGTGATGCGCCGCCTCGGCTGGCGCGAAGGCTCGACCTCGGCCAGTTGAGCCTCGCCGTGGCGCTGGGCGTTTAGTCACCGGCAAGAAACTCATCTAAGGAGCACAAGTGGATCAAGGCGACGCGAAGGCGGCCACGGGCAGCGTATTCGAAGACAAGAAGCCATCGGCGGTTGGCCACACGCAAGCGGCATCGCTCGTGCCCGAATTGAATCTGACCGAAGCAGTACGATTTCACTATTTCAGTGACATCTTCAGGCAGGTCAGGGACCTGGATGGAGACATCGTCGAATGTGGTGTCGGTTGGGGGCGCAGCCTGCTCTATCTTGCTCTCTTGACGCGAATCGAGAACAAGGGACGTCGGCTCTGGGGGTTTGATTCGTTCGAGGGCTTTCCTGAGCCCGGCGAGCACGACCGTAGTCCGCGGAATCCAAAGAAGGGAGAATGGAAGTCGGACCTCCTCTCCGTCCAGTCACTCCTCGCCAATTCAGGCCTTGACGAGGTCTTTGTCCGATCGCAGGTGACATTGGTCAAAGGCTTTTTCAATGAGTCTCTGCCGAAGTATTCCGGCGATCAGATTGCCCTGCTTCACGCGGACGCCGACCTCTACGAGTCCTACAAGAGCATCTACGATTCACTCTTCGAACGAGTGGTGCCCAACGGCATTATCATGTTTGACGAATACATGAATACGTTCGAGCACGCGAAATGGCCAGGGGCCAAGATGGCGATCGACGAGCTGTTCCTCGAACGCGCCGATCTGCGAAGAGATCCCGGCTCAGGGAAGTACTACGCGATCAAGCGACGCTGTTGAACAATTCGGCAAGGGCGTCGGCTCGGCAAGGGGGGCAGGCCCGGGAACAGCCGATCTCACCCTTGGCATTCCCCGAGATACTGAGCATTAGAATGAATAACACCGGATTTGACGCGGCGAGTTACCGAGAGATCAACGAGGCGCGCTGGCGCTTCTTTGAACCATGGATCCGGCGCCTCGTGGAGACGGCTGGTTTACGACATGTCATCGATGTTGGCGCGGGAGCAGGCTATTTTTCGGAGAAGCTGGCGGCGCTCGGGCTGAGTGTGACCGCAACTGATGGCAGAGCTGATAACGTGGCTGAGATAGCCAGACGCTACCCAGGATTGCGGACGGAGGTTGTCGACATCCAGAAGCCACAGGCTCTGGAGCCGTTTCAAGATGCGGACATGGTCTTCTGTGCGGGACTCTTGTACCACCTCGACAATCCTGTGGCGGCATTAAGAAGCTTGGGAGCAGTTGCCGCCCGCGTGATGATCATCGAAACGCAGTTGATACCAGATAAGGGCCCCTTCCTGCGATTGGTGGAGGAAGGCGCCTCAGATACACAAGGCCTTGATCATTTGGCTCTCGTGCCCTCGCAAGTCACGCTCGTCCGGCTTTTGCACCTCTTCGGCTGGAAGCACGTATACCTTGTGCCTGGCCATCCCGATCATTGGCAGTTTCACGAGACGCGTCGACACCATAGGCTTCGTTCGGTATTTGTCGCTTCTCGTGAGCCCTTGGCAATCCCTGATCTCAGGTTGCTGAACTCCAAGAAAGAGGGTAAAGGCTTCCAGGAAAAGCCGCAGGGCATCGTGACGCGCCTCGTCAGGAAGCTCCGCGGCAATTGATGGTACGCGACACGACCAAACCACATCGCATTCGCCGAGTCCTACTCGTGTCGGCGGATGGCATTGCTCCCAATCCGACCGGAAGCGGCAATCGGGCGATTCGTTGGGGGTTGCTGGACGGGTTGATTCGCTGCCACGTGGACGTCGGATTCTATGTGGCGGCGGCGCCCGGGCGGCACGCGGCAGATTTCGATTCCGCAAACGCTCATTTCAGTCAGAACGGAGCGCGGTTTTGGCTGGACCAGCCAGGCCCGGTGGTATCGAGCGACAGTGTGGCGGCGCTGAGCAACGCCCTCAAGACTTTTCAGCCTGACCTTGTTCTTGCCTATGGACTTGAGCCGCTAAGACTGGTCCGTGCGACCGGCTTCGTCGGGCTGGTCGGTGTGATGTCGATTGACCTCGAGCACATAGGTGGGCTTCATCGTTATGTCTATAACCTGCGGTTCGGGAGGGCCAAGCAGAGGCTCAAGTCGCTTCTGCAGACGCCATTGGTCGTTGCGACGGCCTTGCAGTTGCGATACGAGATGGGCCGTGACTATCCCAAAGCTGATCTGGTCGTCAATCACGCTGCCAATCACGCCAATTGGCACCGCGCTCATCATGGCCGGCCGACACTGTACACGCCCAACCCGATGGCCCCGGTGTCCGGAGGGTTGTGCCAGGATGTCCCGAAGACTCCAGCTCGGTTTCTCCTTGTTGGTGGCATCGGTGGGATTGCGACCCTGACTGGACTGGCGTGGTTTGCGAAACGGGTTTACCCGCTGATTGAGGCCGCTATTGCAGGCGGAGAGATCGAGGTGTACTTGGTGGGTCGCGGCCAACTTGAGCCGTCGCTTGACAAGCTGATGCCTCGGGTCGTGCGCCGCGGCTACGTCGACGACTTGAAAGAGGAGATGAGAGGGGTCACCGCACTGCTGGTGCCAACGCCAATCCCGCTGGGTTTCCGCACGCGGATCCTTGACGCATTCCGCCACCGCGTGACAGTGGTGGCGCACCGGGCCAACTCCGCCGGCATGCCGGAACTGGAGCACGGGCGCAATGCACTGCTCGCAGCGACACCCGATGAGTTTGCCAGTGCGATGATGCAGTTGAGGCAGGCGCCCGCGGATGCGGTGCAGCTTGCGCGAGCCGCGTATGAGCAGTTCGAAGCCGGTCTCAATGGAGCAGCAACGGCCCAGCGAATCCTTGAGTTCTCGCACGAAGTTCTCGCCAAGAGGACGAATGATTAGAGCGATCAGCGTACAGGCGCCGTCCCAGGTTCTGGTTCGACTCCGGGATCGGTTTTGGCCGACTCACCGTCTCGCAGTAAGGACGGAATTTGGAGTGTTGCCGTACCACAAGAACGACCTTGTCGTTGCCGGGCTCCTTCGTGGCACGTTTGAACCGGAAGAGCAACACCTCATGCGCACCCTCCTGCCATACTGTCGAGGCATGGTGGACGTTGGCGCCAACCTTGGATTGTACGCGTTGCTGGCGTCTCGCCTGATGCCGCCGAATGCGCCGATCGCGGCCTTTGAGGCCTCGCCGATTGAGTACGCGAAGCTGGCTTGGACAATTCACCGGAACCAGTTGGCGAACGTCCAGGCGGTCGCAGCCGCAGCCAGCGACAAAGACGGCAGGGCGACGATTCATCAGAGTTTGTCGGGTGCGGGCGCTCTCAACCGTCTTGATCGCGCAGCCAAGTCATCGGGCCAGTGGGAGCAAGTTGAGGTCCCCATGCTCACTCTCGACACCTGGGCCGGCTTACATCCCGGAATCACGGTTGATCTTCTCAAGATCGACGTTGAAGGGCATGAGTTGCCGGTCTTGATGGGCGCCGACGACCTGATCCGTAGATTCCGACCAGTAGTCCTGATCGAGGTCAATGCCGCGCGTGCGTCTGAGCGATCGACCCCCAGCCAGATTTGGGACTATCTGGCCGTTCGTGGCTACCGGTGGTTCGCGATTGATGAAGGCAAGGCACAGGTCCGCCAGGTCACCAAGCCAGGGGACTGCGTCAACTACCTGGCGGCGCCGGTCGAGCCTCTCGCGAATGCCCGGTTGAACGAAGCGCTCTCAGGTCTCCTGCTCGGGTGACCCGCTGTTCCGGGTCCGCTCGCCCAGCGCGTGCCGGACCAAGCCGTCGACTGCGGACGCGTAACCATCTGGTGTCGACTGGACGAAATAGGCCGCTGCCGCCTGAGCTACTGAGGCGCGCTCCCCACCAGCTGGGTCGAGGAGGCACTCGCGGGTTGCGGCGATGAGGTCTGGCATGGTCCGAACCGGCCCGCAGCGCGTCCGGTCGAAGAACTCTTGCATGAAACTCATGTTCGCCATTGTTCTCAGAAAGAAATTCCTGTCGATGTCTTCCTCGGGCAAGTAGGCAATCACGGGTTTGCTGTGCATGACCGCTTCGAGCAAGATCGTTGAGATTGGCGAGATCAGGAGATCGCAAGCAGACAAGATGGAGTGCGTATATTCCGTGTCCGGAGTGTAGATGATGGTCGAATTCACGCGGGAGCTTCGGTAGTAATCGGCCATCTCCGGATCCATCGTCGTGTGCTTCCACGTCTGAGCGAAGAAGTCGGACTCACCGGAAATGACGCCTCGCCACGGGTGTGGACGAAACAAGATATGGCATTCTGGCAAGTCGCCCCTCTCGATGGCCTGCTCAAGTGCGATTAGGTGCTGCACCTCCTTGACGCCCTTGCTAGATCCCGCGTACAGCACCAGCTTCTTGTCTTCGCTTATCCCGCAACCTCGGCAGACTTCCGAACGTGAGCTTTGAGGGCGGTCGCGATAGAGATCGAACTGCGCGGCGCCGTACGGCATAATCCTGTCGAGCGGCATCCCGAGATGTCGGTGAGCCAGGCGCCGCGTCTGTTCGCCCCAGACCACCAACCAGTCCGGTTGGCCGCAGGTCATGGCCTTGACGGCCGGGTTGTCCCAGGAGTTCATCAGGAAGATGGTCGGCACGGAGTGTTCGCGGCCCCATCGAATCAGATCGGAAACAAAGAGACCTTCGAGCACCGTTGGGTGCACTATGACGTCGGGGGCGAGCTCGCTCATGAGCTGCTCAAAGGTCGAGCTGTTGCCGATGTTACGGAGCGCGTAGTGGCGATAGATGCTGTACAGCCCTGGCAGGGACATCAACCATGTTTGCCAGAACGCTCGGGGCCGGAGGGTCTCCTTCCAAAAGCCGTAGATCTGGGCCTGGTTCTCGGCATCTCCGCGCCTGGCGCGACGAAGCACCTCATGCTGATACAGTCTCCTCCAAAGATAGGCTCTACGCTCGTCGACTTTGAACAGCCTGACCTTCTTCAGGCCAAGCGATGTGACATCCGAGCGAACACGCCGGTGACCCTCTGGAACCACGAAGGTGACCTCGTGACTGGCTTGCAGGGTCTGCAGGATGCCAGTGGCCAGAAAGTGTCGAATGACGATGTCGTGGTCGATGAAAATCGAAATTCTGGCCATATCAATCCCGCGGTGCGTGTCGTCTCTACGATAGCTCAATGCTTGCCGTGTTCCAGCCGGCCAAGTTCCAGTCAATGGGCGTGAGCCAGGAGATTCACGTCCTGAAGGGCCGGATTGCCTTCTTGTTCAAGGCTGGCCGCGAAGCCAGGGTCGCCGACGGCGGGCCGACCGAGTTCTTCTACGGCTACGTGCAGCTGCGCCAGAAGGGCTACGACGCCGAGATCGTCACCGACCGCGAGCTGGATCTGGACACCCTGCCGGCGCGGGTCTGGCGGAGCGTCAGTCACATGTTCTATGCCGCGACCGGCGTGCCGTTGTGGCCGATCGCCAGGCTCGCGCGCTCGACGACGGTTGCGCGCCTCAATGCCTTCGACTGCCTGGTCGTCTCGACCAACACCTTCGGGGTGTGCCTGGGCCTGTTGTGCCGCCTCAACGTGATCCAGACACCGGTGTTGTTCCTGGCGATCGGCCTGATCGAGCCCACAACCCCGGCACGGGTCGTGCGGATCTATCGATGGATCTTCGGCAAGCGCGTCTCGGTGTGCGCCTTGACCGAGGGAAACGCGCGGCTGCTGTCATCGAAGCTCGATGCCCCGATCGGTCACATCCCATTTGGGGTCGACACCAGCTTCTGGACGCCAGCCGGCGCCGCGCCGGCCGGCGACTACGTGTTGAGCATTGGCAACGACTCACACCGGGACTACGCCACCCTGCTCAGGGCATGGCGTCCGTCCGACCCGCGCCTGAGGGTCGTGACCAGCCATCCGATTTCGAGCACGGCCGCCAACGTCGAGATCATTCGAGGTGGGTGGCATCACCAGGTGTTGACCGACGAAGCCATCCGCACGCTGGTTCAGAACGCCCGGTTCGTGATTCTGCCAATCCGCGAAACCATTCAGCCATCCGGCCAGAGTGCCTGTCTCCAGGCGATGGCGTGCGCCAAGACCGTCGTGATCACTGACTTCAGCGGCCTCTGGAATCGCGAGTTGCTGCGAGACGGCGACACCTGCCTATTCAGCGGCGCCCCCGGCGACCACGACGGCATTCGCCGCGCGGTCGATCGACTGGCGGCAGACAGTTCCGAGTCTGCTCGCATTGGCGCCAATGCCAGGCGAATGGTCGAGTCGGCGTTGAGTGTCGAGCACATGGCCGCCGCCGTAGCCAGGGAAGTCGCCGAGTGCATCACCAGCGCGGCGCCGCACTCGCCTCGGGCAAATTGATGACCAGCATTCATTTCGATAAGTACGACCGCAAGGGCGCCTACCACTGGATCGAATATGAGGGTGGGCTCCTGAGGATGAGCGCCTACACCCGGGCCCGATACGACCTGGTCTGCCGTTGCGTCCGCGCCGCTCTCCCGGATGGAGGCTCCGGTGAGATTCTTGACCTGGGCTGCGGTGACGGCGCGCTCGCCGGTGCCCTGTCCCGTGAGCTCTGCCGGCCCGTGGTCGGCGCCGATACCAGCGAGCGCGGGCTCGCACTGGCCGCCGAGATGTTCGGCAAGAAGGGCCTGCGCGGGGAGTTTCGGCTCATCAGCGGCTACGATACCGGCTTGGCCGGCGGCCGCTTCGCGGCCGTAGTCTGTTCTGAGGTGATCGAGCATGTCGACGACCCGCGTGCGATGCTCGACGAGATCTACCGGCTGCTGTCGCCAGGCGGCCACCTGGTAATTACGACGCCGATTCGCTTTTCGGAGTTGCCGGTCGATCCCATGCACGTGCAGGAGTGGTTCGTCGGCGACTTCACCGCGCTGTGCAGCGCCGTCTTCGGCGCGCCGGTCCAGGTCATCCGCTCACACCCCGTCCTCTGGTACGAACTGGTGACATCGTCTCGACGCTGGACCGGACGCGCGGGGCGGCTCGCCGCCAACCTGTTGACGATGCTGGGGCACAACCCGTTTCTCCAGACCGGCGGCGCGTGGCGCTGCTACACAACGCAGACGCTGGTCTTGCAGAAACGCGTCACGCCGCCTTGGGCCGCGCAGTGAAGGTGGCCCTGAACTTCAAGCCGCGCTCTGGCCCGTGGGGCGGCGGCAATCGGTTCGTCTCGGCCGTGACCGGCGCCCTGCGCGCACGCGGTGACGTCGTAGTCGATTCGCTGGCCGCACCGGACGTCGACGTAATCGTCTTGCTGGACCCACGTTGGCGCCATCCCGACGTGACCTTTACCGCCGGTGCCGTCTTGCGCTACTTGATCCGTCACCCTCGCACCGTCGTGGTGCATCGCATCAATGAATGCGACGAACGTAAAAAGACGCGGCACATGAATCTGCTGTTGCGACGGGCCAACTATTGCGCTGACCACACGGTATTTGTCGGCAGTTGGTTGAAGCACCTTCCCCTGTGGCAAGGCGGACCCGAGGCGCGTAGCAGCGTGATCACTAACGGCGCCGATTCCCGCACCTTTCATGCCCACGGCTGGCAGCCGTGGACGGGCACGGGCCCGCTCAAGCTGGTCACGCACCACTGGGGCGGCAACTGGATGAAGGGCTTCGACATCTATCAACGGCTCGATGAGATGCTTGCCGAGCCCCGTTGGCAGAACCGCCTGGCCTTCACCTACGTCGGCAACGTGCCGGCCGGGTTCACGTTTCGTCACGCGCGCCATATCGCCGCGCTGGATGGCGTGGAGCTGGCCTCCGAACTTCGCTCGCATCACGCCTATCTCACTGCCTCAATCAACGAGCCCGGCGGAAATCACCAGAACGAAGGCGCCCTCTGTGGCTTGCCGCTGCTATACCGGCGGAGCGGGTGCCTACCAGAGTACTGCGACGGCTTTGGCGTGTCGTTCGACGAAGGCGATTTCGAAGCGCGGCTCGACGAGTTGATCCGGCGCTACGACACACTGGCCGCCGTCATACCCGGGTATCCTCACACGGCGGAGCGCATGTGCGAACGCTACCTCGCCTGTTTTGACGATCTGATTCGGTCGCGCGACCAGATCGCTGCCGCTCGCCGCCTCTGGCGCAGCCCGTGGCTGGTGCTGCGCAACCAACTGGCCCTATAGGACAAGCATGCGCAAGGATTACATGGAGTCGGCGGCGCCGACCGACGATGAAACGGCGTTCGTCGAAAAGCATTGGACCGCGATTTGGGAACGCGAAGGTGGACCGCAGGGGCGGATCGATCAAATTCCCGCCAAGGAAGAGTACCGGATCATGGACCCCTACTTGCGGCGGTTACCGGCGGGGAGCCGCATTCTCGACGGCGGCTGCGGGCTCGGCGATTGGACCATGTGCCTGGCGCGGCAGGGCTTCTCGGTGGCAGGACTCGACCTCAGCCGCGAGACGATCGGACAGTTGAAGGCCCGGTTCCCGGAGGCGGAGTTCATTGCCGGCGATATCCGGCACACGGAATTTCCGGCCGGCCAGTTCGACGCCTACTTCTCATGGGGCGTGTTCGAGCATTTCGAGGCGGGTCTGCAGCCCTGCATCGTCGAGGCCTTCCGAGTGCTGAGGCCGGGCGGTTACCTCTTCATCTCGACGCCTCTCGACAACCTGCGCCACGGAGTGCTCGGCTCGCTGGCGCGCACCGTCCCCAGCGCAGCCTCCCTGCGGTTCTACCAGTGGCGCCTCACCCGCGCCGAGATCGCGCGCGAGCTCGAGATCGGCGGCTTCGAGGTGCTGGCGACGCACCCGATCCACAAGCGGCAGGGCGTGCTGCGCCTGCTGCATCACCAGTTCGGCTTGCCCTATGGCTGGCTGCTCACGCGAGTGCTGAGCGTGCTGCTCGCGCCGATCGTGCCCGGTTCGTTTATCGCGCATATGGTGCTGGCGGTCGCGCGCAAGCCGGCAGCCGGGCCCCGTTGATGACCAGAGAGATCAGCGGTGACGCGCGCCTGAGCGCCACCGACCGGTTGCGGTACCTCGGCCTCAACCTGGTCCGCAACCTGCGCCTGCCGGACCGGCGGTTCACGCGCCGATCGTTTTGCGAGCCCCGCCTCGAGACAACCCGTGCCGCGGCCTCGCCCGGGCGGGCATTGACCGAGGCATTCATTCAACGAGGCCTGCCGACGCTGCTGCCGCCAGGGCCAATTCGCGTACTCGAGATCGGCTGCGGCAGCGGCAGCCTCACGGCCCAGCTCGCGGCGGCTGGCTATACCGGCAGTTACCTTGGTGTCGACATCCAGGACAGGTTCCGCCATGAGCCTGAAGCCGCATTCATCCGGACATTTGTCGAAGGCGACATGCAGACGTTCGAGCCCGAGGGCCAGTTCGACCTGGTGATGTCGATCTCCGCGCTCGAACACATCGCCGACGATCGTAAGGTGATCGGGAAGCTCGGGCGCCTGGTCGCACCGGGCGGGCTGCAGGTGCACTGTGTCCCCAGTGGGTGGGGACTCCCGGTCTACTTGTGGCACGGCTACCGACAGTACACTTCGGCGCTGCTCGCCGAGCGATTCGATCCACGCGCGACGACCCTGTTTGCGATGGGGGGCGCGGCGAGCTTCGCGCTGCACTTCGTGTTCATCAGCGTCGCCGAGTTCGTGTTTGGCTGGCGCGTTCGCCGCCAGGCGACCGGCCTCTACCGCCCATTGCTCGATGCCTGCCTGCGCCTGGACCGGTTTGTCCCAGTGTGTGCCACGACCTACGCGGTCTGCCGTCGCGCCGGTGACGCCGAGTGAAAGATGTGTTGCGGCGGTGGCGTCCGGCGGTCACGGCCGCGCCGTGGCGCCTGGCGGCTTCGGCCGGGCTCTATGCCGGCGCCGGCCCGCCCGTGCAGTATGTCGCGGAGAATGCCGACTGGGTCATTCGCTGGATCGGCGAACGGCTGCGTGATGAGATTAATACCGTCGTGCCGGGCACGATGGGGACCACCACAACGCCGCAACGGTTGGTCAGGCGCGTGGCTCACTTTGGTTCTCAATACATGTGGACGGCGTGGGGACCGCACCTGGCAAGGTCGAATCGCCACGTCGTGTCTTTTTTCCATGGCAAGCGCGAGGACGGCCCGGACGTGTCCCGGCACATCGATGAGTTCCTGGCTAGCGTGCCGCGCCTGAGCCGGATCGTGACCGGGGCCCGGATGATCGAACGCCGCCTGCTGGCGTGGGGCGTGCCCGCCGACAAGGTGGTGCAGATTCCGATTGGCGTGGACACCGCCGTCTTTCATCCGCCCACGGCCAAGCAACGCGCTGTGGCCCGCGCGCGCCTGGCGATTCCCGAAGACGCGGTGGTCGTTGGGTCGTTCCAGAAGGATGGTGTGGGGTGGGGCAACGGGATGACCCCGAAACTGATCAAAGGCCCCGATGTGCTGCTTGACGTCGTCACGCGTTTGCATCGTGTCGTGCCGGTCCACGTGCTGTTGACGGGGCCGGCGCGGGGCTTCGTGAAGCATGGCCTTGAACGGGCCGGCATTCCGTACGTCCACCGCTACACCGGGACTCCAGTCGAACTCGTCGATTGTTATCACGCCCTCGATCTCTACCTGATCACATCACGGGAAGAGGGCGGTCCGATGGCGCTGATGGAGGGCATGGCGAGCGGCGTGCCGGTGGTGTCGACGCGCGTCGGGATGTCGCCGGACCTGCTGACCGACGGCGTGACCGGCGGGCTTGCCGAGCCTGCCGATGCCGCAGGCCTGGCCGAGCGCGCGCTCAGCATCCTGTCGTTGACGAGTAGTGACGCCTCGCGCCTGCGAACGCTCGCCACGGAGACCGTGAAAGTGTGCGACTGGAAGGTGGTCGCGCGTCGCCATCTGGACGAAGTTTATCGACCGCTGGTGGCCGATGGGCTTTAAGGACACCGCCGCCCGCGCCATTCTCCGCCGGGGCTACGTCGCCTTCTGCGGCGCGGCCGCGGCCGCCAATCTCGTGGCGCCTCGGCGCAACGAGCTGGCGGTCTATTACGGCGGCGCCCGGTCGGGTGACGTCGGCGGCCCGCTGGTCAAGGTGCGCCGCCTGCGGGAGTACTTTCCAGAGGTGCGGTGGGGCTACAACCTGGTGTACGTCCTGAGCAACGCGCCCTATCTGCCTGCCCCGGCCCTGCGATTGCTGAAGCGCCGGGGCATACCAATTGTTCACAACCAGAATGGGGTCTTCTACAAAGCCTGGTATGCGGGCGACTGGCAGGCCCAGAACCGGCAGATGGCGCAGCCGTACCACGCCGCCGACTGGGTGTTCTACCAGAGCGAGTTTTGCCGGCGCGCGGCCGATCTGTTCCTGGGGCCGCGCGAGGGAGCGGGCGAGATCCTCTACAATGCTGTCGATACCGGCCGCTTTTCCCCGTCGCCTGGGGGCGCTCCGGGCAGCGACGGCTATCGTTTCCTCGTCACGGGTAAGATAGGAAATCATCTGTATTACCGTTTAGAAAGCACGATCGCCGGTCTGCGTGTTGCCCGCGCGCGCGGGCTTGATGCGCGCCTCACCATCGCCGGGTGGATCGAGCTCGAGGCCCGCGGCCGGGCCGAGGCGCTGGCCGCCAGCCTCGGCGTCGCCGACAGCGTGACGTTCACCGGGCCCTACGGGCAGCAGCAGGCGCCGGACATCTACCGGGCCGCTGACGCCTACGTCATGACCAAACACAACGACCCCTGTCCGAATACCGTCATTGAGGCCCTGGCCTCGGGCCTTCCAGTGCTGTATTCGGACAGCGGCGGGACGCCAGAACTCGTTGGCACGTCGGCTGGCGTCGCCTTGCCGTGCGCCGAGGATTGGGAGGTGCCCCACGCACCCGACGCACAGGCGGTCGGTGAAGGCATGCTGCGCATTGCTGAGGGCCGCGCGGGTTTCGCGGCCGCGGCCCGCAGGCGTGCCGTCGAGAAATTCGACATTGCCCACTGGATCGCCCGCCACCGCGAGGTATTTCACCAATTGCAGGCTGCCCGCTGATGTCATCTGTGATCAGAAAGGCCGTGCTTGGCTGCGTGGACGTCCTCGGCCTGGTGTGGCGGCTGCTGCCTGCCAGGGTTCGGGAGACCGTGGTGATGGGCCTGTTCATGCTCGAATCGCGTCCAGGAGACCCCGCGCAAGCGTTGCGGAGGCTGCTGCGGCTGCAGAAACGGCTCGATCTGGTCATCAACGAGCGCGCCCTGGCGTACGGAGGTGGTGTCCATCCGAAGCACCGGCTGATGCGGTATCACGACTTCTTTGTCGATCGCATCGCGCCTGGTTCAAGGGTGCTCGACATCGGCTGCGGCTACGGCGCCGTGGCCCGCAGCATCGCGACCCGCGTCCCCCACAGCACGGTGGTTGGCGTGGAACTCGATAAGGGCCGGCTCGCGCAGGCACGCTCCGGCGAGGTGCCACCCAACCTCAGTTTTGTCGAGGCCGACGCGACTCGCGATCTGCCAGCAGGCGCCTGGAACGCCGTGGTGTTGTCCAATGTGCTCGAGCACATCGAGGATCGAGTGTCGTTCCTGAAGAGCATTGTCGCGCAGGTGCACCCCGACCAGGTGCTGATTCGCGTGCCGCTGTTCGAACGTGACTGGAAGGTCGCGTTGGGTAAGGACCTCGGGGTCGACTATTTCTCCGATCCCACGCATTACATCGAACATAGTCCGCAGGTTCTGACCAGTGAGCTCACCCTCGCCGGCCTCGAGCAGGTCGAAACCGTTCTCGTTTGGGGAGAGATCTGGACCCGGTGCCGGCCGAACGCAAAATCGTCACCAGCGGCGGTCAAGAAGTGATCGAGCAGACTTCGAGATGATCAGCGTCAGTCGCAGCGCGGTGGTATCGGCGGCCGTTTCCGCCATTTGCCTGCCCCTGTACGCCGTCTTCCCAACCATAGTTGGTCTTAATGGGGACTTGGCTCGCTACGGATCATCTGGAATACAGTTGCTCTGTGGCGATGGGAGGCGCGTTTGGGCCAACTATCAATTTGAGCCCGTCTTCGTGGCCGTCTGGTGGGCACTCGCCAAGGTCTGGGCGGTGCTATTTGGACCCGGCGCCGCTGAGTACTGTGCCGATCCTCGCCTCAACATCTTCTGGCTGGTAATCACTGCCGTCGCCGTGCTGGTCGTGCTCCAGATTTACATTGTCCGGAGCCTTGGCGTGGGTGCCTTGAGCTTTCATCTGGTTTTTTGTCTGGATACGGCGCTGCTGATGATGCCGTTCAATCTGATCCGGCAGTTCGTTGCCGTGATCATGGTCCTGGCATTGGTCTCTTTGATGCTCCGAGACCGAATTCAGCCGCGGTGGTTCGTTGCCGCCCTCGCCGTGCCGGCGCTTGTCCATTGGAGCGCCTGGGCGCTGTTGCTCATGGGAGTGATCTCGGTCATGGTGGTCGAATGGCCCCGCGTTTCACGCATTCGGTTGAAGCGCTCGGCCTCATCGTTGGTCGTGGTCCTGATAGCCCTGGTAGTCTTGGGCGTGCTGGCAGCGACCGCGTACGTCCTTTCGGTAAGCTACTTGTTGCCACGCATCCAGACAATTCTGTCTAACCCCCGGCGGTTTGCGGGGTTTGGCATCGAACCTACCGTTCGTGGCCTGGTGTCGCCAATCACCTTAGCAGTCCTGCTGTTTGCTTATGCGATCAGCCGCCAGCTCGGTGCCGGGTTTGCCCGTACGTTCATGATCAGCACCGCGGCAATGTACTTCGCAGTCGCCGCTTCTGGCATGGTGCCAGCGATGGAGCGTATGCGCATGCTGGTGCTCCCCGCGACCTATTTCGCCTTTCTCTATGTTCTAGATAAACGAACAACGGACCCGCGCTGGCAGGTGGTCAACGTCCTGTTTGTGCTGTTTGCCGTGTTCAACTTCTCCTGGCATGCGATGATTAGCAGACCCTTTGCTGACCGGGCGTCGTTTTTGCAGCTGTTCGAGTGATCAAACCTGACATGGCGCACCTCCTGCCCGCGAGAGGCTGATGGCAGCCCCCCCCCTGGTCACCATAGGCATGCCTGTTTTTAACGCCGCGGACACGGCGGCGACCGCTGTTCGCTCAATTTGTCACCAGACGTTCACGGACTGGGAACTGCTGGTCATCGATGACGGCTCGACCGATGGCATCGCGGACGTGATGCGGCACTTTTCGGATCCGCGTATCCGGTTCATCCAGATTCCGGACGGCAACCGGGGGTTGGCGACGCGTCTGAACCAGTGCATCACCCTTGCCCGAGGCCGGTACTTCGCACGAATGGATGCGGATGACGTGGCCTATCCGGAGCGGCTGGAGCGGCAGGTGAAGTTCCTCGATGAGCATCCCGAGGTCGATCTACTCGGAACCCGCGCGCTTCTGTTCAAGGGCGAAGGCAAGCCGTTCGGTTTGTACGCCAAGGCTTTCGATCACGCGGAGATCTGCCGGCGTCCATGGTGGGGGTTCCCCCTGGCGCACCCGACCTGGATGGGGAAACACGAGTGGTTTGTCAGGCACCAGTATCGAGAACGACACACCCGGTGCGAGGACCAGGAGCTGCTGTTGCGAACATTCGACACCAGCCAGTTTGCCGCATTGTCTGACGTCCTCTTAGGGTACCGAATGGACCGGATCCTGGCTGGCAAGCTGGGCCTGGGGCGACTGAACTATTGCCGCGAACTGGTTCGGCAGATCCACAGCGGTCCGTCGGCACTACGTGCCGCTCGCGGCATCCTCGTCCACAGCCTCGCGTATGGTCGTGACATCGCTCTGCACATTAGTGGCACTGTCAGCCGGCGGTCACGGCAGATGTTCTACCCGCTTGATGCCAGGGTGACCACAAAATGGCAGCAGGTGTGGGCCGACAGCAGTAGTGTCGCGCCAGCGGCGAGTCCGGCGCGGTCTACGTCCGAGGACGCCCATCGACCGTCCTCAACAGGCAACGATGATGAATCCCGATAGCCGAACTGACGACATCGCGTTGATCGACGTGTTGCGCCCACTCAAGCAACACCGCAGGCGCATCATGCAGGCGACCGCTGGCGTAATGCTGCTGGTCGCTGCAGGCGGCGGACTCTATTACCGGCTCCAGCCGGTCACCAAGTCCGCTGTGATTGGTTTTCGCACGACCTTCGACCAGGCCCAGCAGGGCCGGTATCCCAACGGGCTCAAGTTTTCAGAGGCAGATATCATTGGCCCGGCGATCGTCGACGCCGTCATCGAGACCAGCGGCGTTGCAGAATATTGTTCGCCGGATATGGTCAGGGGCGGCCTTAGTGCCCAGCAGACGTCACCGGCATTGCGCGACTTGACTGTGAATTATGAGAGGCGGATGAGCCGCGTCGTCCAGAACGCGGTAGATCTCCAGCGGATCGATCAGGAGTTCTCAACTGAACGCTCGCGCATGCGAATGGATTACGAGCTGAGATTCACACCCGGCCGGCAATGCTCAGACTTGCCAGACACGATTCTCACCAAGATGTTGCCCGCGATTATTGCTGAGTGGGCCAGGGACGCAGTTGAGGTGCGTGGTGTGCTGGCGCTTCGCCCGCCCGTCGAGATGTCGCCGCTCCTTGACCGGGCCTCCAGCAGCGCCGAGGGGCTGTCGGCGCGCCTTGCCTTGGTACGGATCGCGGTCAATCGACTGATCGCGGCGGCGACTGCCGGCGAGGCATCGTTCTCCGAATTGGAGCAGGCGGGAGGCGCGGCGGTCTCGCTGGTGGACTTGCGCCTGCGCCTCCAACTCCTCTTAACAGCAGAGCTGGATCCGCAGGCGGCGAGCATCGCCGCCACGCGCGGTCAACTGTCCGACCAGAGGATTCGCGAGGCACTGCAATACGCGCAGGGCGAACTGGACTCCGCCCGGCAACGGGTTGAGATCTACCGAGGGGCACTACGCGAATACTCGAGTGCGCAGGCCAGCCTTAGCGCCAGTTCTGAGATAGTGGCCGCCCCAAACGTCGCTGTGCTCGACCGACTCATTGAGCTGTCCGCTACCAACCTGAAATACCGGCGGGATCTGTCGCAACGGATGGTGGAAGCTGGTGAGGAGGCGGTTGAGTACTCACGGACTATCCAGGCCTACCGGGAGGCGCTGTCGAAGTCGATTGCATCTGGTCCCGCGTCTGGCACACGCGACGCCGACAACGCCGTGGTCGCGGAGATCGTTGGCGAAGTCAAGCGCGCCGTCGAAGAGTTCATGAAGATCCAGGCCGTCCTGGCGCAAGGCCAGACGCCCGCTGAGGCGTCCCTCTATCGAGTAGAACGACCCACCGAAGTTACGACTGTTCGGACAATTGGTGGTCGCACGATCGCCTTTCTCGTGTTGGGCGCGGGGTTCCTGACACTGATACTGTCAGCGGCCGCGACGCTTGTCCTTGTGCTTGGTCGCGACCCGTTGGCCATCGAAACGCCCAGATCCTGAGCTGAGCGGTCGCCTCGAGGCGGCGCTCGACTGGCGTCAAAAATACCGCTGCAGGATGAAACAAAGGCAGTACGCGTGAACGGACAAGATCAGCGCGAGTAGGGCCGCGGGCCGCGCCGGTCCTGCGCCCGTCATGGTCCGACTTGCCAACTGGTCACCTGCCATTGCAACCGGAATCCAGAACACGGCAAGCGCGACGACGAACCAGGGCATGAGGTAGCGGCCGTGCAGGTTCGAGACGATCTGTTTGGACGAAAAGGCGTAGAACGCAAACGTCACCAGCGACCCGCCGATAAAGGCCACCAGCCAGACGGACCGGCGAACGTTTCGTGTCACGGCCGTGATGCCGAGGAAGGTCATTAATGAGGCCGCTGTCAGCGTAACGAGGACGGCGACGAACCAGTCACCGGGCATCGTGTCGAGCCAGCCGAAGCCCGCCCAGAACGAGTCACTCAGGAAAGTGCTGGAGTGGCGGAGCCTGAACATGCTAGCCATGCCAATAACGACCTGTCCCGTGTATCTTCCCAGTCCCGGCGCCAGCGGACTCTGGATATTCTCAACGTCCGGATAGTCCCACCACCAGGAACCGAGCAGCGATGCTGCGATAGCCGCTACGATTGCGAAGCAGACCACTGGCGCGACCGCGGTCGCCGCGGGGGCGAGCACGCGCTGCAGTCGGCGCCGCCCGAGCGCCGTGGTTGCCTCGAGGAGCCAGCCCGCGAGAGGCACACCAGCCACGCCAACTACCCAGGGATGATCCAGGAGCCACCGCGCCGGTGCCCACAAGTCTGGAAACCGGGCCGTGATTTGTGCTCCCGTTTCCAGAATTCTGGTCAAATGCGGCACACTGGCAACGGTGAAGAAACACGCGGCCGCGAGCGACAGGCCGCCCCAGAAGACGGCGGCCTCACGAACAGGGTGATTCCCACCCCGCGAGCCGAGCAGGGCACGCATCAGGAGCATAACGGCGACCAACGCCGACATGGGAAGAGCGCTTCTGGTCGTGAGCAGAATTGCGGCGGCACCCAAGCCGATCGACAATCCCATGTAATGCGAGTTCCGGTCGTCGACGACCAGTATGGCCAGGCCTGCCGCCAGCATTACGACCGCCGAAGTTAATACGGCGGTCTCCGAGAACTGCATGCCGAAGAACGGCAAGGTCGGCACGAACAGGAACGGGAAACACAGGAACTGTGGATATGAAACCCTCGCCGAAGCTGTCAGCAGACCCGCTGCCGCTGCGACGGCGAGACCGAACAGCACGGCGTGGACACCGCGCACCATTGCGAAAGTCGCGGCCGCCGATCGGCGGGGGAGCCACCGGCCCATTCCTTGCCAAAGGTAGGTGGTCAGAGAGCTGCGGGTCGCCATATCAAGTTCGTCAAACTTGGTCACGTACGCGAACGGCTTACCCACATCTCGTGGCCGGAAGCGCTCCGTCGCGAGGAATCTGATGCGCTCGAAATGTGTATCGAGGGCGAGTTGCCTGATCTCAGGCAGGAAGCGTGGCTGGGCCGTCACGAGGCCGTACGCGCCGGCGAAGGGCGTCTCGTCGGCGGCCTGCAGGGGCGGTATGGCGACCGCGTACAACAGCGCCAGTCCGGTGGCCATGCAGAACCCGCCGGCTGCCGCCCGCGGCGCCGCTCGCGAGATCCAGCCAGTCTCGGTGCGCTCGCTGATTGGGAAAACCAGCGCGCCAACGAATATGAGGAACGAGCCGCCGGCCACGACGAGCCAAACCGCCAGCGGCTTCACCGACCCCGTCCACATGTAGCTGAGCAGGTTCACTCGGCGCAGTCCGAGAGCGGGCATGTCGTCGACGAACACTCCCATAATCGTCGGCGGCGGATCTGGAATCCCGTCCCTGCGCTCGCCGATATAAATCATGCCGCCGGAGCGGAGTTCCGGCGGCAGCGGTAGGGTGAACAAGCCCAGATCGCCAGGCCCTCCCATCTTGACCGTCAACGCCAGCTCGCCGGTGGGCCGGCCTTGTTGTACCAGGCACGGTCCCGTCCGCACGAACGGTTGAGGAATGCCATTGTTGATCTCGGCATCCGCCTGCATTTCGTAGACGCAAGACGTGCCGACAACTTCCAGCCGGCCGGTCGCCGGATGTCGGAAGGTCTTGTCGCTCTGAGAGAACGTGATGTGAATCTCGGCGTGCCTCAAGATGTCGACCGGCACCGGCGAGAACAGGGACATCTCGTGGATGCGCTCATCGCCCCACGGTGAGATGCGCGAGAACGAAATCGAGAGGGACTCGGCGGGAACCTTGGGCTCGATCGGCGTCGACTGCCGATCGGGCGCGCCGGGAGAGAGCAGCGTCCAGATAAGGGGGATGGTGAAGGCGGCCGTTGCCACTCCTGCCCACAGTAACCGCCCCCGGCGCATTCGCTCAGTGTACCATTACTGTTTCCCGCGCCTCACATTGTGATTGACAAGATCTTATCGACGTTGAAGGCTCGCGGCCTGGCCGGCGCAAAGTTCGTTGGCCGCGATGCCGCCTATCGACAAACCAGCCCGTTTGCGGCCGATCGCGGATGACCGGTGCTACCCCAACCGCGGACGCCCCGTACGTGCTGGTGGTATCGCTGGCGAAGCGCGACCCGATGTGCACGCTGTTTTTTACGCACTTGGCCGGCCGCGTGCCGATGCGCATCGTGCAGTATCCGGCGGACGACACCATCGGCCCCCTCAGCGGCGCCAGCGCCGTCGTGATCATCCGCGGGCTGTTCGAGTTCGGTCCCCTCATCGCCTGTGCTGAGTGGCTGAAAGTGCCGCTCTACTACTTCCAGGACGACAACTTCATGCTGATTCGCGAGGAGGTGCAGACCTACGGATCGATCTACGAACGCTACACAAACGACGCGGTCCGCTCCATGCTCACGCGGTTCGACGGCGTCCTGCTCGCGACTCCGTCCCTGGTCGACTACTTTCGCGAGCAGCGACTGCACAACCGGCTATGGTTATATCCGCCGGTGGCCGGTCCGTCGCTCAATGCGACCTCCGAAACCGCTGACCGGCCGCTGACCATCGCCTTCTTCGGTGGCCAGCATCGGCGGGAGCCGTTCGTGCGCCATGTCTATCCGGCTATCGTCGATTTGGCGCGCAGCCGGCCGATCAGAATAATCGCCGCCGGCATCGACCCGGAAGCGCTGCCACCGGCTGAAGGCGTCGAAATGGTGTTTCCGAAATATGACGGCTCCTATACGGCAGCGCTGCAGTTGGTCGCCCGATACGGCGTCGACATCCTGGTCCATCCGAGCGCGATCACTGCCAACAACATTTTCAAGAACCCGCATGTCTTGATTAACGCCGATGTAATAGGGGCGGCCCCGATTTTCACGAACGAGCCTCCGTACGAGGAGGTCGCCGACGCGGGTGTGGCGCTGCTGTGCGAAAACACCCGGGACAGCTGGTACGCCGCGCTGTCGAGGCTGGCGGCGGACCCCACTCTGCGAGCCTCAATTCGGGAGCGTCTATCGGCGTACTGTGCCACGCACTTCAGCGGTGCGGCCAACATTCAGACTCTGTCGGACGTGCTCCGGATGCACCCAGAGCCAAGTTCTTCCGCGCGTGCGTGGAGGTACGCATGGGCAACCGCTTGCTTCAGTGCGGCCCGCGTCAGCGGTCGGATATCGCGGCTGATCGCGCGATGAGCACACCGGTTCTGCCGTCGGTGCTCTGGGTCACGGGCGCCTATTATCCGGAGTTCAGCGCCGGGGGCTTACAGTGTCAGGCGGTGGCGCATGTCCTGAACGGACGTGCCCGCCTGAAGGTGCTGACGACCGCCACCACTCAGGGGATCCCTTTCCGTGAGGTGGTCGACGGCGTGTCCGTGTCGCGAGTCATCGTCAGCGTCGCAAGCCGCTGGTCGGTTGTGACTGCCAGCGCGCGCCTCCTGGCGGAGTTGTTTCGTCTCATGCCGCGTGCGAAACTGGTCCATATCCAAGGGTATTCGACCAAGAACATTCTTGTGGCCGCCGTCTCCCGGCTCTTCGGCCGGCCCATGTTGATCCACTTGCAGACTGCCAGGCATGACGAACCCGAGACCATCCGTGCGCACGGCGCGCTCGCATGGTGGGCGTTTTCGGGGGCGGATGCCTACCTGAGCGTCAGCCCGGGCCTGACCGCCTGCTACCTCGAGGCCGGCCTGCCGGCCGGCCGGATTCGCGAGATCCCCAACGGCGTGGATGCCGTGCGCTTTGCACCGGCGTCACCGGCCGAACGCCAGGCGTTGCGGCGACGACTGCACCTCCCCGAGGATCGCCCGATCGTGCTCTTTGTCGGGGTCATGTCGCCGGACAAGCAGCCCCATGTGCTGTTCGACGCATGGCTGCGGATGCGGCGCGAAACCGGCATCGCCTCCACGCTGGTCTTCGTCGGCGCCAGCAATCCCACGTTGTATGAACTGGCCGACCGCTTTGCCGAGCGGGTGCGCGCGGCGGCTGACGCGTCGGGCTTTGGCGGCGAGGTGTTGTTCGTGCCGCCGACAGCGGCCATCGAAGACTACTTCCGGGCCGCCGATGTGTTCGCTATGCCGTCGGCGCGCGAAGGCCTGCCGATCGTGCTGCTCGAAGCCATGGCGTGCGGGCTGCCGGCGGTGGCGTCACGGCTACCGGGGTCGACCGACACGATGATCGAGTCCGGCGTCAATGGCCTGCTCGTGCCACCTGGTGACGTCGCCGCCTTTGCCGCCGGCCTGGCGGACTTGCTGTCGCGGCCGGCCGCAGCCGCCGGCATGGGAGTTAAGGCGCGACGCACGGTCGAAGACCGCTATACCATTGAGCGTGTCGCCGAGCAGTGGATGGCAGCCTATAACGACGTGCTTGGACGGCGGCCCTAAAGGACCGCCCTACACTTCATGAACCGCCAGCACGACATCCTCTGCATCTCGTCGATCGACTGGGACTTTATCTGGCAGGGCCACCAGGAGATCATGTCGCGCCTCGCCGCCGAGGGGCACCGCGTGCTGTTCATCGAGAACACCGGCGTCCGCCAGGTTCGCGTCAGCGACATCGGCCGCATTCGCGCCCGCCTGAAGAACTGGCGGCGCGGCACCAAGGGCTTCCGCGAAGAGCGCCCTAACCTGTTCGTGCACTCGCCGCTGGTGCTGCCGCTGCCGTACTCGCGCCTCGCCGGCTGGATCAACCGCCAGGTGATGATGCGCAGCCTCACCCGCTGGATGCGCGCCACCGGCTTCTCCCGCCCCATCGTCTGGACCTTCCTGCCGACGCCGCTGGCACGAGAGGTGATCGCGCGGATTGATCCGGTCGCGACGATCTATCACTGCGTCGACGAGTTCGCGTCGAGTTCCGCCGACGCCCGCCGCATCGTGACCAGCGAGGAGCAGCTCTTTCGCGACGCCGAGCTGGTGTTCGTGACGTCGGAGAAGCTGCGTGAGCGCGCGGCGAAGTTCAGCGAACATGTGCACCTGTTCCCGTCGGGCGTCAGCCTGGAGGCCTTTGGCGCCGCCCGCGATTCTGGCGTGGCGGTGCCCGACGACCTGGCGCGGTTGCCGCGGCCCATCGCCGGCTACGTCGGCGGCATCCACCAGTGGGTCGATCAGGACCTGATCGTCGCCGCGGCGACCCGCTTGCCGGATACGAGCTTCGCCTTGATCGGCCCGGCGCAGGTGGACGTGTCGCGCCTGCAGGCGTGTCCCAACGTGCACCTGCTCGGTCAACGCCCGCACGCCGAGGTGCCCGCTTACATTCAAGGCTTCGACGTCGGGCTGGTGCCGTACCGGATCGCCGACTACACGGCCAACGTCTATCCCGCGAAGATGAACGAGTATCTCGCGATGGGGAAGCCGGTCGTCGCGACTGACCTGCCGGAAGTGCACCGCTTCAATCGTGAACACGACAACGTGGTGACGGTCGGGCGCACGGCCGATGAGTTTGCCGCGGCTGTCTCCGGAGCGGCCACGCCGGCTGGCGACGAGGCGCGGCGTCGCCGCATGGCCGCGGCCGAACGAAACGGATGGGCACGACGGCTGCGAGACATGTCGGCCCTGATCGACGAGGTCATCGCCTCCCGTAGCCAAGACGCCCGTGGCTGGGAAGACCGCCTCAGGCGGCTGTACGCCGGGGCGCGGCGCCGCACGGCTGAAGGCCTGATTGCCGCCGTCGCCATCTACCTGCTGCTGTTCCAGACCCCGGCGCTGTGGTGGGTCGCGAGTCCGCTGCTGGTCACCGCGCCGCCACAGCCGGCCGAAGCGATCGTTGTGTTCGCCGGCGGCGTTGGCGAGTCGGGCAAGGCCGGCGGCGGCTTCCAGGAGCGCGTCACGCAGGCGGTGGCACTCTATCGCGCCGGCTACGCGCCGAAGCTCATCTTCTCGTCCGGCTACGTGTTCACGTTACGCGAGGCCGAGGTGATGAAAGCGGTGGCCATCGATAATGGTGTGCCGGCCGACGCCATCCTGCTCGAAGAAGCTGCGAAGAACACCTACGACAACGTCCGGCTGACCAAGCAGATGCTCGACCGCAACGGCTGGAGCCGGATTCTCCTGGTCAGCTCGCCGTATCACATGCGCCGCGCGACCATGACGTGGAGCAAGCTGGCCCCTGACGTCGCGGTCGTCCCGACGCCAGTGCCGCAGAGCCAGTTCTACACCCACGAGCGGGGCGCCTCTCTCGAGCAGATCCGCGGCATTCTCCACGAATATGCCGCGCTCGCGAGCTACTGGTGGCGCGGGTGGGTCTAGGCATGTCGAAGGCCGGCCGTAAGCTCCTGGCCCTCTCGCTGCCCGCCGTTGCCATCGCCGGCCTGGTCTCGGTGATGCTCGTTGAAGCGTGGGTGCGCCTGCAGTGGGACGAGAAGCGCGGGACGCCAGGCTTCTTTCTGGCCGACCCCGTGCGCGGCAATCGCCTCGCGCCCGGGTATCGCGGGTTCTTTGCCGGCGTTCCGGTTCATATCAACTCCCTTGGCTTCCGCGACAGCCGCGAGTACAGCCTCGAGAAATCGCCCGGCACCTTTCGCATGCTCGTCCTGGGTGACTCGGTGACCTTCGGACACGGCACGCTGGACGAGACCACCTACCCGTTCCTGCTCGAGCGGCGATTGCAGCAGTGGCGGCCCGACGTGAAATGGGAGGTCTGGAACCTCGGGGTGCCCGGATACAACACCTCGCAGGAACTGGCCTATCTCACCGAGGTGGGTAGCCGCTACGATCCGGACTTGGCCATCGTCGGGTTCTTTGCCAACGACCTGACCGACAACACGCTGCCGGCCGCGCCCTCGCTGTCCCGCCGCGCGACCCGCGGTGTGCAGCGGCTGATGCAGCAGCATTTGTACTCGTACGAGTTCTACAAACGAACCTTCCTGACTGTTCGCTGGCGGCTCATGACGGACGAGGACGACCGCAGACGTATCGAGAACCTGTCCGGCGAAGAGGCGCTGCTCGGCCGCATGGAGGACCTCTCCGCGGACGACGATCAGAAACTGAGTGCCGTCGATACCTTCGACGATCAGCAGGTGCGCGATTTCACGTGCCCGGTGCTGGGCCCCCGCGATGGCGGGGGCGACCGGCTCGCCGCGGCGGTCCGCAAACAGTCCCCGGAGACGCTCGCCTGGATCGCCGCCGTCCGGGGCCTCCAACGGCTGAACCGGGAGGGAGCCTACCGTGTGATGTTCTTCATCAACATGGCGCCCGATATCTGTGCGCGCGAGGACCGCTTCCACAACGGCGGGTCGCTCGACGACGACGACGCACTGAGGGAGATTCTCGGCGACGGCACGCCGGTGGCCAGCAGCACCCGGGCCTTTCTCCGCTACCGGCCATCGCAGATGCCGGGCGCGAACAACCACTCGTTCGGCAACGCGAATCGCGTGAAGGCCGACGCCTTGTTCGACTTCCTGCGCACCAGTTCGTTACTGCCCCCGGCTCACTGACCAGCATATGTGCGGCATTTGTGGAGAAATGAGTTTTGCGGCCGGCCGCGCGGTGGCCGACCGCGCCCTGTCGGCCATGACCGACACGTTACGCCACCGTGGTCCGGATCACGGCGCCACCTATCGCTCCGATGATGGCGCGACGGGCCTCGGCTTCCGGCGGCTGAGCATCATCGATCTGCGGGCGGCGGCGAACCAGCCGATTGGCAACGAGGACGGCAGCGTCCAACTGGTGTTCAACGGCGAGATTTACAACTTCCAGGATCTGCGGAAGGACCTGGTCGCCAATGGCCACACGTTCCGGTCCAGCTCAGACTCCGAAGTCATCGTGCACTTGTACGAGGAACTGGGCGACCGCGCCATCGATCGGCTCGATGGCATGTTCGCGCTGGCGCTGTGGGACTCGCGACAGGGGCGGCTCGTGCTGGCGCGGGACCGCGCCGGCAAGAAGCCGCTCTACATCCACACCTCGGCCGACCGGGTGGTGTTCGCGTCGGAACCGAAGGCGCTGCTCGCGCATCCTGATCTCGACATCGAGATCGACGCTGACGCGATTCCCTACTACTTCCTCTACGGCTACGTGCCGCATCCGCAGACGGTCTACCGCGGTGTCCGGCATGTGGAGCCGGGCACGGTGGTGACGTTCGATCGGCAGGGGCGGCAGTCGGCCAGGCGATATTGGCAGCTAACCTTCCCTGAGGTCCGGCTAAAGCCGGGCGCTACATCGCAGTCGCCGACATCGCGCGCCGAGGCGGCCGGCCGCGTGCGCGAGCTGGTCACCGCCGCGGTCGAGCGCCGGCTCGTCGCCGATGTGCCGCTGGGCGCGTTTCTCAGCGGCGGCATCGACTCCACGATCATCGTCGGCCTGATGAGCCGGCTGATGAAGGAGCCGGTGCGGACGTTCAGCCTCGGCTTCGAGGGCGACGCGGATTTCGATGAGACGGCGGTGGCGCGCGCGACCGCCGGGCAGTTTGGCACCCGCCATACCGAGTTCAAGGTGCGGCCATCGGCGATCGACCTCCTCGACACGCTCGTCTACCATCATGACGGGCCGTTTGCGGACTCGTCCGCGATCCCGACTTACCTGGTGTCGAAACTGACGCGCGAACATGTGACGGTTGCGTTGACCGGTGACGGTGGCGACGAGGTGTTCGCCGGGTATCTCCGCTTCGGCGCCGCGCTGGCCGCCGATCGCGTGCCCGGCTGGCTGGGCCATGCGGCCGCCGGCGCGCTGGCGCTGTTGCCGACACCACGCAACGAGCGGCACTGGATTGCGCGCGGCCGGCGCTTCGCGCGCGCCGCGGGCCTGTCACGGCAAGAGCGGCTGGTGGCGTGGGCCGGCGTATTCCACGACGACCTCGGACAACTGCTGGGAATCGGCGGCGCCAGGGCGGGCGAACCGCCGGTTGACTGCTGCCATCACATTCGCGATCTGGCCGGCGCCGACGGTGCCTCGCCCCTCAACCAGTTGCTGGCCGCGAACTTTCACAGCTATCTCCATGACGATCTCCTGGTGAAGGCCGACCGCATGTCGATGGCCAACTCGCTCGAGGCGCGGGCGCCGTTCCTCGACCGCGACCTGATGGAGTACGTGGCCGGCCTGCCGGACCACTACAAGCTCGACGGCCACACCACCAAGGCCATCCTGCGCGAGGCGTTTGCCGACCTCGTGCCGGCCCAGGTGCAGCAGGGCGCCAAGAAAGGCTTCGGCGTGCCGCTCGATGGCTGGTTCCGCGGCGAGCTTCGTGATCGCCTCCGTGACACGGTGCTGGCACCGTCGGCGAAACTGCGCGCCTACGTCGATCAGGCGTACGTGCAGAAACTGGTGACCGAACACCTCGAGCGGAAGGCCAACCACGGTCATCGCCTCTGGACTCTGCTGACGTTCGAGCGCTGGCTGGACCTGCTGCCAGGCTGGAGGCAGGCGTGACCGCCGTCGACCTCAGGTCCGTGCTCATCGCCTTCGGCGTGGCCTTCGCGCTGTCGGCGATCCTCGTGCCGGCGTGCCGCTGGCTGGCGGACCGCACCGGCGCCGTCGCCCATCCCCGCAATGACCGCTGGCACCGCAAGAGCATTCCGCTGTTGGGCGGCGTCGCCATCGCGGTGGCGGCGCTGCTCACCGCATTCGGCACCGGCATCGCCCGCGAAGTCCCGGTGCTGGTCGCCACCGCCTTTATCATCTTCATCGTCGGACTGACCGACGACATCATCCACCTGAAGCCGTTCACGAAGCTGATCGCGCAAATCGCGTTGGCGGCCACGCTCGTCTATTTCGACTACAGCCTCGGCTGGCTCGAGTCGCGGTTGCTGGACAACCTGTTGACCATGGTGTGGGTGGTCGGCCTGACCAATGCCTTCAACCTGCTCGACAACATGGACGGCCTGTGCGGCGGAACGGCGCTAATCGTCTCGGTGACGCTGATGTTCGGGCTGATGACCGGCGCCAGCCGGGAGTCTGCGGGGCCAGAGATCGCCTACCTCGCGATGCTGGCCGGCGCGGTGGCCGGCTTCCTCGTCTACAACTTTCCTCCGGCGTCGATTTTCATGGGCGACAGCGGCGCCCTGATGCTTGGGTTCAGCCTGGCGGCGTTGACGTTGAGCAACGACGGCGTTCGAGGCAGCCGTTCCGACGTGGTATCGGTGATTGCCGGCCCGGTCTTCGTTCTACTGATCCCGATCTTCGACACCACCCTGGTGACCGTATTGCGCCTGCTCGCCGGCCGCTCGCCGGCGGTGGGCGGCCGCGATCACTCGTCGCACCGGCTCGTGGCAATCGGGCTCTCGGAACGTTCGGCCGTTTTCGTGCTGTGGACGCTGGCCGCGGTTGGCGGCGCCGTTGGCCTGACCATTCGCGGCGCGACCCAGGGTTTCACGGTGCTGGTAGGCGGCTTGTTCATCATCGCGATGTGCCTGTTCGCGCTGCTGCTGGCCCGTGTCCGCGTCTACGAATTGCCGGCGACCGTTCGCGCGGACGATGTGACAACGATTCCGGACGAGTTCCAGCACAAGAAGCGGGTGGGGGAGGTGTTGCTCGATTTCGGATTGATCAGTGCCTCGTACTACGCCGCCAACCAGATCCATTTCGACGCGGAAGGCTACCTGCGCAACGCCGAGACGTTCTACGGCTCGCTCCCCATCATGGTGGCGTTCCAGCTCGTGGCGTTCTTCGTTGTCGGGGTCTACCGCGGGGCGTGGCACTTGTTCCGATGGCGGGATGCGGTGCCGATGATTGGCGGGGTCGTCGCGGCGGCCGTCGCGGCCTTGGCCGTAATGGCGGTGATCTACGGCGCGTCGAGCGACTCGCGGACCGTCATCCTGTACTTCGCCGGCATCCTGATTGCGCTGATGGTGGTATCGCGCGCCTCGATGCGGCTGTTCGCCAGGTTCATGCCCTAGCCCCCACTCCCTGGTTTCTCAGCCCGCCGCCCGGCGGGTCCAGCCTCAGCCAGGCCACCAGCGCCACGGCCACGAACACGAACATCAACGGCTGCACGGTCACCGTGTAGCGCATGTTCGTCAGCACAAAACAGATCGTCGCGGGCACGTAGAGGATTGGCAGCAACAGTCCGAGCACGGCGGAGCGCTGCCTCACGGCCATGACGATGCCGGCGATGAACACCAGGAGGTAGACGGTCGACGCCGCCTGGCCGGCGCCGTAGACCAGCCGCGACCACGAAAACTGCTGGGTGGTGGCGACATCATCGGTGCCCACGATGATGAACATCCGGACGAAGCGATACGCGGACGCCAGGGCAAAATCCACGGGCGTGCGCGAGATGTTGTCGAAGGCCAGCGCCGTGTAGCGGTTGAGGCGGTGTGGTTCCTTCCGGTAGTAGACGTCGTTGACGCGCACGTCGTCCACGACGTGGCACAGGTGCGGCGTCGCGGACACGCGGGCGGCGGCGATGGCCGCAAACGACCGGCTCTTGGCGACCAGGCTGGTGGCCAGCTCGCCCTCGACTTCGAGGTCGGTTTGGCGGCCGCCGAAGTCGCGTGGCACCGAGAGCGTGGAGCCGTCGGGCAGCGTGAGCGTGGCTCGTGACGCCGACGTGTCGAACTTGACGACCGGCGGCGCCTGCCGCGGCGACGGCTGGAGCAGGTAGCCCACAGAGGCGGCGAGGTCCTGCTGGTCGGTGGCCCCGTCCTGGTTGAGATCCAGCAGGCCCGGCACCGCTGGGCGATCTCCCCACGCCAGTTCGCGCATCAGGCGCGCGACGTCGAAGATGTCCAGCAGGTCATTGTGGCGATCGAGATCGCCCAGGTGATCGCTGGACACAAACGTCACGTACGGGGCACGGGCGCCCTGCAACGGCGTCGCCACCTTCTCGGCGGTGTCGGCCCACGACCCTTCGAAGGAGTAGTAGACGACAGTGTCGGCGGGCTGCCCGGGGATTTCGAACTCGAGTCGCCGGCCCGCGGTCCTGGCCGGCGCCCGATGCTGTTGAGAATCGTGGTCGGTCCAATAGATCAGGTCCACGACCGGCTGGCTGCGCCCGACGCACGTGGTCGGGTCGGCGGAGACGATCAGCGAGGTGTTGATCAGGCTCGTGTAGTCGAACGCCGCGAACTCGAAGGCCCGGCGAGGATTGCGGGACTGGCTTTCCAGATGAGCACCGACTTGCAGGCTGCCGTACCAGAGTTGCTGGCCGCCGTGCGTGCTGGTGGGCATGAGGATGCCGGTCAAGCGGTAGTTCCGGATGGTCCAGGGCGACAGCACCGCGATCACCACCACGAGGTAGAGGGCCACGTTGCGCCAGGCGCGCCCCGAGCGCGGTGATTGCCAGAGGTAGAACGCCGCGGCCACCGCCGGCAGCAGGATCAAGTTGGGACGGAACTGGGGCGCCAGCCCGGCGAACAGACCGCCGAGCATGAAGTCGAGCGCGCGGCCGCTCCGAAACCCGCGGGCGAAGTAGAGGAGGCCGGCGGTGAACAACACCGTGCAGATCGCATCCGATGCCTGCGTGGAGGCGTAGAGCGTGTTGAACGAGAACGCGCCAACCAGCAGTGCCGACAGCACCGCCGTCCGGCGGCCGGCGAGCGGTACCACCAGGTGATAGAGCAGCAACGGTACGCCGGCGTTCGCCACGACTTGAGCGACCAGGGGCACCCAGAGCCGCTCGCCCGACAGCCAGTACCAGAAGGCGACGAAGTAGGCGTATCCCCAGGGAACGTCGGTCGTGGAAAACGAACCGCCGCGCGCGAGTTCGAGCGCCAGCACATGGTAGGCGTCGATGCCGGCCCAGCCCCAGGGATGCGGCGCCCACACGAAGATGAAGGCGAGGCCGAGGACGAGCGATACGAGGCACGCCGCGTAGACGGTCCGGGTTGAATCCAGGACACGCGCGATGGTCTCGCGCATGGCGGTCATTTGGACGTCCGGGTGTCGGTTACGCCGGCGAACTCCGGTCCGCCGGCCGCGGGGAAGCCGCGGCTCTCGCCCGTCGGCCACGGGCTGACCCAGAACGCGAACAGGCGGCCGCGGGTCAGCGAAAACCGGAAGCGCACGGTCTGGCCGGACAGCCCGGCGAGTGCGCCCTGGCGCCACCGCACGGGAAGGCGGGTGCCGTCGGTGACGACGGGCTCGCACGCCGCGAGCGTGAACGGCGGAATCACCACGCCAGCCCGATCGAGCACTTCCACCCGCAATTCACCGCCTTGCGCATCGGCGTTGACGAACAGATGGCCGCCGCTGAACGTGATTGGCCGCGTGGTCAGCGTGCCCTCGGGAATGCTGGAGACGCGGCGCACACCCGCCGCACTCGGCAGCCGATCCATCGACGCGAAGCCATCGCGACGCAGGGTCGCCAGGCCCGTGCTGCAAACGCCAGGCGCGCTCGTGCCCGGGCGCCCTTGCCGGCCGCTGACGTAGAAGTGCAGGCGGTCGCCGACAATGGTGCAACCGCCGCCGGCCGATTGCATGTTGGCCCAGTTCCAACTGCCTTCCTGGTCGGAGACGCCCATGAACGACCCGCGATCGGGCCGGTGCCAGTGGAATCCGTCGCGACTGAAGCCGAGCGCCACTTCGTTGATCTTCTCGCGGGTCTCGGATTCGCCGCGCCACACGGAAAACAGCCCGAGCATCACGCTTTCGTAGGCGACGCAGTCGAGGTTGTACAGCTCCGATTCCTTGGCGAGCTCCGGCCGTGTGAAGTCCTTCGAATCGGACTTGACCCACGCCACCGGTGACCGTCCGCTCCAGTTGCGCGCGGCGGTGAAGTCTCCATCTTCCCAATACTGCCGGTAGCGGCCGCTCAGCACCGACTCGCGCTGATTGGCGCGCAGGCTGAACACCCACACCTTGCGGAACGGGTTCCTGAAGAACGTCGATCGATCGGCGGTGCGCCCGGTCTTGCCGATTTCCGTCCAATGCACGCCATCCGGCGAGGTGAACAGCACCACGGCATGGTCGTACCACGTTGACATCTTGAAGCGCTGCCGGGGATCGGCCGCCTCGAGATCCAGCCACACGGTGCTCGAGTCGCGGATGTGGGTATTGACGATGTTCGAGCCGGGCACCACGTCGAATGCCGGCCGCTCCCAGACGACGCCGTCTTTCGACACGGCCAGGCACGTGAAGGCGCCGTAGCCGGCCATGTACCACATCTTGAACAGCCGGTCCTTCGGATCAAAGAACACGCCGTCGCTGAACACCATGGCCGACGGGTTGAGCGGCTGGCCGGTGCGCTCCGAGGCGTCATCCCGCAACTCCCATGGTGTTTCCGGGCGCAGCACGGGATTGGCCGGGTGGTAGGTCGCGCGATGCCACGTGCGGACCAGCGTGGTCTCTTCGATCAGGAAGTCGTCCACGAACAACTGGCGGCCGACGTCGATGGGCACGACCGCCGGTGGATCGAGCAGGTACGGCGGCAGCACCGGATGTTCATCCGGATACTTGAGCCGCGGCGGCCACGGCGACCCGAGCCTGATGCCGTTGTAGAGGATTTCCGGCGAAGCTGCACGAAGCGCGGGGAAGGCGCCGACGGGCCACGCCATTGCGCCGGACGCTGCCATGCGAAGTAGGTCGCGACGGGAGATCACAGTGTCGAGGGACAAGCGCCGGGCCATCTCCCGTGCTCGCTGTTGTACTATACACGCTCGGTGTGGAGCAGACGAGGTCTCTTGCTGGCGATCGTGATCGCGTGCGGCCCGACGTCGCCGGCTGCGATGCAGGCACCGCCCGTGCGTGGCGCTCCCGATGACGACGTGACCGCCAGGCTCGGCGAGATCACGCGCGGCTTCGAGATCCGCGACGAGCAATTCGCGCCCGCCGGCCAGCCACCTATCGCCCTGCGCTTTGTCCTCAAGCCGGAGACCGCCGCGCGCGCGCAGCGTCTGATCGACGCCACCAAGTCGGCCCTTGCGCGGCTGGGCGAGTGGCACGGCCCGTTTCCGCGGGCCGGCCTCCAGGTGATCGACGCGCCGTGGAACAGCCCTTGGGTGGGGGCGTCCTATCCCGGTGTGGTCGTGACCGGTGCCCGCATGTTCGAGCCGGAGAGCGACCGTTCACTCGAGCGAACCCTGATTGGTGCCATCGCGCGGCAATACTGGGAGGTCCCGGCCGGCAGCGAACCGGCGCGGCAGTGGCTGGGCGAGGGCCTCGCGCTTTACGCCGGCGTCCGCGGCATTCACGAAGAACTCGAGGGCCGCCACTTTGCCACCGCGCGGCTCTTCGGCGGGTTCGTTCCGTTCACCAGCCGATCGCTCCAGTGGTCGCACACCCCGACCGATCCGCGGCCGAAGGTTCGCCACTTTGCCGAGATCGATCAGCCTGCCGAGGCGCCGTGGCGATCCTGGAGCGCCGCGCCGCACGCCGAGGCCCAGCGCGTCGCGCTGGCGCTGCACACGCTCGAGCGCTACCTTGGCTGGCCCGCGATGCAGCAGGTCTTGGAGGCGTTCCAGGCGCGCTGGCGCAGCGGCGCCGCCGGGCCGGGCGATCTCGCCTCGGTGATTGGCGAACAGCGCGGACGCGACGTGCGATGGTTCTTCGACGAGGCTCTTCGTTTCGAGGCCCGCTTCGACTACGGGATCCTGGCCTTCAGCAGTGAGCCGGCCGGGCCGGCTCCGGCGGGAACCTATGAAACGCGCGTGTCGCTGCGGCGATTCGGCGACGGCGTGTTCGCCGGCACCGCGGATGCGGCGGTCGGCGCCTTCGCGAACGCGCGCTCGCTGCTGGTGGTCACCCGTTTCGACGACGGCTCGGTGGTCGAGGACTGGTGGGATGGCCGCACGGCGGAACTCGACCTGACCTATCAGGGGCCGTCCCGCGCTATCTCCACGAGCGTCGATCCCGACGCCGTTCTCTTGCTGGATGAAGACCGATCGAACAACTCGCGAACGCTCACGGCTGCCATGACGGCAACCGGTGGGCGCCTGGCCGCCTCCTGGTTCCTGTGGCTCCAGGATGTCATGCTCGCCTCCACGGCCCTGCTATGACGAAGGGCCCACAGTCATGATCCACGCTCTCCGCGCTCTTGGCAGCGGTCTCCGCAAGGTGCTGATGGCGCCGCTGCTGGTGATCATGGTGACGATGGTGACCGCTCTCGCGGCGGTGCCGTTCGGTGTCGTCCTGGGGTCGCAACTCCGCGACGCCCTGGCCAACCGGCAACCGGTGTACCTGGGCACGGCCGAGATCGATGCCGAGTGGTGGATGGAATTTCGCGAACACGCCGAGGGACTGGCCGCCACGTTCACGCCCGCGATCATCGGGTTTGCGGCGCCGCTGGGCAACCTGAGCGCGGTGCTCGACGGGTCGTCCCGCCCGCTCGTGCTGCTTGGCCCCGTGTTGCTGTCGCTTCTCGTGTGGGCCTGGTTATGGGGCGGCCTGCTCACGCGGTTTTCCGCCGGCGGCCGGCCAGGACCGCGGGCATTCTGGCGCAACGCGCGGCGGCACGTCGTCACCTTCGTGGCGATCAGCCTGGCTGCCGCGGTGGTGCACCTGGCCTTGTATCTGACCGTGCACGCCGTTCTGTTCGGCCCGGTGTTCAACTGGCTCTCATCGTCGGTCGCCACCGAGCGCGCGGCGTTTGCCTGGCGCGTGGCGCTCTACGCGATATTCGGCGCGTGCCTGATGGCCGTCAGCCTGATGGCCGATTACGCCCGCATCAGCGTGGTCGCGCGGCAACAGCCGGGTGTGCGCGCCGCCTTCGCCTCGGCGTGGGCGTTCCTGCGCGCGCATGCCGTCCCGGCGGTCTCGCTCTACCTGCTCACCGGGCTGTTGTTCATCATCCTGCTGGCGATCTACGGAACCGCTGAAGTCTACGGCGGCACCCGTCTTGGCGGCTGGCGGAGCATCCTGGTCGGGCAGGGCTACATCGTGGCCCGCCTGGCGATTCGCTTGACGTTGGCGGCGGCGTCCGTTCGCCTCTATAGCGAGCGTCAGCGAACAGCGGCCGGGCCGGCGTTGTAGAGCGGCGCCGCGTCGAAGATCAGGAACGTGCGAGTGCGGGCGGCGGGCTGGCGTTCGCGCAGCCGCAACATCAGCTCACGGCCCGGTCCGCTCGCCGTCAGGTAGCCGCCATACAACAGGCTCGTGCTCACGGCTAGATACCGTGCCCGCTCGCCCGACGCATCGAGCGTGTCCCGCCGCGGATCGTACCGTTGCAACTCGGGGAAGCGAGGGTCCGTCCCGAAGTACCAGACGATCATCGCCTCGCCGTGCTCCTGCCGCCAGACGGCCAGTTCGGGCAGCCCCTGTCCCCAGTCGTAGTTGGAATCGCTGACGACCTTGTAGCCTGCCGACGGTCCGCCCCAGATTTCGTTGGTGTAGCGCAGCGCGTCCGGCCAGGCCCGCGCATCACCGACAGCGAGCCAGGCGAGCAACACCGCCACACCGGCGCCCGCCCGGCGCCGCCGCGCCGGCGACAGCCCATCGATCGCCGGTACGATTCGCAGGGCGACCGCAATCATCAGGAACGACAGCAGCGGCAACAGGAACCGGATGCCGGTCTGCACGCGAATCAGCAGCATCAGCATCAAGATGATGGTTGAGAGAGTGAGGATCGCCTTGAGGCGTGGCTTAGGCACGACCAACGCCAGCAGGATTAGCAGCAGTGTGGGCAGCGGGAGCTTGATCAACGGCAGCACGGGGACGTAGAACCACAGCGAACGCGCGCTCTCATGTCCAATCAGGTAGGTGGGTTGGCCGATGTTGTTGTGGTCGGCCTGGAACCACAGCGCGTAGAACGCATTGGGCGACAGCGGGAGCCCGCCGAACCACGCCAGCGCCGGCCGAAGCACGTGGTCGGCAGGCATTCGCGACAGGATGCCTTGAAACGACGGTTCTCCTCCCGAGCCGCAGTAGACGACCGCCACGGCCGTGCCGATGAGGAAGACCTGCGCCGCGTCGCGCACCGACAACCGGCGGCCGCGCCGCCAGTCGTCAATCGCGATCGCGGCGAACACCATCGGCCCGAAACTCAGGGCGCTGGCTTTCGACGCCAGTGCCACAGCGAAGGCGGCCGCCGGTAATCCCACCCGTCGTGTCCAGCGGCCGTCGCGCCCCGCCCTCCACGCATAGGCAAAGGCCATCAGGGAACCCGCCAGCGCGACGTCGCTCGTGGCCAGCGAGGCGTGGGCCAGGAAGCTGGGATCGAGCGCGATCAGCATGAGGGCCAGGCGTCCCACCCACGGTCCGCCCACCGCGTGGGCCAGGCGCATGCCGTAGATGAGAAGGACGCACCAGAACACCAGCGTCACGCTGCGGGCGACCGGAAGCATGGCGCCGATGTCGCTGGCGACGACCCAAGGCCTGCCGGTGACCGCTTCGATGGCATAGAGGGGGAGCGTCTGCAGGTGCGCCGGCAGCGGCATGGTGCCGGCGGCGAGGAGCTCCTTGAAGTGGCCGCGCCGCCAGGCATCGAGCCCGGCCTCGAGGTAGAACGGTTCATCGAAGGTGGCGCCGAGCACGCGGGCCGACGCGAGACACCACGCCGCGGTGGCCGCCGCGGTGACGATCAACAGCAGCCGGTCGGCTGGCGCCAGGCCGGTATCAGAACCGGTAGATCGAGACACCATGGTCCGAATAGATGCGGCGTGCGTCGTCGATGTCGGGAAGCGGCGCGCCGTCGAGGCCGCGCACCATCACCTCGGCGGCCCGCTCGCGCTTCACGATGTAGGTGAAATGATGCTCGGCCGCGATTCGCGCCCACTCGCCGCGCCGGATCATCCCGGCGAGCGCCTGGTCGGCGGCGTCAACCGAGGTGGGGGTGCGCGAGATGTACCCGAACGCGATGGGCTTCTCATGCACCGTCTGGTAGTAAAGCGCGAGCGGCCCGTTCGATGCGAGGTCGAGCACGGCACCGCTCGGTAGCTCTCGCAGGACGGCGACGTACGGTGGCATGGCGGTCTCGGTCAGGCGCAGGGGCGCCGGCACGTAGTCGAACACGACCCAGGCCAGGATCACCGCCAGCGCCGGTCGCCGCCATTTCCATGTCGACGTCAGCAGTGCCTGGACGCCGCCCGCCGCCATGATCGAGGCCACCAACTGGACCATGATCATCATCCTCACCGGCACGCCGGCGAGCCGCCAGGGTGGGAACACCAGCCACAGCACCGCGTAGGGCAGCACGAGCAGGTTGACATCGTCGTGGCCCATCATCGACACGCGCGGACCGAGGCTCAGCTCGACGCCTGCAATCCGGAGATTGGGGCCGAGGCTCATGACGCCGAAGAACAGCGCCACGCACATCCAGAATCCCAGGTAGGCCACCGGTACGCGGGCTCGTTGCCGCCACGCGTAGACCGTCAGGACGATGACCGACAGGCCCAGGTAAACGCTGGCCTCGGTGACGTACTTCGCCAACGGGAACCACAAGGGTTGCACCCAATCGCGGAACCGCCAGTAGTAACCCCAGACGAACGGGGACAGCAGGTCCATCGAGAGGTCGCGTGGGGAATGCGTGCCGGTGAGCGGATCGGTGGCGTGTTGATAGACCAGCGCCACGACCAGCACGCCTGAGGTGAGCGAGGCCGGAACCAGAAAGCCGGCGGCCGCGCGCAGCGTATCCCGACGAAACAGAAACAGCACATCTCCGGTCTTGCGCCCGTGCCACAGGTAGAACATGGCCCCGGCGAACACGCAGTAGGCAAAGTAGTAGAGGTCGCACAAGGCGACGAGCCAGAGGACCAACGCCGCGGCCAGGCCACGGCCCTGGCTCGGGCGCTCGCAGAAGCGAATCCACCACAGCACGAACAAGGGGAGCCACTCGATCGCGGTCAACTGCAGGTGCCCGTCGGCGTGCATGAAGTGATAGCTGGAAAACGTGAAGATCGCACCGCCCACCAGGCTGCCCGCATACGCGCCGGTCATGGCCCGGCACAGCCAGAACGCGGTGAGGCCTCCCGACACGAACGAGAAGACGACGATGGCGTTGTAGGTCTGTACCAGCGTGAAGACGGTGAGCAGCGGAATAGCCAGCACGCCGTTGAAGGGGTTCAGCGTGTGCCCAATCAACGTCGATCCGGTGGGGTAGTGCAGGAACGTCGTGAACCACGGCTGCGTCCCGATCTCGGTGAGCGCCTTGTTCACCCACCACAGGTTCCAGATGTTCTGGTAGCCGTCGGCGCCGCCGAAGAAGTAGTGCGTCGAGAACGCAGCGCCGAGATGGGGATTGAGGGCGAAGAAGATGCCGAGGTACAGCGCGGCGGGGATCCCGGCCATCCGCAGCGCGGCACTCGTCGCGGGGCCCATGCTATTCACGGAGCACGCGCAGGAATTCGCTGCCCTCGTTGTTCACGCCTTTGTACACGAACACGAGGTTGTGGTAGAAGTGCAGCGCGACGATGTGGCGGTCGAAGTAGGTGGGCGCGTATGCGGGATCGAGGAACTCCACATGGTTCAATCCGTCAACCAGCGACTTGAGGAAGTTCATGCTGGTGCGCGGGTCTGCCAGGTCGGTCGAGCCGCCGAACGGAATGCCGCGCGCCTCCGGCCAATACGACGTCTGGGTGTCCTCGACGGCGTAGATGCCATCGGGCGCCAGCAACGGGAACATGATCCGGAACGTGGCCAGCACGTGCTCCACGAAATGGCTCCCGTCGTCGATGATGATATCGAACGGGCCATGTTCGGCGTGGATCCGGCGCAGCAAGTCCTCGTCCGCCTGGCTGCCGAGGATGGTCGTGATGCGAGACTCGTCGTGAAACGACTTGTCGTAGATGTCGATGCCGACGATCTGCGCCTTCCGGAAGTACGCCTTCCACATCCGCAGCGATTCGCCGCCCGCGCGCGGGTCTTCCAGGCCGCCGACGCCGATCTCGAGGATCTTCAGCGGCCGGTTCCGCCGGGATTCGAAGTGATGCTGGTAGTGCCCGGCGTAGTAGTGCGCCCCCTCCTTGTCAGTCCCGAAGTACAGCGCCAGCTTGACCAGGTCGTTCCGGTACCACAGCGAGGGAACGAAATCCTTGATGCGGCGCCGCTGCGGCACGGTGAAGAGACGCCGGACGGGGGCTTTCAACAAGTCTGCTATCGACACTAGATTCCTTAGGCCGCGTCGTGCGGCCGCGAATAGCCGGGACCGCCGGCGGCGAGAAACCCGCCGCTGTGGCCGCCCGGCGAAGGGCTGACCCAGAAAGCGAACAGCCGCGCGCGGGTCAGCGTGAAACGGAAGCGGACGGTTTGTCCGCGCAACTCGTCGAGCGAGGCGCGGCCACGCCACTGCACCGGCCGGCGCGTGGCGTTGCCGGTCACCGGCACGCACTGCTCGATCGTGTACGGCGCAATCACGCGGCCGGCGGCGTCGAGCACCTCCATGCGGATCTCGCCCTCGCTGTCGGCATTGACGAACAGGTGCCGCCCGGAAAAGCGCAGTGGCCGCGTCGTCAGCCGTGCCGGTCCGGGTGAGACCGGCCGCGGCATCCCGGCCGGCCACAGGTCGCCGACCGATGCGAAGCCGTCGCGGCGCAGGGTCGCCAGTCCGGTGCTGCACTCGCCCGGCAGGCTGGTGCCGGGGACCCCGGCCCGGCCGCTGACATAGAAGTGGAGAAGATCGCCCACCACCAGGCACACGCCGCCGGCCGACTGCACGTTCGCCCAGTTCCAGTCGCCGTGGCGGTCCGAGACGCCGATGAACGGCTGCCGCCATTCACGCGACCAGTGGAAGCCATCACGGCTGAAGGCCACGCACAGGTCGTTCGGCTTCTCCCGATCCGGGCGTTCGCCGCGGTACATCGTGAAGAGCCCCAGCATCACGCTTTCGTAGGCGACGGCGTCCAGGTTGTAGATCTGCGGTGCGGTCCGCAGGTCAGCGCGGGCGAGGTCGAGGGTGTCGGCACTGGTCCACGCCACCGGCGCCGCTTCGGTCCAGGTCGCGGAAGCAAAGTCGTGCGACTCGGCGTAGCGCCGGAAGCGGTACAGGCTGTTGGGTGCGTCGTCCCGCAGGCTGAAGCTCCACACGCGTCGAAACGGATTATGGAAGAACGTGCTGCGATCGCCGCAGGGGCCTGAACGCCCGACCTCGCGCCAGTGGACGCCATCCGCGGAGATGCTCAGGCGCAGCGCCTTCAGCTCCAGGTCGTAGCCGGCCATCTTGTATCGCGCCCGCGGATCCGTCTCGTGCAGGTCGAGCCAGACGGTGTTCGAATCGCGGGGCTGATCCGACACGATGTTGGTGCCCGGCACGACGCCCAGGGACGGCCGCTCCCAGCTGATGCCATCGCGCGACACGGCCAGCGCCGTGTGCTGCTGATAGCCCGCCATGTACCACATCTTGAACAGCTTCTCCGACGGTTCGTAGAACACGCCGTCGCTGAAAACCATGGCCGAGGGACTGGGCGCCGTCCCCGTGGTCACCGCGTACGGATCGTGCCGCTCCCAGTTGCGCAGGGGCGCCAGCACGGGATTGGCCGGGTGATACGTCGCGCTGTAGAACTGCCGATGGAGCGACGACTCTTCGATCAGGAAGTCGTCGATGAAGAGTTGCCGGCCGGTGTCGATGTTGATGACCGCGGGTGGCGACGCCAGGTAGGGCGGTCGCTGCGGCACGGTGGTGATGCTGCGCCGCGGCGGCGGCCACGGCGCCGGCAGGACGATGCCGTTGTAGAGCGTTTCGCCGTCCGGCGCCTGCGGCCAGCCCCGGGCGGGAATGGCCAGGCCCGCGACCGCGGCCTTCAGGATTGCTCGTCGCGTGACGCCGTTCAGTGACCGCAACACCGGCAGGTATACTATCGCAATGTCTCGGCGGCCTCGTGTAGCCGGGCGCTCCGCGCCCGGGCCTCGCCGGACAACGCCGCTGTGGCCGGTCGCACTGGCCGTTGCCGTCCGGCTGATTGCCTGGTCGGTGATCCCATCCACGCGCTTCGCGTCCGACGAAGAGAGCTACTTCCAGGTCAGCACCGCGCTCTTGCGCGGCCACCAGGACCTGTTCTGGCCGCCGATGACCGGGTGGCTGCTCGCCGCCCTCCGCTTCCTGTCCGGCACCGACTCCGTTGGCACGCTCCGGCTCGCGTGGATTGCGATGGATGTCGGATGCGTTCTCGGGGTGCGGACCCTGGCAGCCCGTGTCGGCGAGGCCGTGTGGCCGGCGGACACCGCGCGCGCGTCCCGGCTCGCGTTGCTTGCCACCGCGGGCTACGCGCTGTACTTGCCGGCCATCTCCCACGCGCAGTTCGTCACCTCCGAGACGCCGGCGCTGCTCCAGGTGCTCGGCATCCTCGTCCTGCTGACGCGGCCCGGCGCCGGCACCGGGGCCTTCATCGGCGGGGGCATCCTGGCCGGCACCCTCGCGCTGACCCGGCCGAGCCTGTTGCCGTTGGCCGTGCTGCTGCCGCTGGCCGCGGTCGTGACGCGAAGCCCGATGGCGCTGCGCCGCGCCGGCGCCTTTGCGCTCGTGGCCCTGACCATTGTGTCGGCGCACGTCTACCGCAACTGGCGGGCCGCCGGCGAGGCCACCATCTCCACCAACAGCGCCTACAACTTCTACATCGGCAACCGCGATCTCTACGCCGAGGATCTCAACCTGTTCGCGCCGCGGGCGACGCCGGGCCAGATCGAGTTCCGGCGCCAGCAGTGGAGCGGCGAGTTGGTCTACCCGACGCAATCACCGGCGGAACTGCAGCGGCTCGCCTGGGCGTGGATTGCCGAGCATCCCGGCACGTTCGTGCGTCGCGCACTCGGACGGCTCGCGCGCGTCCTGGTCCCCAAGACCGACGTCCTGGAAATGCTCGGCGGCGAGCGCGCCGCCGGCGTGACGTCCCTGCCGGCGCTCGCGTTGCTGTCGGCGGTCAACGCGCAATGGGCCGTGGTCCTGTTCGGCGGTGTGGTCGGTCTCTTCCAGTTGCGCCGGCAGAGCCCTGAGCTTGGTGTGCCTTTCGTCGCCACCATCGTTGGGTCGTTGCTGTTGTGCCTGATCGCGATCTCCAAGCCGCGCTATTCGTTCGTGTTCGATCCGGTGTTACTGATTGGGGCGGCGGTGGCGGCGATGGCGCCGCGCGCAGCACTCCTGCGCCTCGGCACCGGCGAACGACGCGTGCTCGGGGTGATAGTCGCCTTCATCGCCTGGGCGTGGATCGCCTTTGCGATCTTCGCCATCACCTCGCGGGCGTCGCTGTGAGCACGGCGTTCGCGCCCGGCCCCGCCGCGACTGGCGCCGGTTATCGGCCGGACATCGATGGACTGCGCGCGATCGCGGTGCTGGCGGTGGTCGTATTTCATGCCTGGCCAACGGTGCTGCCCGGCGGCTTCGTCGGCGTTGACGTCTTCTTTGTCATCTCTGGATTCCTGATCACCGGCATCATCCAGGGCGGGCTTGCCGACGGCAGCTTCCGGTTCTCCCGCTTCTACGCCCGCCGGATCAAGCGCATCTTCCCGGCGCTGCTGGTGGTCCTGGTTGCGTGCTACGCGGCCGGCTGGTTCCTGCTGTTCGCGGACGATTACCGGCGACTGAGCCGGCATATCGTCGCCGCGGTCGCCTTCGTGTCGAACTTCCTGCTCCGGAGCGAGTCCGGCTACTTCGACGCAGCCGCGGACCTCAAGCCGCTGCAGCACCTCTGGTCGCTCGGCATCGAGGAACAGTTCTACCTGGTCTGGCCGTGCCTGCTGGTGGCGGCATCGCGAACGCGCGTCAAGCTGCTTCACCTGACCTTCGTCTTGCTGGGGGCGTCGTTTCTCTTCAACGTCTACAGCGTGCGGACCGATCTGGTAGGGACCTTCTACTCACCGTTCACGCGAATCTGGGAGTTGCTGATCGGGGCGGCCCTGGCGGCATGGAATCACGGCCAGTGGCGTTGGCCCGTGGGGAGATTCGGCGACGCGGTGTCGGTGGCCGGGTTCGCGATGATCGGCGCAGCCGTGGTCCTGCTTGACGGCACGCGCCTGTTTCCGGGGCTGTGGGCGCTCTTGCCTTCGCTCGGCGCGTTACTGCTGATCGCCGCGGGACCGCGCGCGTGGTTCAACCGTGCCGTGCTGTCGCGGCCTGCCCTCGTGGCGGTGGGCCTGATCAGCTATCCCCTGTACCTATGGCACTGGCCGCTGCTGTCGTTCGCGCGCATTGCATCCGGCGAGACGCCATCGGTGATGGTGCGTGTCGCCGCGGTCGCCGCCAGCCTCGTCCTGGCGCGGCTGACCTTCGAGATCATCGAAAAGCCCGTTCGCTTCGGTGCGCGCCGCGTGGCCGTCGTCCCCGTGCTGTGCGGGTTGATGGTGACCGTCCTGATGGCCGCCTGGCTGACGGACCGTGCGGACGGCTGGCTCTCGCGGCCGATCACCCGCACGGACCGCGCCCAGTTCGTCCAGTACTACGACCGCATGCACAAGCAGGGCATTTCGGCGGCCTACCGGCAGGAATGTGACTTCATGGACTGGCCCACCGGCAAGGTCCGCGAATCGATTGACCCCGCATGCACCGAACCCGGCGCTCGCGACACGGTCCTGCTGTGGGGCGACTCTTACGCCCAGGCCCTCTCGGCCGGGCTCCGCGCCGCCGCGCCTGGCGGCACGCGCGTGGCGCAGGTCACGACGTCGCTGTGCCGTCCGTCATTCGACGACGCGGATCCGCAAGTGCCGGAAGGCCGTTGCCGCCGTGCGAACGACTTTGCCATCGCCAGCATGCGCGTGCTGAAGCCATCCGTCGTGATCGTTGCGCAGAAGGCGCCGCACGGCGAGACCGACTGGGCCGCGCTGACGAGCCAGGTGCTGGCGACGGGCGCCGGCCGGGTGGTGCTCGCCGGGCCGGTTCCCATCTGGATGCCGTCGTTGCCGGAGGTGGTCGCCAGTCAATATTGGGGCCGCTCGTATGCGCGCGTCAGCTACGGACTGGCGCCTGCGGTGTTCGAGACCGATCGGATGTTGAAGGCGCGCACCGCGGGGATTGCCGGCCTGACCCACGTGTCCCTGCTCGATGGGTTGTGCGACCGTGACGGGTGCCGGGCCGTGGTCGGCGACGGCGGCTGGCAGGATCTCATCGCCGTCGACGCCGGCCACCTCTCGCCCAAAGGCTCGGTCTTCGTCGTCGAGCAACTGCTGCGGCGGGACGTGTTCGGCGCGCCTTAGCGGCCGTCCGGCGGCGGTGGGGGCAGACGCCGGATGAGCGCGTCGAAGATCATGCGGTTGCCTTCAGCATTGAAGTGCACGTCGCCCTTCACGAATCGCTTGTTGTACCAACGCGGGTTCTCTCGGGCGTAGTCGCGGAACGCCGGGATGGTATCGATTACGCCATCACATCCGGCCTTCCGGCAGCTCTCCTCCACGAATGCGCTCCAACTGAACGTGTCCGGGTACCGCAGTTGCGCCGGCCACGGGTAGATCAGGACAAGCGCCGTCGCCTGGTTGGAATGGGCGAGAGCGACGATGGCATCCAGCTTGGTGGCAATGCGGTCCAGGCCGGCGCGGACGCCGAGCGGTTGAAAGCCGGTGAGCGCCGCCGGCGTGGCGTCGAGCGTATCCCAGCGATCCCAGGTGAACCGCGCCTTCATTTGATCAAAAACCATGGGATTGGGAATGGCGAGGAGGGAATAGCGGAGGTACTGGTAGACGGCGTTGCTGAACCGCAGGCGATCGCGCATGCGGCCGCGCGGGGACGCCGCGGCCTCCTGTCGCCGCGCCGCAACCAGCGCGGCATCGGCCGGCACCGCCCGCAGGTTCGTCGGGTGCGTCTCGCCATCGGTCCATACGCCGGCTTCGTCGTGGACGTCACTGATGTCGAGCGCTACCACCACGGTGTGCCCCTGCTGCAAGGCGCCCTCCGCCAGGGCCCGCTGATAGCGATAGAGGTAAGGCGTTGGCGAATACGATGGCACCGCGGTGTTGGCGATGCGCATCGGGACGGCCCGGTCGTACATGCCGGCGAAGGTCTGCGCCCAAGGACCGTTCAGGCCGTAGGTGAACGAATCGCCGAGGAAGATGACCCCGGCCTTCCCGGGCTTGTCCTGACGCTCCTCGTCGGCGCGGAACCCATGCTCGTCGGTCCTGACGTCGTAGATGTCGCGGCCCCAGTAGTCGCGGCCGCGGAAGCCGCGCTTGAGTTCGTACCAACCGTGGTCGCCTCGCAGGTACGGGCGCTCGGCGGCGCGGACCCATTCGACGTCAGCCGTCGGATCGGGGAGGACCGATGAACTGAGCGCGTAGTCGGCGGACAGGAAGATCACGAGGCCGGCCACCGTACCGGCCGAGACCGCAAGAACGCGCCTGGCCCAGGGGCTCGTCACGGCGGGGCCAACTGACCGGCCACGCCGTCGAATGCGGCCGATACCGGCGCCCCGGTGAGGGATGACACCGCTGGGAAGTATTTCGAATAGCCTCGCGCGATGACCGCCGCGGTCAGCAGGTGGCCATCAGCCGCGAAATGAATGTCTTTCAGGAAGAAGAGGGGAATCCCGGCCTTCGACGCGCGCTCGAACGGCACGAACAGGTCGAGGAACTCGATGCCGTGTTGGGCCGTGAAGTCGCGAACGGTCTGGTGAAAGTCTCCGGTCACGTTGATCTTGCCGTCGCCCATCAGCCGATAGCGTGACGGCACGGCCATCACGACCAGGCGGGAACCAGCCGCGCGGACGCGGCGATCGATCTCCTGGACCAGGCCCGGCGTCTCGCCGCCCCAGTCCGGGTTCTCTTCGACCACGCCGCCAATCGTCCACTGCTCCTGGCCGTGGTTGTCCCACATCCATTGCGCGCGCAGGGTGACCATGCGGACGAACCGGGCCACGTACGACCGTCGCAGTTGTGCCAGCACCCAGCCATCCTGGGGACCCTGGATGGCGGTCGGAAAGCCGCGGTCGTCGCGAACCGAGACCTGCATGTAGTTGAAGTCCTCCCGGACGTCGTTGCCGAACAGTAGGAGGAACACGACGTCGGGCTTCCACGGCTGGACGTCCCGGGTCCATTGCACCAGGTAGATGGCCGGGCTGTACGACCGCACTCCGTAGTTACGCACCTCGCACTTCGGCCCCGCCGCCTTCTCGAGCAACCCGGCGAACGTCTGGTCGAAGGGCACCTGGCCGCCCTCGGTGAAGGAGTCGCCCATCACCGCCACCCGGCAGGGCAGGGCCGTGCCCGCGGCCTGGGGTGTCGTCCGGCCGCTGCCGGCGAAGACGCGGCCGTCGGCGTTGTACTCGATCTCGAATCCACCCAACTCGCCGGACGGATGCTGTTGCACGAACCGGTAGTTCCTGGGATGGACGTGGTGCAGGAACGGGTCGGGCTCCATGGGCGAATTGCCAAAGCCCATTCCGGTGGCCCGGAGTAACAGCTCGGCGCCGGCCAGGGCTGCCACCAGGCCGAGTGCGAGCGCCGCCAGTTTGAATCGGAGAGGCACGCGGGTCCTAGCTTACAGCCGTTGGTTTGACAGCCCGCACGACCCAACCGCGTTGCTGCCCGACACGGACCACGGTGAGGCCTGCACCGGCGGCGAGTTGCGCGGCGCCGTCGCGGGAGTAACGCTCTTCGATCGGCGCCGACAGTCGATCGTACAAGTCGCCCACCATGCCAAACGCATGCGGGCCATGGCGGTAGGGGAACCGGGCAGCCCACGAGAAGTGCCTCGCCGGCAGCGTGCAGAGCACGTAGACCACTGGCGACAGCATCCGGCACAGGCGCATCAGGTGCGACGGGCGCATGCGCGTGGTGATGGCCCGGCCGCTGTTGGCAAGCGCGAGGGCGAGCCGCCAATGCCAGGCGCGATCGGCGAAATCTTCGTACACATACAACAACAACGGCGCGCCGGGCTTCAACGTGCGGGCGATCTCGCGCACGGCGCCGGCCGGATCGGGGGTGTGGTGGACCACGCCGTAGGAGTAGGCGCCGTCGAATGTGCCGGAGGCGAGCGGCAGGCGCAGCAGGTCGGCCTGGACCACGCTGGCGCGCGCCATCCCACGCGTGCGGGCCAGGGTCGTCGCCACTCCGCCGCTGCTCAACTCAACGCCCACCACCTCACACTTCGGATCGAGCGCGACCATTGCGAGGTCTTCGCCGTCGCCGCAGCCGCCATCGAGGATGAGCCCCTCGAGGCGCGGTCCGCCGACCGTGTCGTACATCACCTGCAGGTGATAGGGATACACACGGTCCGGGGGCTTGATCGTGCCTGCTTGCAGGCCCCAGATGTAGCCGAAGTACTGCGCCGTCTCCGACGAATCGTCGGTGAACCTCGGCGCGCCGTCGCGAATCGGATACCGGCGGGCGCAGCCTGTGCACAACAACTGGCCGCTGCCCGCCGCGCTGAGCGCGCTGGCGCAATCGGGGCATCGCAAATGTTGCAGGAGAGAGGTGTGCATCGTCAGTTGGATGGGAGGTCGCTTGCGCAGTTCGCGATGCGCATCGGCGAGAGTGACACCGGTAGGTATACTACCCCAATGTTCCGGGGGCTCCGTGCCGTTCGTCATGGCGTCGTTGCCGCCGTACTCTTCATCGGCGCCGGCCCGGCGCTGTCTCCGATCCACGCGCAGGCACCGCCGGAGGTGCCGACCGTGTCCGTGACGCTGGCACCCGAACACGAGCACTATCGGCCGCGCATCGAGGCGGCGGCCCGCCAGTCCGTTACCCGCTATTCCGAATGGCTGGGCCCGCGTACCGGCGCGACCTTCCACATTGACGATGGTTCCACCGGTGCCGGGCCGGACGGCGAGAAACCGAGGATCACGGTCAGCCTCCCGTGGATCGCGCCGCCGCCAGCCATGGAAGTCGAATCGCTGGTCGCGTTCGAAATCGCGCGCCGGTGGTGGCCGGGTTGGGCGGCAGGCCGGCAGTCACAGCCGATGGCGGACGGCTTGGCGTGGTACCTCCAGAGCCGCGTTGTGCCCGAGCTATACGAGCTGACCTTTCAGCGACCGGCCCACAGTGCCGATGCGGTCCGCTATTTCGGCGGCGCCATTGCGTGGTCGATTCCCTCGCTCGCGCTTGGACGCTGGACGGCGGGACTCGGTCGCGCGGAATTCCTCGATGGCACGAGTGCCGGTCGATGGCCCGGCCGGCCCCGGCGGATTCCCGCCGATGCCGATCCGATGACGGTGCGCGCCGCGCTCGCGTTCGGCACCCTGGAACGATTGGTCGGGTGGCCGGCGCTCGAAGGCGCGCTCGCCACGCTTGGCACGCGTGCCGTGTCTGGCGCCATGACGACGGCCGAGGCCGGGCGGATCCTGTCGGCCGCGACCGGCTATCCGCTGTCGTGGTTCCTGGCGCCTGCCCTGGATCCCACGCGCCATTTCATCTACGCGTTGGGCGCGGTGTCCACTCGCGCGTGTGACGCGGGCCCGTGCCGGCGCACCGAAGTGGAGGTGATCAACCGCGGCACCGCCGCATTCAGCGGCACCGACACCCCGCCAACCGGCGCGTACGGATCGGGCGACGCCCTGGAACTGCGCGTGACCTTTGCTGACGGCCAGTCGGTGTCCGTGCGTTGGGACGGCCGCGCGGCGTCCAAGACATTCGCGTTCGACAGCGCGGCGCCGGCCCAGGCGATTGAGCTGGATCCCTCCCGGGTGTTGTTGCTGGACCGGAATCACCTCGATGATGCGTGGCTGGCGCGGCCACGCACCGGCGTGCCGCTCGCCAAATGGATCGCGTGGTGGCTGATCTGGGTGCAGGACGCCGCGATCAATTACAGCGGGCTGATCTAATCCCGGAATCCTGAACTGCGGGATTAGCGCGGCCCGCCGGTCGCCTGGCGAATCGATCGCGCCATTCTCGCGAGCCGCGAATCTCCCCACCCGGACGCGATCGGATCGGCGGCCAGCGACAACAGCGCCGCGAATACCGCGGCGGCCGCGAACCATATCTTCGGCAACCCGCTGCCAACATAGGCCGGCAGCCACCATTGGCCGGCCAGCAGCCACAGGAGGGCCCACGCGACCGCCGCGCCGCCAAAGCGAAGCCGTTCGGCTGGTGTTCGTGTTTCCCATGCGGTGGTCCCACGCGCTACCGCCTGGCCGGGGCGGGACGCGGCCCACGCGGCGCTCACGGCCTGTAACGACGCCGCGATGGCCCGCCACAGCAGACTCTCTCCGGCAATTGCGAGCAGCCTGTCGTTCACGGCGTCTCCGTCCGGGCGCCCTCGGTGAGCGTGACGCTCTGCACGTATCCGGACACACGATAGCGGTCGGTGGTGAGGGCGAACGGCGCTCCCGGCTTGATCAACTGACCTCGATAGAGCCAGCCTTCGCGCGAATCATCCACGCCCATGTCCAGGACGATCGTGGCCCCGGGTTCCACCACGGTGGCGGCGCGCGTGTCGAGGAACGCGTCCTTGTCGCCCGCGCGGACCAGTCCCGCAGGCGACTCCGCAACCAGGCGCACTGCGACTCGCGCTCTCCGCGCGGGGGTGGTGGGGAGCAGCTCGTAGACGGCGAAATTGAAGTACCGGACTGGTCCGGGCAGCGAGAGCACCATCGGAGTGCGGAGGCCCTCCGGCCGGTTCCCGAGCGCGCACGGGTTGTCCTCGCGCGAGGGGTCGCAACGGAGGGTGAGCAGCGCCGCCCGCTCCTGCTGGCCGGGCACCGGCCGGTCCACGTAGCTGCCCGCCAGGTGCACGCGGTCACGCCCGGGTTGCAGGGGACCGAGCCCCAGGATTTCGAAGGCGGGCACGGGCTGCGGAAAGGCGGCGCCGACCGTTAGTGCTTTGACCAGGTCGGCATCCAGGTTGGTCAGGAAACCCGAGGCCCGAATGAAGGTCGCCTCGCCGATCTGGACCGCGATCGCGCCTCGGGCGCGCGCCACTTCCTGCACTCCGTCGAACAGGATCAAGTCGTGTGCGCCCGGCGACACCGAGCCGACGAGCACGTCCGCCGAGTTTGGGTTCTCGAAGGAGAACGCGAGTGCCTGTGTGCCATCGATCCAGGCGCGCAACATCGGATTGAAGCCGGTTCCCTTGACCTTGAACTTTGCCGTGATCACGCCGCCGACGCCCAGCCGCCGTTCCTGCCGCGAAATCTCCGCCGGTTCGACGCTGTCGATGCGGGGCGTCGCCGGCCGGAACAACAGGTACGTGCCGTAGCCCAGCGGAAGCAGGAACGCGAGAACGGCAAGCGCCGCCGCGTCAACGATGTTGAACCGGCCGAACAGCCGGCCGCGGTTGTCGATCACGCTCACGCTACCGCCCCTTTCTGTGACGCTCGCACATCGCCATCCGGCACGGGGCCGGCCGGTGTCGTGAGTGCCTCCAGGATCGCAATCATACCCAGCACGCCGATCCACAGCAGGAATGGCGTCACCAATCCCCGCAGACGCAGGAGCGTGCCGACGTTGCCGTTCGTCAAGGCCACCACCGCCGCCGTCGGCAGCGCGTAACCGATCAGCATGCTGGTGGTGAGCGGGTCCCGCCGCCAGCCGGTCACGATGCCGAGCGGCAACAACGCCAGCAGGGCGTACCACGCCATGTGCTCAGGCAGGAACGCCAGCTCGCTGATCGTCCGCACCTCCCATGGCAGCGGTGTCAGCAGGAATGACGCCATCGCCCTGACCACGAAGCGGGCGGCCTGTGGTTCGGTCAGTGCCAGGTCCCAATCCGACGGGCTCTGCGGGGTGATGTAGAAGCCCTCGTCCATGAGCTTATACGCGTGTCCCACGGTGAAGACGTGGCCGGCGTGCGTGCGTGCGGTGGACTCGATCGCATCGACGCCGCGTGCCCGCAGCGCGGGTTGCGCCAGCACGACGGCGAGGGCGAGTCCGGCGATCACCGCCATTGTCGCCAACCGCCATCGGGCTATGAACGTGATGCGCACCAGGACGCCGGCGGCCAGCCCGGCGCCGGCGAGCACCAGCGCGCCCCGCCGCAGGTCGTCCAGCAACCAGAGGGCGGCCCCGGCGAGCACGATCAGGCCGATGCGCTCTCGCAGATTCGGGCGTCGGATCATCTGGATGACGCTGCAGAGCAGGGTACTGGAGACCAGGAAATAGAGCGGCTCCTTGAGCAGCGAGACCGACGAGACGAACAGGGACGGCAAGAACAGCAAGGCCACTAGGCCGAGCAGGGCCGCGCCCGATCCAAAGGCGCCGCGGACCACACGGTAGAGCATCCCGGCCCCGGCCACGAACAGGGCGGCGTTGAGCAGTCTCATACTGTAAGGCGTCGGCCCGAACACCACCTGCAGCCAGGTGAGGAGGCTGAGGTAACTGGTGCGGCCGTACTCGTCAGTGGCCACGAAGTAGTCGTAGTTGCCGTGCGAGAAACCGAGCAGGATGTCGCGGCCGCGGATCGCTCTCGACAAATAGTAGGCCTCGTCGCCCGCCAGTCCGCCGATGCTCAGGTCATTGAGGTGGGGTATGTCAGCGAGGAACATGGCGGCGACAAACGCCGCTCTCGCGCTGAAGGCCACCGCGAGGATCAGGATCAACGCCCGTCGCTCCGCGGCCGGCAGTCCGCGGCTGAGCACGACGATGAGGAGCGGCGCGGCCAGCAGCATCCAGGCGGAGAGCGGGGATGCGGCGTACGCGGTGGCCAACAGCAGGCCCACGCCAGAACTCGCAAGCAGGAATGTCACGTGCGCTCGCATATCATAACGCCGGTGTTGAGCGCGCTGTGGTGGACGATCTATCTCGTCGTGCCGGTGGCGGGGTGGGGATTCTGCGACGGTCTGCCCCTGGCCCCGCTCGAAGCGGCCGCCCTGGCGGGCGTGTGGTGGCTGGGCGCGTTCAAGCTGCTGCCGGGCACGCGCGTGGCAGCTGTGGCAGTCGCAATCAAGCTGGCGGCCCTGTTCCTGATCGTGCCGCACGGGTTCGCGGCCACGTACTACGCCAACGCCGCCTTCGCGCCGCCGCATGAGAGCGCCCTGCACTTCCGGAATTCCACGCTCACGCGCACGGATGCCCTGCTCGCGTTCGGCGGGCCTGGCCGGCCGGACCTGCCGCTGCATTTCTTCAACGACTTCACGCGCTTCAACTTCTACCAGCGCGGCGACCCCGACCGGCGCTCGCTCCCGTTCTCGGTGGCGTGGCAGGGTTTCGTCCTGGTCGAAGACGGTGAACGGGAACAGGCCTTCTATTTGACAGGCTCGGCGGTGGCGGCCGAGCTCCTGCTTGACGGCAGTTCGGTGCTGAGACTCAATCCGGGGGCCGGCAGCGTGTCGGCAGCGGCGTTCTATCCGAAGGGGTGGCGCCGGCTCGAGGTTCGGGTTGCCGGTCAGCAAGGCGCGGCCCGCGATTTTGAAGCCGGGATGGTGACCGCCGGGCAGGACGCGCCGTTGGGGCAGGTGCCGGTCTTCGCCGCGCCGATCACCCGGCTGGCGATGCGCGTCGATCGAGCGGCCCGCGTGCTGAGCGTCACCGGGGATGCCGCGCTGCTGTTGCTGCTCACGGGCCTGTGCGTGCGCCGCGCCCGTCACCTGGTGGTGTCGATCCCGGCACGGCACGCCGTCCTGGCGCTCGGGTGGTTCGCCGCGGTCGGCGAAGCCCTGTGGTACGCGTGGCCGTTCGCCGGCCGCGTGGTGATCCAGCTGGGTGGCGACGATCCGCTGACCTATGAAACGCAGGCGCGCGACATTGTCCTGAACGGCCCCCTCATGCTGATGGGCGGGACGGCCGGGCACGCGGAGGCGTTCTACTACCAGCCGCTTTACAGCTACGTGCTGGCGTTGATGCACGGACTCTTCGGCGAAGATCTCTTCGGCGTCGTGTTTGTGCAGCGCCTGCTGCTGTTTGCGACGCTCATCTGCGTCTGGTGGTTGAGCGATCGGCTGTTTGGCGCGCGAACGGCGCGATGCAGCCTCGCCGTGGCACTGGTGTTCTTGTACCTGGTCGTGGATCAACTGAGCGTGGAGCCGTGGGCGCGCCGGTTGTGGACGGAAACGGTGTTCGTTCCACTGATCGCGGCATGGACATGCGCGGTGGTGGCGGTCGCGGCGTCACCGGGCCTGCGGGCGGGGGTGATTGCCGGCCTCGCCGGCGGCCTGGCCGTACTGAGCCGCTCAACGGTCGTTCTCGCGTTGGCGATCGTGCCCCTGTTGCTGGCAGCGGCGCGGCGGCGCCTTCGCCATCCGTGGCAGCCGGTGGCGCTCATGATCGTGACCGCGGGTGCGGTGGTCTCCATGGCGACGGTCCGCAACTGGGTCGCGTCGGGGACGTTCGTGCCGCTGACCACGAGTTTCGCCGTCAACCTGTACTTGGGGAACACGCCGCCCGGCTCCGTGCCGGTCCACGCCGTGACCGAGCATCGGTTTTACGAGTGGTTTGCCCGCGACGACCGTACGCGAATCGCCGTGGAGTTCGCCCGCCACGAACCGCGCGAGTTCGCCCGCAATCTCGGGCGCAAGGCGTTGTACGCGCTCGGGTTCTTCGAGCCGCTCGTCACGGGCGCCGGCGTCTCGGTGGCGCTGATGGTCACGTGGATCGCGGCGCTCGCCGGCGTGATCATCGGCCTGCGCGATGCGGAGGCGTGGGCCGCGCGGCTGCTGCCCCTCGCGGTCAGCGCCAGCCTGTTTGCTGCCGTGGTGCTGATCTTTCCGTCGCACGCCCGGCTAATCCTGCCAATCTACGTCATGCTGTTGCCGTATGCGGCCGTAACCCTCGAGCGGGTCACCAGGCCGTGGTTCGCCTCCTGGAGCTGAGATGTGACCATCGAGTCGTCTTTTCATTTTGCGGATTGGGTGGTCGTGGCCCTGTACCTCGTGCTGATGGCGTACATGGGCTTCTACTTCTCGCGGCGCCAGACCACGCTCGACCGCTACCTGCTCGCGGATCGCAGCATGGGCTGGCTGCCGGTCGGCCTGTCGCTGATGGCGGCGCTCAACAGCGGCATGGACTACCTGATGCAGCCGTCGTCCACGATCCGCTACGGGGCCGTGCTGGTGCTCGGCATCTTCTCGTGGGTGGCGCTCTATCCCTGGGTGTCGCGGATCGTCTTCCCGTTCTACCACCGGCTCGACTTCTACACCGTCTACGAGTACCTGGAGGCGCGCTTCGACGTGCGCGTGCGGACCCTCGCGGCGAGCATCTTCATCGTCTGGCGGCTCGGCTGGATGGCCACCGCGATGTACGTGCCGAGCCTGGCCATCAACGCGGTGACCGGCGGGCAGGTCAACATGAACACGATGACCGTGATCATTGGCGCCGTGGTCACCATCACGACCATGCTGGGCGGCATCCAGGGCGTGATCTGGACCGACGTGGTGCAGTTCTGCGTGATGTTCGGCGGGCTGGCCGCGACGGTCGGCATCGTCTGGACCAGCGTTGACGGCGGCCTGCTGACGATCTGGAACGCCGCCGCCGCGGCCGGCAAGCTCGAGCTGTGGGTGCCGCTCACCGACCCCGCCGCGGTGACCGCGGTCGATCAGATCGGCAGTTTCTTCACGCAGCCGATGACGCTGGTCGCGCTGATGGTGGCGCTGGTGGTCGGCCGCGCGGCGCAGTACACGAGCGATCAGGTGATGGTGCAGCGCCTGCAGACGACCCGCACTATCCAGGAAGCGCGCCACGCCTTCGTGGTCAATGCCGCCGGCGACGCGCTGTGGATGATTGGGCTGTCGTTCGTCGGCCTCGCGCTGTTCGCCTATTTCAAGACCCACGACCTGCCGGCGGAGTTCCAGACCGACAAGCTGCTGCCGTATTTCATGTCCCTGGCGTTTCCTCCCGGCGCCGTCGGGCTGGTGATTGCCGCGATCGCGGCGGCCTCGATGTCCAGCCTCAACTCCGCGATCAACTCCTGCAGCTCGGTGGCGGTCGTGGACTTGTACAACCGCGTCTGGCTGGGGCGGGAGATTCACCGCGGACAGCACACGCCGGCCGAGGAGCGCATCCAGCTGCGGGTGTCGCGCCTGTTCACCGTGTTCTTCGGGACGGTCGGCACGCTGATGGCGATCAACGTGTCGCGGCTCGGGTCGCTCCTGGAGATTGCCAACAAGCTGATCAACGCGTTCACCGGGCCGCTGTTTGGCATCTACATCCTGGCGATGTTCAGCGCGCGCGCGAGCAGCGAGGCGGTACTGGCCGGCGGGCTGGCCGGCGCGTTGGCGTCGTACTACGTGGCCTACCACACGCCGATCGGATTTCTCTGGCCCTCCACGTTCGGCCTGGCCGCGACCCTGATCGTCGGTGCCGTCATGAGCCGGGTCTGGCCGGCCGCCGCCGGCGCGCCGGGACGGCAGTTGACCTGGCGCGCGGTGATGAACCGCTCCGTGGCATAATTGGTGATTGTGGCTGACAAGAAGCGTGCGCTGATCACCGGCATCACCGGTCAGGATGGTTCGTACCTGGCGGAACTGCTGCTCGACAAGGGTTACGAGGTCTTCGGCGTCGTCCGCCGCCTGAGCGCGCCCAACATGTGGCGCATTCAGCACATCCTGGAGCGCATCACGCTGCTGCAGGGCGACCTCCTCGATCAGTTGTCGCTGATCAAGGCCGTGCAACGCTCGCAGCCCGACGAGTTCTACAACCTGGGCGCGATGTCGTTCGTGCCGGCGTCGTGGGACCAGCCGATGCTGACCGGCGAATACAACGCCCAGGGCGTGACCCGTGCCCTCGAGGCGGTCCGCAGCGTCAACTCCAAGATCCGCTTCTACCAGGCCTCATCGAGCGAGATGTACGGCCGCGTGCGCGAAGTGCCGCAGACCGAGATGACGCCGTTCTACCCGCGCAGCCCCTACGGCGTGACCAAGGTGTTCGGCCACTACATCACCGTGAACTACCGCGAGAGCTACGACCTGTATGCGTGCTCGGGGATCCTCTTCAACCACGAGTCGCCGCGGCGCGGCATCGAGTTCGTCACCCGCAAGATCACCGACGGCGTGGCGCGCATCAAGCTGGGCTTGACCGACAAGCTGATGCTCGGCAACCGCGACGCCTGCCGCGACTGGGGCTTCTCGGGCGATTACGTCCGCGCCATGTGGCTCATGCTGCAGCAGGACACGCCGGACGACTTCGTCATTGCCACGGGCGAGGCGCATTCGGTGCAGGAGTTCGTGGAGCTGGCGTTCGCGCACGCCGGGCTCGACTGGGAGAAGCACGTCGGCATCGATCCGCGCTACCTCCGGCCGGCGGAAGTCGATCACCTCATCGGCGACCCGAGCAAGGCGAAGCGGGAACTGGGCTGGGAACCGACCGTGAGCTTCAAGCAGCTCGTGACGATGATGGTGGATGCGGACATCGCCCGCATCCAGTCGGGCCAGCTGATCGCGTAGGTCCGACCGATCGGATGGGTCCGGCTAAAGCCGGACACTACCATCCCGCAATGTGGCGTCCGGCTTTAGCCGGACTTTCCCCAAATCTCCGCCACGCGTTCACCTACGGCCAGGCACGAGGTGAGCCCCGGCGAATCGATGCCCGCCGCCTGGATCACCCGCGGGTTCACCGTGTCCCGCTCGATCAGGAAGTCCGCGAACTTCTTGTCGGGCCCGTGCAGCTTGGCGCGAATGCCGCTGCCGCCCGGCTGCAGGTCCTTCAGCGTCACCCAGGGCAGCAGCCGCTGCGCGGGCTCCACGAACGCCTCCAACCCCAGGCGGCCGCCTTCGTAGTCGTCTTTCGAATCCTGGTAGTGGATCGTCGGCCCGAGTGTCACGCTGCCCCAGGTGGTCTTGGCCAGGTGCACGCCCAGGCCGGCGCCCGAGGCGTGCGGCGGGGGATAGACCAGGCCGTTGACCATGGCGCGGCGCGCCGGCGCCAGCTCGGCGTACTCACCGCGGCACGGGTAGATGGTGAACGCCTGCGCGCCCAGCTGCGCCGACACCACGTCGGCATAGAGCCCGGCGGCGTTGACCACCGTGCGCGCCACGAAGCGTTCGTGCGGCGTGACCAGTTCGATGCCGCCGGCATGCGGCTCGGCGCCGATCAGCGGCGCGCCCACCACCACGGCGACATCGTGATCCCGGCAGAGGTGCTCGAGGGCCTTTACCAGGGCTTCCGCTTCGACAATGCCGGTGTCGGGTGACCACAGCGCCGCCACCGCGCGGACGTTGGGTTCCCTGGCGTGAACAAAGGCCGGGTCCACTTCGATGACGGAGGCGAGGCCGTTGGCGCGGGCCTTCGCGAAGAGCGTCGCCAGCGCCTCGACGTCGTGCTCGTCGGCGGCCACCACCAGCTTGCCGCACCGGGCGTGCGGCACCTGGTGCGCCGGGCAGAACTCGTAGAGCCGGTCGCGGCCCTCGATGCACAACTGCGCCTTCAGGGAGCCGGTCGGGTAGTAGAGGCCGGCATGAATCACCCCGCTGTTGTGGGTGCTGGTCGCGCGGCCGGGCCGCGGCTCGCGTTCGAGCAGGCACACCGAGGCGCCCCGCCTGGCCAGCGCCAGTGCCGACGCCAGTCCGGTGACGCCACCGCCGATGACGGCCACATCCACATCCACCATGGCGACATTCTGCCATGGCCGGCGGGTGCGCTTTCCTCCCGCCGCCGCTGGTTGCGTCGACCCAGCATCGGCATGTAACATTAGGTGTTTGTGACTGTTCCGCTCCTCGACCTCCACGCACAATACGCCCCGCTCCGGCAGGCCCTGCTCGATACCGTCACGCGCGTCTGCGACAGCCAGCGCTTCATCGGCGGCCCCGAAGTCGAGGGCCTGGAACGCGAGCTGGCGGACTACCTGCAGACGCCGCATGCCATCGGCATGTCGTCGGGCACCGACGCGCTGGTCGCGGCGCTGATGGCGATCAACATCGGCCCGGGCGACGAGGTCATCACGCCGACGTATTCGTTCTTCGCGACCGCCGGCGCCGTGGCCCGGCTGGGCGCGACGCCCGTGCTCGTGGACGTCGAGGCCGACACCTTCAACCTCGACCCGGCGGCGACCATCGCCGCCATCACGCCGCGGACCAGGGCCATCATCCCGGTGCACCTGTTCGGCCAGTCGGCCGAGCTCGAGCCCATCCTGGCGGCGGCGGCCGCGAGGAAGATTGCGGTCATCGAAGACGCGGCGCAGGCGATCGGCTGCGTGTATCACGGCAAGCGCGTCGGCAGCTGGGGCGACATCGGCTGCTTCTCGTTCTTCCCGAGCAAGAATCTCGGCGGCTTTGGCGACGGCGGGCTGGCCACGACGACCAGCGCCGAGCTCGCGCATCGGCTGAGGCTGATTCGCAATCACGGCATGGAGCCGAAGTATTACCACCAGATGGTGGGCGCCAACTTCCGCATTGATGCGTTGCAGGCCGCGGTGCTGCGCGTGAAGCTGCCGCACCTGGCGGGGTGGAGCGCCGCGCGCCGCGCCAACGCCGCGCGTTACCGCGCCCTGTTCGCGGAGGCCGGCCTGACGCAGGTCACGCTGCCGGTGGAAGCGCCGGATCGCACGCACATCTACAACCAGTTCGTGATTCGCGTGCCGAATCGCGATGGTCTGCGCGGGCACCTCGACGCCGCCGGCATCGGCAACGAGGTCTACTACCCGGTGCCCTTCCACCTGCAGGAATGCTTTGCCGGGCTGGGCTACCAGGCCGGCGCGTTCCCGGTCGCCGAGGCCGCCGCTCTCACGTCGTTGGCGCTCCCGATCTATCCCGAGCTTACCGAGGCCCAGCAGGCCGCCGTCGTCACCGCCGTCCGGACCTTTTACCGCGGATAAATTTCATGGAATTGTTGAAGAAGATCGAGTCGAAGCAGGCAACGCTGGGCGTGATCGGGCTGGGCTACGTCGGCCTGCCGCTCGCGGTGGAGTTTGCCCGCGCCGGGTTCCAGGTCGTCGGCTACGACGTGGATGCGCACAAGGTCGCCGAGCTGATGGCGGGCCGGAGCTACATTCCGGACGTGTCGTCCGAGCACCTCGCCGAGGTGGTCAAGAGCGGCAAGTTCAAGGCGACCACCGACTCGAAAGCCCTGGCCGCGGCCGACATCATCGACATCTGCGTGCCGACGCCGCTGCGCAAGACCAAAGACCCCGACATGACCTACGTCGTGCAGGCGGTCGATGCGGTGGCCGCCATTCTCAAGAAGGGCCAGCTCATCATCCTCGAGTCCACGACCTATCCCGGCACCACCGTGGAAGTGGTGCAGCCGTCGCTGGCGGCCAAGGGCTTCAAGCCCGGCGTGGACTTCTACCTGGCGTTCTCACCCGAGCGCGTTGACCCGGGCAATCCGCAGTACCAGACCAAGAACATCCCGAAGGTGGTCGGCGGCATCAACGAAGACAGCACCAGGGCCGCGGTCGCGTTCTACGAGCAGGTCATGGACAAGGTGGTGCCGGTGAGTTCGCCGAGCGTGGCCGAAATGGTCAAGCTGCTCGAGAACACCTTCCGCGCCGTCAACATCGGCCTCGTCAACGAGCTGGCGCTGATGTGCCACCGCATGGGCCTGGACGTGTGGGAAGTAATTGACGCGGCCAAGACCAAGCCGTTCGGCTTCATGCCGTTCTACCCCGGTCCCGGCCTGGGCGGCCACTGCATTCCGATCGACCCGTTCTACCTGTCGTGGAAGGCGCGCCAGTACAACTTCGAGGCGCGGTTCATCGAGCTGGCCGGCAGCGTCAACGGCGCCATGCCCGAGTTCGTCGTGCAACGGATTATCGACGCGCTGAACTCGACGAAGAAGTCACTCAACGGCTCGCACGTGCACATTATCGGCGTCGCCTACAAGCGCGACGTCAACGACCTGCGCGAGTCGCCGGCGCTCGAGGTGCTCGAGCTGTTGGCGCACCGGGGAGCCACGGTCAGCTACACCGACCCCTACGTCCCGGCCTTCAAGCATGCCTCGCTCGACCTCCAGAGCGTGGACGAGGCGACCGCGCACGTCGGCGTCGACTGCGGCGTGATCATCACCGACCACAAGGTGTTCGACTACGCGAAGATGGTCCAGAACTTCCCACTGCTGGTGGACACACGGAACGCGCTCAAGGGCGTGGCTGGACCGAAGATCTTCCGCCTGTAGGGCCAGGAGGGCGGCACTTCAGTGCCGCCGGAATGTGAATGAAGTTCACCGAATCACGCGTCCCCGGCGCCTGGATCATCGACATCACGGCGATCCACGACGACCGCGGGTTCTTCGCGATGACGTGGCTGCCCGACGAGTTCCGCAAGCGCGGGATTGAGCCGGCGCTCGCGCAGTGCAACCTCGCCTTCAACCACAAGCGCGGGACGCTGCGCGGCATGCATTTCCAGAAGGCGCCGCACGCCCAGGCCAAGATCATCCGCTGCACCCGCGGCGCCCTGCTCGACGTGATTGTCGACCTGCGCCCCGAGTCCCCGGCCTATTGCCAGTGGGAAGCGGTGGAACTGAGCGCCGACAACCATCGCATGCTCTACATGCCCGAAGGCATCGCTCACGGTTACCTGACGCTGACCGATGACGTGGAGGCGTACTACCATGCCTCGACGCCGTGGGAGCCGAAGGCCGAATCGGGCGTGCGGTGGGACGATCCGGCGTTCGCGATCGCCTGGCCGTTTGCGCCCGCAGTGATCTCCGGCAAGGACGCCGGCTGGCCGGACTACACGCGCGTCGCGTAGGGCCCGCGCAGCAGGAAGGCCGTGAGAGCCAGGGCGACGGCGAGGATGCCGACGCCCGCCCACAGGCCCGGCGGCACGAAGACGAACGCGAACCGGCCGCTCTGTCCCGGCGTCAGCGTCACGCCCGGCATGGCCGCCGCGGTCGGCGTGAAGTCGCCCGCACTACTGCTCCAGCCCTGGGCGTAGTTCTGGTTCAGCGAGATGCGTGCCGGCTCGCTGCCGCCGGCCACCGTGAACTCAATGCGATTTGGCGAGAACGTCGTCGCCATGACCGTCGCCTTGCCGTCGGAGAACACCAGCGGGTGCTCGGCGGTGGCAGTGTGCTGCAACTGCAATGACTCGTAGCAGTGGTAGAACGAGCGGTCGTTCATCAGGGCCGTGAACATCGGCGACCCGCCCCGATACGCATTGGACTCGGCGTCCGTGCGCAGCTCGGTGGGGCCGCCCATCGGCTTGAACGAAACCGCCAGCGGCGCCTCGGAGAACACGTTCTCGAACAGCACGCGATTCCTGGCGATGAGTTGCATCGCCGCCAGGATGCAGGCCAGGGCGAGGAACGTGCGGGCCCGGCCCGTGATCGCGTCAATCCCCATCGTGCGCGCGGCCCAGCCAACCGTCAGGGCCGCACACAAGACGAAGGCGATGCCGTACCGGCTCGGAATGCGGAAGCTCGAGAACAACGGCACGTAGTGGGCCAGGGATGCGGGCGCGAAGCGGCTGAATTCCCCGAGTGACCACACGAAGAACGCCGCGGTCGCGACCGCGAAACCAAGCCCCAGCCAGTAGCCGGGAGTGCCGCGCGCGCCGAATGTCCAGGCCAGGCTGACCACCATCAGGAGCGCGGCGAATTCGCCGATGTAGTTGCCGTACTCGTGCCAGCCGTGGCGTTGCCCAGGAATCCTGGTGCCCTTCATCTGATTCGGGTCCAGGTAGGCGCGCTCGACCATTTCAAGCGTCATTCGATCGGGATGTTCGATCGGCGGCCGCGTGTCCCAGAACTGCTCGCTGGTGACGAACGACACGACGGGCAGCAGCTTGGGGGCGGAGTAGCTGAGGCCGGCGACGCAGCAGGCCGCTCCGAGAAGCAGCGGCCGCCATTGCCGGCGCACGGCCGCCGACACCACCGAGAGCAGCACGACCGCGGCCACGGCCATCGGCAGGACATGCGTGCCGCCGTTGTAGACCATCATCGCCATCGGCACGCCGCCGAGCAGCGCGCCATGCGGCCGTCCGGTCTTCAGCGATTGGAGGAAGAAATACAGCACGAACGGCAGGTAGAAGGCCGGAAGAAACACGCTGTGGCCAGCCAGCAGGTGGATCGCCGGTGCGCCCGACGCGGTGAACAGGGTGGCCAGGAAGAACACCAGGGGCCGCGATCGCAGGCCGACGGTGCGCGCCAGCAGCAGGTGCATGCCGATGAAGCCCAGCCAGTAATGCAGCAGGATGTTGGTCTTCATCGCCAGCGCCATCGGCATGAAGGCGGTCAGCGGATACACCGGACTGAGCAACGCGATCTGCGGGTTCTGCCACAGCACGTTGCCGCCGCAATACCAGGGATTCCAGAACGGCATCTGGCCGTACTCGACGACGTTCTTCAGCACGGCGCCGTAGTAGAAGAGATGCTGATCCCAATCGAAGACGCCGAGCGCGGTGGGCTGGGCGAAGAGTGGCGAGCAGAAGGCGTAGCTGGCGGCCCCGTACAGCGCAAGGATCGCGAGGCGGGGCCAGGCGTTGCGCATCAGGATCCGATGACGCCCTGCAGCGGGCTGCTCGCGGTCGCGTACGACTTCCTGGGGATGCGGCCCGCCAGGTAGGCCAGCCGGCCGGCCTCGACCGCCAACCGCATCGCCCTCGCCATCATGACCGGGTCGGTCGCGCCGGCAATTGCTGTGTTCATCAGCACGCCGTCGGCGCCCAGCTCCATCGCCACCGCGGCGTCGGACGCGGTGCCCACGCCGGCATCCACGATCACCGGCACCTTGGCCTGCTCGCGGATGATGCGGATGTTATTCGGGTTCTGAATCCCGAGTCCCGAGCCGATCGGCGCGCCGAGCGGCATCACCGCCGCCGCGCCCGCCTCGGCCAGCTTGCGGCACATCACCGGGTCGTCGTTGGTGTAGGGCAGCACGATGAAGCCGTCCTTCACCAGCACGCGCGTGGCCTCGAGCAGCCCTTCGTTGTCGGGGAACAGCGTCTGCTCGTCGCCAATCACTTCGAGTTTCACCCAGTTCGACATCCCGGCCTCGCGCCCGAGGTGCGCGGTCCGGATCGCGTCGGCCGCGGTGTAGCAGGCCGCGGTGTTGGGGAGCAGGAAGATCTTCGCAGTGTCGATGTAGTCGAGCAGCGATTCGGTCTTGCGCGAGATGTCGACGCGGCGCACCGCCACCGTCACCATGTCGGCGCCCGAGGCCTCGTGCGCGGCCTTCATGATGGCGTGCGACGGGTACTTGCCGGTGCCTACGATCAGGCGGGAGGCGAAGGTGCGGCCCGCGATTACCAGCGAATCAGTCATTAGCCGCCACCCACGAAATTCACGATTTCAACCTCGTCGCCGTCCTTGATGACCGACGAATCGTAGGCCGCCTTCTTGACCACGGCAAGGTTGAGCTCCACGGCGACGCGGCGCGCGTCGATGTCGAGTTGGGTGAGCAGCGCCGACACGCTCAGCGGCTGCGGTATCTCGTGGGGATCGCCGTTCAACTTGATGGTCATGGCCTGTCCGATCGCGATCGTACCATAGCTGATCACATATAATTGAGAGTTGGAAATGTCAGCCAGCACCGCTCCTGAAACAGCCCTCGGAATTCCCGGATTCACCTTCGCCGACCTGCACCAGCCGGCGCGATTGCGCGACCTCCACGACCGGTTCGTCGGCCACGTCCAGGCGTCGGAACCGGAGCTGTGGGCACAGTGGGAGCAGTACCGGTCCGTCCCTGAAGCGCTCGGCGCCGTCGCCCGCGGCAACCTCGTGGTGGCCATGGCGCCGCACGTCAGCCGCTTCATCACGCGGCTGTTCGGGGTGGGCGCCGAGGCGGATGCCATGGTCGCCGCCACCCGCGCCTACGACGTCCTGTTCCGCTTCAAGATCGACTTCGTGCGCCGCCGGGCGCTGCCGCTCCTCAAGGGCGGCGCGCACGTCACCGCGACGGCTGCGGACCACGCGTTTGTGGACTCGGCATTGGTCCGGCTAAAGCCGGACGCCACCGGTGATGTGGCATCCGGCTTTAGCCGGATTGACGATGAGATGGCGCTGGCGCAGCTTGGCTGCGCGCTCCTCGATCGCGACGAGGCTCTTCGCGCCGGCGGCTCGGATGCCGACAAGGCGGCGGTCACCGCCGAGATCGACGCCCTCAAGCGCTGGTGCGCCGCGCACCTGCACGACCCGCGCTACCGCGGCTGGGTCGCCTTCCGATTCCCCGAGAATCTCGACTACGACCACCTGGTCCAGATCCGGCGCCCGGTGGCGGCGATGCCGGAACAGATCTTCGGCCCCGAGGACAAGCTGCGCCGCCGCCAGGGCTTCGAGCTGACCGACCCGCGCTTCACGCCGCGCGAGACCCTCAGCGAGATTCACTACTGCGTGCTGTGCCACGAGCGCGACAAGGACACCTGCTCCAAGGGCATTCGCGACAAGGAAGGCACGGTCTCGGCCAACCCACTGGGCATTCCGATGCCGGGCTGCCCGCTCGACGAGAAGATCTCGGAGATGCACACGCTGCGCAAGCGCGGCGACGCCATCGGCGCGCTGGCGATCGTCACCGTGGACAACCCGATGGTCCCGGGCACCGGCCACCGCATCTGCAACGACTGCATGAAGGCCTGCATCTACCAGAAGCAGGAACCGGTCAACATTCCGCAGGTCGAAACCGGCTTGCTCACCGACGTGTTGAAGCTGCCGTGGGGCGTCGAGATCTACGGCCTGCTCACGCGCTGGAACCCCTTGAACCCGAAGCGGCCGTACGCGTTGCCGTACAACGGCCGCAACGTGCTGGTGGTCGGCCTCGGGCCCGCCGGCTACACGCTCTCGCACTACCTGCTGAACGAAGGCTTCGGCGTGGTCGCCATCGACGGCCTCAAAATCGAGCCGCTGCCGGAGGACGTGGTCGGCACCCCTGAAAGGGGTGCCCTACCCGCTGTCGGTCCGCGGCCGATCCAGAGCTGGAGCGAGATCTATCGCCCGCTCGACGAGCGCGTGCTCGAAGGTTTTGGCGGCGTGTCCGAGTACGGCATCACGGTGCGTTGGGACAAGAACTTCCTCACGCTCATCCACCTGACGCTGGCGCGGCGCAACAAGCTCAAGATCTACGGCGGCGTCCGCTTTGGCGGCGCCCTGCCCATCGACGAAGCGTGGGGCATGGGCATCGACCACGTCGCGATCGCGGCCGGCGCCGGTCGCCCGACCATCATCGACATCAAGAACAATCTGATCCGCGGCATCCGCAAGGCCAGCGACTTCCTGATGGCGCTGCAGCTGACCGGCGCGTTCAAGCGCGACACGCTGTCGAACCTGCAGGCGCGGCTCCCCGCGGTCGTGATCGGCGGCGGCCTGACCGGCGTCGACACCGCCACCGAGCTGATGGCCTATTACCCCATCCAGGTCGAGAAGACGCTGGATCGCTACGAAGCCCTGGTGCGCGACCTGGGCGAGGCGCGCGTGCGCGGGATGCTCGATCACGAAGAGCAGGGCATCCTGGATGAGTTCCTCGGCCACGGCCGCGCGGTGCGCGTCGAGCGCGCCCGCGCCGCCGCCGCGGACGAACTGCCGAACTTCATCGAGATGATCCGCGGCTGGGGCGGCGTCACGCTGGCCTACCGCAAGCGCCTGCAGGACGCCCCGGCCTATCGCTTGAACCACGAGGAAGTGGCCAAGGCCCTCGAGGAGGGCATCTCGGTCACCGAGAACGTGAACCCGATCGAAGCCGTGCCGGACGAGTTCGGACACGTCAAGGGCATGATCTTCACCCGGGCGGACGGTGCCACCGTCGAACTGCCCGCGCGCACCGTGCTGGTTGCCGCCGGCACCGTGCCGAACATCACCTACGAGAAGGAACACCCGGGGTCATTCGAGCTCGACGGCAAGCGGAAGTTCTTCAAGGGCTTTCGGGCGGTGCCAGAAGGGCGGAACCCGGAAACGGTGCCAGAAGGGCGGAACTTTAGTTCCGCCAGTTCCGCCGTTCCTGCGAAATTCCGCCTCGAGCCAGACGCGAACGGCTTCTTCACGTCGCACGACACCAACGGCAAATTCGTCAGCTACTACGGCGACAACCACCCGCGTTACAACGGCAACGTGGTGAAGGCCATGGCCTCGGCCAAGGACGGCTACCGCCACGTGGTGGCGCTCTTTGAGGATGAGATCGCCGCGCTCAACCCGGCCGGCCAGCCGTCGCGCGAAGGCGCCTGGCAGTCCCTGGTGTCGCGGCTCGACGATCAGCTGCTGGCCCGCGTCGAACGCGTCGTCCGTCTCACGCCGACCATCATCGAAGTGATCGTCCGCGCGCCGCTGGCGGCCCGCCACTTCCATCCGGGCCAGTTCTATCGTCTGCAGAACTTCGAGCGGTTGAGCCCCCACGTGCGGCTCGATCATCACGTGTCGTCGATGCTGATGGAGGGCATTGCGCTCACCGGGGCGTGGGTCGATCGCGAGAAGGGGCTGCTCTCCCTCATCACGCTGGAGATGGGCGTGTCGAGCCGGCTCTGCGCCTACCTCAAGCCGGGCGAACCGGTGGTGGTGATGGGGCCCACGGGCACACCCACGGAAATTCCCGAGGGCTCCGCGGTGCTGCTGGCGGGCGGCGGCCTCGGCAACGCCGTGCTGTTCTCGATTGCCAAGGCCCTCAAGGCCCAGGGCAACCGCGTGATCTACTTCGCCGGCTACAAGAACGGCGCCGACCTCTTCAAGCGCGAAGACATCGAAGCCGCCACCGACCAGGTGATCTGGGCCACCGACGTCGGCAACGCCATCGAGCCGCATCGCCCGCAGGACGTCCACTGCCGCGGCAACATCGTGCAGGCGATGGTTGCCTACGCCGAGGGCCAGCTGGGCGCGACGGTGGTGCCGCTGAAGGACGTGACCCGCATCATCGCGATCGGATCGGACCGCATGATGAACGCCGTGCGCCTGGCGCGCCATGGCGCGCTGCAGCCGTACCTCGACCCGAAGCACGTCGGCATCGGCAGCATCAACTCGCCGATGCAGTGCATGATGAAGGAAGTGTGCGCGCAGTGCCTGCAGCGCCACGTCGATCCCGAGACCGGCCGCGAGGAGTTCATCTTCTCCTGCTACAACCAGGACCAGGAACTCGACCGCGTTGACTTCGACAACCTGCGGGCGCGGCTGCGCCAGAACAGCGTCCAGGAGAAGATCTCGAACCTGTGGTTCGAGCACCTGCTGGATCAGGCTGAATCGCAACTCGTTCACGTATAAGCTGTTCGCGTGCTGGCGCCGGGTACGCGGATCGACGACCGCTACGAAATCATCGACGTGTTGGGCTCCGGGGGCATGGGCCAGGTTTACCGTGCCCGCCGCCTCAGGCTGGGCGACGAGGTGGCCATCAAGGTGATGCAGGCGTCGCACGCCGCGCCGCCAGAGCTGCGCGAGCGCTTTCTGCGCGAGAGCCGCGCCTGCGCCCAGCTGCGCCACCCGAACATCGTCGGCATCCTCGACTTCGACTTCGACGCGTCCAACCAGCCCTACATGGTGATGGAGCTGCTGAGCGGCCCCAGCCTGCGGGAAGAGATCGAGTTGGAAGCGCCGATGGCGCCGGCTCGCGTCGCCGCCATTCTCGAACCGGTCGCCGCCGCCCTCCAACTGGCGCACGATCGCGGCATCACCCACCGCGACCTCAAACCCGCCAACATCGTCGTGCACCGCTACGAGTCGGGTGAGCGCGTCTACAAGGTGATCGACTTCGGGCTGGCGGCAATGAAGGCGGCCAGCGACGAAACGCGGCTGACCGATCCGGCGATGTTCCTGGGCACCCTCGCCTACGCGGCGCCCGAACAGGTCCGCGGCGATGCGGTGACGGCGGCCACCGACATCTACGCGCTCGGGGTGATCGCCTACGAGATGCTGACCGGCGCCCGGCCGTTCGACGCCGGCAACCGCGTGACCCTGATCAACCAGATGCTGACGGTCCGGCCGGTGAGCCCGGCGGTGCACCGCGTCGGCCTCTCCGAGACGATCGATCGGGCGGTGATGCGCGCGCTCGACAAGAACCCCGCCGACCGGTGGGCGAGCGTGACTGATTTCGTGGGTGCCCTGCAGGAGGCCGCCGGCGACGCCGGGCCCGTGGAGCCTGCCGAGGGTGCCGGGTTGCTCGCCCGCTACGAACTGGGTGGGTTGGTGGGCCGCGGCCGGTTGGGCAGCCTGATTTATCGCGGCACCCACCGGGCCCTTGGCGTACCCGTCGCCATCCGCATCCTGAGGCGCGACGAGCAACCGCACTGGGACGCCGTCCGCGCCCGGTTCCTGCTCGAGGCGCGCACCCTCCAGGTGCCGCACCCGGGCCTGCTGCAGGTCCGCGATTTCGGCGAAGACGACCAGAACGTGTTCCTGGTCACCGACTTCGTCGATGGCCCCAGCTTGCGGCAAGCCCTCGCGGAAAGCGGGCCGTTCCCGTGGCCGCGCGCGTCGGCGCTGCTCGCGCAGGCGCTCGACGCCATGTCGGCCCTGCACCGCCGTGGCGGCTTCATTGCCGGCGTCAACCCGGACATGATCCGCCTTCGCGTGGCCGACGGCGGCACTTCAGGCGCCGCGAACCCCGCTACGGCGGACAAGTCCGCCGCAGGGGAAGGGTGGCCTGAACAGATCGTCGTCTCTTCCGCCGGCATTCGCTCGGTCCAGGACGTGCTTGCGACCATGCGTGAGCAGGAGCTGCGCGGCCAGGAGGCCAGCGAACACGAGCTGCCCTACGTGGCGCCGGAAGTGTTGATGGGAGGCGCGCCCAACGTGCGCGGCGACGTGTTCACAATTGGTGTACTCGCCTACGAAATGGTTACCGGCCGCCAGCCATTTCGCGCCGCCTCGGTTCCTGAACTCTTGGGCCAGATGCTGCAGGCGAAACCCGCGCCGCCGGCAACTCTGTGCGCGGACATCCCCGCGGCGGTCAGCGACGCGATCATGCGGGCCATCGACGGCGCGCCGGCGGCGCGCTTCGAGTCGGCCGAAGCCCTCGCGGCGGCGCTGCGATCGTGAGCGCGGACTGTGATCTTCGTTTGACTTCCAACCCAATCTGTTTCATGGTGAAGCCGATCGATGCCTGAACTGCCATTCGATCCGCCGAACGAACCACCGCTTCGCGGCGAGACCGTTGTCTTTACCGGCAAGCTCTGGTCATTCGGCCGGAAAGAAGCGCGCGGCCTCGTCGAAGCGCTCGGCGGCTCCAACGATGAAGATGTGACGGTGCGCACGACTTTGTTGGTCGTCGGCGCGGCGAGCCATCCCGATGGCGCGCCCGACCTGACCGTGCTGCTCGACGACACCAGCACCCAGAACCAGAAGCTGCGCCGAGTGGCGCAGATCAACGCCGAAACACCTGGCCGCATTCGCGTGCTCGGCGAAGACGAGTTCTGCCGCCTGTCGGGCCAGCCGGCCGTCGCCGAGCGCCGCACCCAGAACTACGGCCAGAAAGACATCCTGGCCATGTACCCGGCGCTGCGCCTCGACCACCTGCGCTACCTGGAGAAGTGCGGCCTGATCAAGCCGGCGTTCAAGAACAACGCCGACACGTTCTTCGGCTTCAGCGACCTGACCACCCTGCGCCAGTTGGCCGGCGAGCTGCAGCAGGGCGCCACCTTCCGCGCGGCGCTGCGCAATCTCCAGGCGTCGCGCCTCGGCCAGTTGGCGTTCGACTTCCGCCTCGACGCGCAGCCGGCAAGAATCATCGATCTCAAATCCCACACCGGCACTGGCACCCCTGGCACCAACCCCTTAGGCACCCCAGGCACCTTAGGCACCCTAGGCACCAGTGGCGTGAGAGAGCTATCCTCCGCCGAACAGTATTTCCTCATGGGCTCCTTGTTGGACGATGGGACGCCGGAGCGGGTGGAGGAAGCGGTCAAGGCCTATCGCCGCGCGCTCGAAGAGGATCCCGACCTGGTGGCGGCGCTCATCAACCTGGCCAACATCCGCTACTCGCGCGACGAGCTCGCCGAAGCGCAGGCGCTCTACGAGCGGGCCATCGTGCTCGACCCGTCGTATTTCGAGGCGCACTTCAACCTCGGCAACATCCATCACGACCACGCGCGCTACGGCGAAGCCGAAACGTCGTACCGGGAGGCGCTCGCCCTCAACAACGCCTATGCCGACGCGCACTTCTATTTGGCGGTGACGCTGGAGAAGATGGGCCGGTCAATTGACGCGCGCGCGCACTGGCGCGCCTACGAGCGGCTGGCGCCCCAGGGTGAGTGGGTGGAGCTGGCGAAGGAATTTTCGGACTAGGGTCGCGCGCTAGTAGCGGTAGCGCCAGTCGTCTTGCTGTTGCGACGGCGCCTCTGGCTCTTCACGCTTCCGCGGCGTGCGCTTCGCCTTGTAGAGCGCGCAGTCGGCGCACCACGAGTCGGCGCTGAAGCCTTCCTTGCCGGCCATCGGCAGCACGTCGCGATGCGTGCAGTGATCCGGAACCCCATCTTCGGCGGGCTTGCGCCACCGGCACGACAGGAACCGCAGGACGGCGGGCGATTTATCGGGCCCGGATTCCAATGGCAGCCTCCACAGCGCTCCAATTGCGCTGCTCGTTCGGCGATACCAGCGTCACCGCGTGTCCGGAGGCGCCCGAACGGCCCGTGCGGCCCACGCGATGGACGTAGGTGTCGGGCGAATCCGGCACTTCGAAATTGATGACGTGGGCGATGCCCTCGATGTCGAGGCCGCGCGCGGCGATGTCGGTGGCCACCAGCACGGGGTGCTTGCCCGAGCGGAAGCCTTCGACCGCCGACAACCGTTCCTGCTGCGAGCGGTCCGCGTGCAGCGCCGCCGCGCGAATGCTCTTCGCCACCAGGTGCCGGGCCACGCGGTCGGCGCCAATCTTGGTGCGCACGAACACCAGCACCGGGCCGTCGGCGTCGCGCTTGGCGAAGTTGGCGAGCCAGTCGATCTTGGCGCCGCTCTCGACCTGCACCATCTGGTGATCGATGGTCCGCGCCGCCCCGCCCTGCTTGCCCACCTGCACGTACTTCGGCGAGCGCAGCATCTCGGTCGCCATCCGCTGGATTTCACCCGGCAGCGTGGCGGAGAACAGCAGCGTCTGCCGATCCGGAGGCAGCGCCGACATAATCTTCTGGACGTCGGGCCAGAAGCCCATGTCCATCATGCGGTCGGCCTCGTCCAGCACGAGGAACTGCACGCGGACCAGGTCCGTCGTGCTGTGCCGCATGTGATCCATCAGCCGGCCGGGCGTGGCGACGATGATGTCGACGCCGGCTTGCAGCGCGCGTTCCTGCGGCCCCATCTCGACGCCGCCGAACACCGGCGCCGTGGTCACCGGCGTGTGATACGTCAGGCCGACCAGCGAATCTTCAATCTGCACGGCGAGCTCGCGCGTTGGCGCGAGGATCAGCGCGCGCGTGAATGCCTCGCGCGCGGGGTCGCCGTAGCCGGGCTGTTCGGTGAGCAGCAGTTCGAGGATCGGCGCCGCGAACGCCAGCGTCTTGCCGGTGCCGGTCTCGGCGCAGGCAATCACGTCGTGGCCGTCGAGCGCGAGCGGAATCACCGCGCCCTGCACCGGCCGCGTGCCATCGAAGCCCAGCGTCCTGAAGCCGGCCTCCAGGCGCGGGTCGAAACCCAGCGAGTCGTACGGCACCGGGGCGGCGTCGGCGTCAACGATGATCCAGGGCAGGTCGGGCAGCGGAGCGGCCGGGCGGAAGCTTGGGGTGCTGGATGAGCCGCGGCGTCCGCCACGGCCTCCACCACCACCGGACCGGCGCCGGCCGGGCCTACGAGGTGAAGCGGAATTTGGACTCAAGTCTTCTCGAACTTGCGCCCTAGCGGGCGCGGAAGGTGATGATGCCGCGTTGCGGGTCGTAAGGGGAGATGCCAACCGTCACGCGGTCGCCAGGAACCACCTTGATACGGAAACGCCGCATCCGACCACTCAGCTGCGCCAGCACTTCGTGGCCGGCGTCCACCTGCACGCGGTAAAGACCGCCGCTGTGCACGGCGACCACCGTGCCTTGCATGTCAATCAGATCGTCTTTGCTCATTCAGGTCCAGTAATCGGCTCCGCGGTCGGGAACAGTCCCAACCCACGGATTGTGTCACGCGCCGCCCTTGATAGGCAAATCGCGTACCGCCTGCTCCACCTGCCGCGCCAGGGCCGCGTAGTCGTCTCCGGCCAGCCGCAAGGGCTTTCCGAAGGTCACCGAAACCCGGCCCGGCCTGGCCATTTTCCAGCTTGTGTGGAGCACCCGGTCCACGCCGTCGAGGCGCACCGGCACCACCGGCAGATCCAGCCGCGCCCCAATCATGCCGATGCCGCCCCGAAACGCCTTGATCTCGCCTGACTCGGTGCGGGCGCCCTCGGGGAAGATCAGCACCGAATACCCGTCGCCGGTCACCTCGCCGATGTAGCGCAGCGTCTGCCGCGCGCCCGCCTCACGCTGCGGCAGCGGGAACGTATTGAAGAAGAACGCCGCCAGGTAGTAGTTCGCCCGGTTGGTCAGCACCTGCCGCCACGTGTGCTCCGCCGGGAAGAAGTGCGCCTTGAAAAACTCCTTCGCCATGGCCGGCGCAATGCGCGCGCGCCACGCGCCGGGCAGCACCGACAGGATCACCGGTACGTCCATGTGGCTCTGGTGATTCGCCGCGAAGACGACCGGCCCATGGATGCCCTCGAGATGTTCCAGGCCCTCCACGCGCGCCCACGCGAAGGCGCGGGTCAGCGGCAGCAGCCACGTGAACTGGCAGACGCGCCGGATCCACCGCACGGGCCAGGTCCGGTTCCACGACGGGAAGTCCACGGGCTCGGGAACCTCGGCCTGCTCCGGTGCGGCCTTCACCACGGCCCGCAGGTCGTCCAGGGTTTTCGCGCCGGCAAACAGGGTCTCGTCGATGCGCGTCTGGAATTGATCCTCGAGCGCCACCATCAACTCGACGCGTTCGAGCGAGCTCAGGCCCAGGCCTTCGATCGAGGTGTCGCCGCTCATCGTTCGCGCGCCGGCGAACTTCGACAGCAGCGCCTTCAGCGGATCATCCGTCGTCGCCGCCGCCGGCTTCGCCCCGCTCTGCACCCACTGCCTGATCGCCGCGCGCTTGAGCTTCTTCGTGCCCTCGGTCCGCGGCAGCTGGCCATCGGTCCACACCGAGAAGCTGCGGATGCGCTGGTGATCGGCCAGTTTGGCGTTTGACAGTTGAACGACGGTTTCAGCATCGATTCCGGGAGAGAGAACAAGGACGGCGTGGACCCGTTCTGAGTAATCTGTGCCATCTGCGGTCCTGGTTCCGACCACGGCGGATTCGACGACGCCAGGCACTTCGTTCAATCCGCGCTCCACGTCATCGGGAAAGACGTTGAGCCCTTCGGGCGTGACGATCATCTCCTTCTTGCGCCCGCGGATGAACAGGCGTCCTTGGGCGTCGAGCTCCCCGATATCCCCCGTGTGCAGCCACCCCTCGGCGTCCTGCGTTCGATCGCCGGCTCCCGGTTGGTAGTAGCCGGTCGTGACATTTTCGCCCCGCACCAGGATCTCCCCGTCGGCGGCGATCTTCACTTCGACGCCGGCAATCGGTGTCCCGACCGAGCCGGTATTGGTCCTGAAGGGGTTGTTCAACGTGACGATCGGCGCGGTTTCCGTGAGGCCGTATCCCTGGATGACGACGAACCCGAGGCGCTTCCAGTAGTCCTCGAGCACGGGGGAGAGCGGGGCGGCGCCGACGATGAACCCCCAGAACTTCAGGCCGAACGTGCCGTGGATGCGCCGGTAGCGCCACCACCGCGCGGGGATCGACAGCCCGCCCGGGGGACTGGCGGCCGCCGGGTCCAGGCGGATGGCGTGGTCCTGCAGCACCTCGAGGATCTTGGGCACGCAGACGATCACCGAAATGCGCCAGTCCTTCACGCGGCGCGCGATGTCGTGCGGGTTGTAGCTGCGCATGAACCCGACGGTGCCGTCGATGAGCGGCGGGATGAAGGTGGCCATCGATTGCCCGAACATGTGGCTGAGGGGCAGCAGGTTCAGGAAGCGAAGCGGCAGGAACGGCCACGCGTACCTCTTGTACTTATCGATTTCCCTCGCCACTGGATTGGTGTTCGCCAGGATATTGCGGTGGCGAACGAGCACGCCCTTCGGCTCGGCGGTCGCGCCCGAGGTGAACACGATTTGCGCGACGTCGTCGCGGTCGATCGTCACGGCGGGCATGGGGCCGTCGGCACTCCAGTCGATGCCGGCGAGCCGCCATGCCAACATCGGCCCCGGCTCCACGTCATCACCAGCGAGGACCAGGCGTGCATTGACGATGTCGCGGATGCGCGCGGCGAATTCCGGTGACGACCGGTAGTCGATCGGCACGGCGATGGCGCCGATCAACTGGATGCCCCAGTACGCCACGATCCACTCGGGACGGTTCTCCCCCCAGATCAGGACCTTGTCGCCTTTGCCGATGCCGTGATTTGACAAGCGCGCGGCAAATCCGCGCGAGGCGGCGGTCACCTCCGCGTACGAATGCCGCCGCACCCGGTAGCCATCGTCGTAGACGAGGAATTCCCCGCGGTGGGTCTCGAGTGAGCGGAAGACGTCGATGAGCGTGATCACGCGAGAATGTCGAATTCTAACGTCTGTTATCCCGGTCGACTACAATACCCCTCTGTCCATTTCGGGGAGTTGATGCAGATATTCTTGACGGGCGCCACCGGATACATCGGGTCGGCTGTACTCGACGCGATGTTAAAGGGGGGGCACCAGGTCACCGCGATCGCGCGCGATCCGGAAAAAGCCGAACGACTGCGCGCCAAAGGCGCCACGCCAGTGATCGCCGAGCTGGGGCTGCCGAAAATGTACGTGCCGCTGCTCAAGGCCGCGGACGCGGTGGTGCACACCGCGTACGAATATTCGCCGCGCGGCGTGCAGCTCGACCGGCAGGCGATCGAGACCATGCTGACGGCGCAGCGTGACGCGCTGGCCACCGACGGCAAGCCGAGGGCGTTCCTCTACACGTCCGGAATCTGGGTGCTGGGCCGTACCGCGCGGGCGGCGGACGAAGACGCGCCGCTCGACCCGCCCCCGCACGTGGCGTGGCGTCCGGCCCATGAAGAGCTCGTGCTGGCCGCCGCCGCGTCCGGCCTGCGGCCGGTCGTGATCCGGCCCGGCATCGTGTATGGCGGCGGCCGCGGGATTGTATCGGACCTGATCAAGGACGCGTTGAACGGGATCATTCGCGTGGTCGGCCCGGGCAAGAACCGGTGGCCGTGCGTCTACGACCACGATCTGGGCGACCTCTTCGTGCGCATCCTCGAGTCGCCGACGGCCACCGGCATCTTCCACGCGAACGACGAGGCCGACGAGCGGGTCAGCGACATCGTCGAGGCGATTGCCGGCCAGGTGCCGCAGCGCCCCGACATCCGCTACATGCCGATGGCCGAGGCGCGCAAGAAGTTCGGCACCTACGCCGACGCGCTGGCCCTGGATCAGAAGGTCCGCAGCCCGAAGGCCCGCGCCCTGGGATGGGCGCCGAGCCTGCCCGGCGTGGCCAACAGCGTGGCCCGGCTGGTCGAGGAGTTCCGCAACGCGCAGCGCGAGAAGAACGATTAACCAATAAGGAATAAACTGAGGGGCATGCGATCCCTGACGTTCGCCGCCCTTCTGGTCCTGGCCGCCGGCTGCACTCAGCCGGCGCCGCCTCCACCCCCTCCGACCCCGGCCGAAAACGAAATCACCGTTGACTCGCTGACTGCGCACATCAAGACGCTGGCGTCAGACGAGTTCGGCGGCCGCGCCCCGGCCACGCCCGGCGGCGCGAAGGCCACGGAATACCTGGCCACGCAGATGGCCGCGCTCGGTCTCGAGCCGGGCGCCGCCGACGGCACCTTCTTCCAGCAGGTGCCGATCGTCGAGTCGGTCGTCGAGCGCAACTTCGTGCTCAGCGTTCCGGGGAACACCTATCGCTATTACACCGACGTGGTGGCGTTCTCGGGCGTCGAGAAGCCGCGCGTGCAGGTGCAGGGCGAGGTCGTGTTCGTGGGCTACGGCATCAACGCGCCGGAGCTCAACTGGAACGACTACGCCGGCGTCAACGTGAAGAACAAGTGGGTGATGATCATGGTCAACGATCCGCCCGCGCCCGCCGATGAGCCCACGCTGTTCGGCGGCCCCGCGCTGACCTACTACGGCCGCTGGACCTACAAGTTCGAGGAGGCCGCGCGCCAGGGCGCCGCCGGCGCGCTGCTCATCCACACCGACGAATCGGCGACCTATCCCTGGCAGGTGGTGCAGTCGTCCTGGAGCGGGACGCAGTACTCGCTGCCGCCCCAGCCGGGAGCGCCGGCGCTGGGCATCAAGGGCTGGATCACCAACGCCGCGGCCAAGGACCTGGCGCGCCGTGGCGGGCGTGACCTCGACGCCATGCGCGTGACGGCCAGCAAGCGCGGCTTCAAGGCGATGACGCTCAACACCAAAGCAGCCGCCACCTTGATGCAGCGGTCGTCGCGCAAGACCGCGCCGAACGTGATCGGCGTGTTGAAGGGGACCAACCCCGCGCAGTCGGTGGTCTACACCGCCCACTGGGATCACTTCGGCACCCGCGCGCCGTTGCCGGCCGATGCGCCGGACGCGGATCGCATCTACAACGGCGCCTACGACAACGCCTCAGGCTGCGCCGGGCTGCTCGAGATTGCGAAGGCGTTCACCAAGACGTCGCAGAAGCCGGCGCGATCGATCTACTTCGTCTTCGTCACGGCGGAGGAGTCCGGTCTGCTCGGCTCCGGCTACTTCGCCGCCAACCCGCCGATGCCCATGGGCACGGTGGCCGCCAACATCAACGTCGACGGCGTGAATTATCTCGGGCCGGCCAGGGACATGATCCAGCTCGGCTCGGATCGGTCCACGCTCGGGCCCATGGTGGAGGCGATCCTGAAGGAGCGCGGCCGCGCCCTCGGCGGCGATTCGCATCCCGAACGCGGCTACTTCTTCCGCTCCGACCATTTCCCGTTTGCGAAGGCGGGCGTGCCGGCCCTGTCGCTGAGTGAGCCGAGGGAATTCACCGGCCCGAACGGGGCGGCGCTCCTCAAGAAGCAGGAGGAGTACAACGGCAAGGACTACCACCAGCCGAGCGACCAGTACGACCCGTCGTGGGATTTCAGCGGCGGCGTCGAGGACCTGCGGGCGCTGGCGCAGCTCGGCTGGCGCGTTGCCGCGCAGGCGGAGATGCCGAAGTACAACGACGGCGACCAGTTCGCCCACGTCCGCAAGTAGTGCCAGAAGGGCCAATGTAGGCTCGTAGTGCCAGAAGGGCGGAACTTCAGTTCCGCCTGGGAGAATCATGGAACCTCTCGTTACGCTCGACGAAATTCGCGCCGCCCGTGAGCGCATCAAATCCGCCGCCGTCTATACGCCCCTGCTCGAGGTGCCGTGGCCAGCGTTGGCACCCTTGGCACCCCAGGCACCTCAGGCACTCTGGCTGAAGGCTGAAAACCTTCAGCCCATGGGCGCCTTCAAGATCCGCGGCGCCTTCAACATGATCGCGCAGCTGTCGCCGGAGCAGTTGCGGCGCGGCGTCATCACGTATTCCTCCGGCAACCATGGGCAAGCCGTGGCGCTGGCGGCGAGGACGCTCGGCGCGCCGGCCGTGATTGTGATGCCGACCACGGCGCCCGCCGTGAAGGTCGAGGGCTGCAAGAGCTACGGCGCCGAAGTGATCATGGAAGGCACGACGTCGCTGGATCGCCAGGCGCGGGCCGAGAAAGAAGCGCGCGAGCGCGGCCTCACCATGGTGCCGCCGTTCGATCACAAGCAGATCATCATCGGCCAGGGGACGACGGGGCTCGAGATTCTCGAGCAATGCCCTGACGCCGGCACCATCTTCGTGCCCGCCGGGGGCGGCGGGCTGGTGTCGGGCGTGGCCGCGGCCGTCAAGCTGTCGAAGCCGTCGGTCCGCATCGTGGCCGTGGAGCCGGCCGGCGCGCCAAAGGTGTCGCGGTCGCTGGAGGCGGGTCACCCGGTCACGCTGCCTTCGTCGGCCAGCATCGCCGACGGCTTGATGAACCTGCGGCCCGGCGACATCACGTTCACGCACATCCAGAAGTACGTCGACGAAGTCGTCACCGTCAGCGACGCCGACATCGCCTCCGCGGTGGGTTGGCTGTTCAAGAACGCCCGCATCGTCCGAACCAAGCGGCGCCATCACGACAGCGGCGGTCGCGCTCGGCCTCGGTCACCCGGCCGGCAAGGTGGTCGCGATCGTCACCGGCGGCAACGTGGCTCCCGAGAAATTCGCGAAGTACATCGGGGTCTGACCCCGCCGTAGCCTGCAGAGTTGACTCGCCAGGTCTTGTCGGGGTATTTTCGGGATATCGTGCAGTCCCGTATTCAGTCCAAACCCGATCCGATGGACGCCCAGCCGGTGCGGGCGCTCGCCCTTGAAGCGTGGCGGCGGGCGGAGGCGATGGGGCTGGCCGAGCTGGATGCCACAAGGCTGGAAGCCCCCGACGTGGCCCGTCTGCTGCAACGGGTACGCGACGCGGGCATTGCCCGCCTGCCTGCGCTCCACTTCGACAACGTCGAGTTGCCAACGGTGGCGGAGGCGGGTGCGCTGTTGAGGCTCGTGATTGCCGCCCTCGAGGCGTCACCGGCGCCTCGGTTCGAGTGGCCCGCCGTGTCACGGGTGATCGATGTCGAGCAACTGGCGTCGTTGCTGAACGTGTCGGCCTCGAGCCTGAAGCGCTACGCCTCCGGCGAACGCGACACGCCAGACGATGTGGCGGCGCGCCTGCACCACGTGGCCCTGATCGTCGGCGACCTGGCCGGGGCATATAACGAGGTGGGCGTGCGGCGGTGGTTCGAACGCAAGCGCACCGCGCTCGATGGGCGCGCGCCGGCCGCGCTGTTGTCGGGAGACTGGAATCCCGACGACCCCGCACCGCAAGAGGTCCGTGACCTGGCGCGTGCCCTGGTCGCATTGGGGACCACATGATCGGCTTCCGCCAGGCCGATCCCCGCTATCCCTTCCTCTGGAGCGACTCGACCCAGCCCGCCGCGCGCTGGCATGCGGAGGGCGAGGGCCCGGCGCACTATTTCGCCGACACACCTGATGGTGCCTGGGCCGAGTTGTTGCGCCACGAGGAGATTCACGATCCCGCGGACGTGGCGACGCTGCGACGCGCCCTGTGGGTGGTCGAACTGGGCGACGAACCCGCCAAGGCCGTGACGTTGAAGCCCGCGGTCCTGACCGGTGGCAGGGGCACCTACTGGGCCTGCCAGGCGCACGCGCGGCGGCTGCGGGCGCGGGGGGCGCGGCGCCTCGTGGCGCCATCGGCGGCGCTCATGCCAGGTGGCGCAGCGGGGCGAGAGGTCGTCGCCGCGCTCGAACGCACGGCCAGGCCGCGTGATGGCCGGGTCTTCGTCATCTTCGGCGAACCTGCGGGCATTGTCGGATGGAAGGCGGTCGAACACGGCTCGCCGCCGATAGGGTTGCTCGAGCGCGTCAATCGCATTGTCGATTGACCGATTGCCAAATCGACTGACTGTTGCGTGAATTGGCGATCAATGTCGCCTTACGCAGCCGACCCGCTGATGCACGATTACGACATCACGCGGAACCGGTCGGACGCGTACCGCGGTATCTCTCCATCGGTCGTCAGCAGCGTCAGATCCTCAACCGTCGACTGTGCGATCAGCACCCGGTCGAACGGGTCCTTGTGGATCGGCGGCAAGGTTGACACCTCGGAGACATGTTCAGGCCGCAGGACGAGCGGTGTGGCGGCCAGCTGGTCGAGCGCATCCAGCCACCACGTCCGCGGCTCTCCGACGTCCACGGCACCCTTCATCGTCTTCAGCAACACTTCCCAGTAGACGACCACGCTTAAGTGGTTGGGGCCCGTGAGCACGGCCTTGCGAACCCGGCGCGACAGCCTGGCAGGATTCGTCAGGGCGATCAGCGCCGCGTTGGTGTCGAGCAGGTAACCGCGCGTGCGGGCCATCACTCGCGACCGAGGAAGCTGTCCAGGTCCACCGGCGCATCCCAACCGGGCAACAGTTGGACACGGTTCTTCATGCCTCCCAGGCGGACCTGCCGACGTTCCACTGGTGCGGCAGTCAGTTGGGCGACGGGCTTGCCGTGGCGCGTAATGACGACGGCGCCACCAGCCTCAACCGCGCGGATGAGTTCTGGCAGGCGATTCTTGGCTTCGGCGATGCTGACGTCCATAGGCCGAGTATAGCCATAAATTATAGCTATATCAAGTTGGTCGCCAGCATCGACTGGCGGCCGGCCTTGGCCGAGATCACCGGCGATGCGATCGGTTCGTTCGCAGAGTTCCTGAGGTGTCATGGCCGGGGATACTGCATCGAGCGTGCCCGGTGGTTGGAACTGGTGAAGAAGCCCGTAATCGGCCTCCAACCAACCAATTCCCAAATCCCCCAATCGATTCACCCAATGCCAAGATCGCAGAATCGGCAACAGTGAGTCGATCGGTCGATCGCTAAATTGTCAATTGCCCGGCTCGCGTGCGCGCCTCGTCGAGCGTGGTGACCGCGCCGTCGAGCTGCAGTTCGTACACCGCGCGCAATATTTCCCCCATGCGCGGCCCCGGCGCGACGCCGAGTTCGATCAGGTGACGCCCGAGCAAGATCGGCGCCGGCGGCTTGTGTTCGACGCCGAGTGACCGCGCGCGCTCGATGAACCAATCCATCGCGGAGCAGTCAAACGTGCCCGTGCGGCCGTGGCAATCCGCGCGGGCGAAACACACCAGCAGCTCCAGGTCCACCTTCTGCGCGAGCCGGCGGAAGGCGCCGTCGGTCACCGTGTCCTTCTGTTTGTGGAAGGCGCTCGGCCGCAGGTGCTCGGCCACCAGCCCCAGCACCTGCTTGCGCACGTCGAAGTTGTCGAGCGTGTGGACATTGAGGCGATCGAGAATGGCGGTCGCCAGCGGCACGCCGGCCGCCTCGTGGCCCGGCGATCGCACGCGCCCGTCGATCATCGCCGTGGTCAGCGGCTTGCCGAGGTCGTGGCACACCGCGCCCAGCATCACCGTGGCGAGACGCGCGCGGTCGAGGCCGGCGTTCAGCTCGTGGGCCTTGTCGATCACCATCAACGTGTGCGTCCACACCTCGCCTTCGGGGTGCCACTCGGCGTCCTGCGGGCACTCGTAGAGCGCCTCCATCTCCGGCAAGATCTGCCTGATCACGCCGAGGTCGCGCGCGAGCGCGAACCCGATCGACGGCCGCCGTGCCTGCAGCAGCAGCTTCTCGAACTCCCCCCAGATGCGCTCGGCGGGCAGGTCGTCCAGCGCAATGGCGCGGCAGATGTCGGCCGTCGCCGGGTCGAGCGTCAACTCGAACCGCGCCGCGAACTGCAGAGCGCGCAGCACGCGGAGCGAGTCGTCTCCGAAGGTGAGCGGATCGACCACGCGCAGCAGCCGCCGGGCGAGATCGGCGCGGCCGTCGTAGGGGTCGAGATACTCATCGGTCAGCGGATCCCAGGCGATGGCGTTGATCGTGAAGTCGCGGCGGCGCGCGGCCTCGGCGAACGGCATCGCGGGGTCGCCTTCCACCACGAAGCCCTTATGGCCGCGGCCCGACTTGGATTCGCGGCGGGGCAGCGCCACGTCGATGTGGCCGAGCTTGTAGACCGGGAAGGCCTGGCCCACCGGTTCGACGCGGCCAAGGGTCCGGAGCAGCTCGGGCAGCCGGTCCTGCGCGATGCCGAAGACCTCCAGGTCGAGGTCGGTGGACGGGTGATCCAGGAGCCGATCGCGGACGAACCCGCCCACGCACAAGGCGCGACCGCCGGCGTCACGAATGGCGAGGGCGACCCGGCGGGCGTCCTGATCGAGGCTCACCTGCACAGAATAGCCGATGGCCGGCTACGCCGACGTCAACTAGTACGATAAACTAGTTGGTATGGACATCGAAGATATCGGCGCCTTCGAGGCCAAGACCCGGCTGTCGGAGCTGCTCGACAATGTCAGCCGCGGCCGCGTCTATCGCATCACCAAACGCGGGACGCCGATCGCCGAGCTGCGCCCAATCACCACCGGGCTTGGCCGCCCATCGTTCGGCGCCGATCGCGGCCGCGTCGTGATGGCGGACGACTTCGACGCGCCGCTCGACGACATGAAGTCGTACCGGTGAAGCTCCTCCTCGACACCCACGCGCTGCTCTGGTTCCAGGCGGGCGACCGCCGGCTGAGCAAGGCGGCACGCCAGGCCATCGAGGCCAGCGACGCGGAATTACTGATCAGCGCGGCCACGGTGTGGGAGATGGCGATCAAGGTGAGCCTGGGTCGGCTGCAGCTCTCGGGCCCGGTCGATGCCTATATCGCCGAGAAAATTGGCCAGGGCTATCGCATGCTGTCCGTGTCCTGGGCCCATGCGGCCAGGGTCGAGGGCCTGCCGTGGCACCATCGCGACCCGTTCGATCGCCTCCTGGTGGCGCAATCGCTGGCCGAGCGCTGCCCGCTGATCACGAGAGATCGCGCCTTTCGCAAGTACGGCGTCGAGGTCGTGTGGTGACGCCGCATCCCTGAGCCGACACGTGAGGCGACAAGGCCGGCGCGACCACGGCAGCCACCTATAATGGCGGCGGGAGAGGACCCACCATGACTGCACCTACCGTGTCGCGTTTCTTAACGGCCGTCGCGCTCGTCGCCCTCGGGTTTGGATTTGGCGCCTTCTACTCGTCCACCCCCGCCCAGGCGCAGGCCGGCGGCAAGGTGTTCGAACTGCGCACCTACACGGCGCCCGACGGCAAGCTGCCCCTGCTCCAGAAGCGCTTCCGGGACCACACCCTGCGCATCTTCGAGAAGCACGGCATGAAGAACGTGGGCTACTGGGTTCCCCAGGACGCGCCGGCCACGGACAACACGCTGATCTACGTCATTTCGCACGCCAGCCGCGATGCCGCCAAGCAGAGCTGGGCCAACTTCGCCGCGGATCCGGAATGGAAGAAGGTCTCGGCCGAATCCCAGGTTGACGGTCCCATCGTCTCCAAGGTCGTGTCGGTCTACATGGACGCCACCGACTATTCGCCGATCAAGTAGGAGGGCATCATGATCAAACCGATGTGGCGTTCAGCTTCCTTGGCCCGCCGTAGCCGCGTTGCGGCGAAGGCGGCAGCCGGACATCTCCGACTCGTCGTCGCCGCGGTCATCGTGACCGCGGGTCTCACCACCCTTTCCATCGCCTCGGCTCAACAGCCTGCCGTTGATCCCAACTTCACCGGTGTCGTCACCCCCATGGACGCCAAGGACATCACGGGGGGCCGCCGCCGTTTCGACCCGGGCGCGCGCACGGCGTGGCACAGCCACGACAAGGGCCAGTTGATCCTGTCGGAGTCGGGCCGCATGCGCACGGGACGCCGCGGCGAAGCGATCAAGGAATACCCGACCGGCGGCAGTGAGTACACCGGCCCGAACATCGAGCACTGGCACGGCGCGACGCCGGGCGAGGCGCTGGTGCAGGTCAACATCCAGTTTGGCGGCACCACCAAGTGGCTCACGAAGACGACGGACGACGAGTATTCTGGGAAGAAGTGATGGCTTGAGGCTTGGGACTTGAGGCTTGAGAACCCGAGTCCCGAGCCCAAGCCCAAAGCCCCAAGCCATGGACCACACCCTCCGACTTCTGAAGCAGTTGATTGCGATCGATTCGATCAACCCGTCGCTCGTGTCCGGGGCGGCCGGGGAGGCGGCGATTGCCCGCGCGCTCGTCGAGGAGCTGCGGGCGATCGGGCTGGCCGTTGAGGTGCAGGAAGCCGCGCCCGGGCGCCCGAACGTCGTCGGTGTGCTCGAAGGGAAGGCGCCGGGGCGATCGCTGATGTACTGCGGACACATCGACACCGTGGGCGTGTCGGGCATGACGCGGCCGTTCGAGCCTGCCGAGCGCGACGGCCGCATCTACGGCCGCGGCTCGCAGGACATGAAGAGCGGCGTGGCGGCGATGATCGGCGCCGCGCGGGTGATTGCCGAATCGGGTGGACTCGCGGCCGGCCGTCTAGTGATCGCGTGCGTCGTGGACGAGGAGCACGCCAGCATCGGCGCCGATGCCCTGGTTACCCGCTGGCGCGCCGACGGGGCCGTGGTGACCGAGCCGACCGACCTCGCCGTGGCCGTGGCCCACAAGGGCTTCGAGTGGGTGGAGATTGAAACCGAAGGCCGCGCCGCACACGGCAGCCGGCCTCGCGAAGGCCGCGACGCCATCCGCCTGATGGGCCGCGTGCTGGGCGCCCTCGACGCGCTCGATCGCGATCTGCAGTCACGCGCGCCGCACGCGCTGCTGGGCACGGCTTCGCTGCACGCGTCGGTGATTGCCGGCGGTCACGAGTTGAGCAGCTATCCCGACCGCTGTCACTTGCAGATGGAGCGCCGCACGGTACCTGGCGAAGCGCCCGGAATCGCGGGCACCGAGGTCGAAGCAATCCTCGATCGATTGCGCAAGGAAGATCCCGAATTCCGCGGCGGCGCGAAGGTCACCTTCGGACGGCCACCGCACCAGATCGCGCCTGATCACGCATTGCCCGTCGCTTTGCAGGAAGCCCATCGCACTTCAGCACCTGAGCACCTCAGCACCCCGGCACCCGTGATTGGAATGAGTTTCTGGACCGACGCCGCCGTGCTGAGCGAAGCCGGCATCCCCGCGATCCTCTACGGACCGACCGGCGCCGGACTTCACAGCATCGACGAGTGGGTGGACCTGCAGTCGGTGCTGACCTGCCGCGACGCGCTGGTCAGCCTGGCCCGCGACTGGTGCCGCTAAAAGGGAATATGCCACGGAGGACACAGACACGGAGCATTCGAATACTTCTGGTGTCGGCTCTGGTCACCAGTGCTCTCTTTGCAGCGTGCGAGTCGGGCCCGACCCCGGCACAGCTCAACGCCGACAATCCGATCCGCCCCAACGCACCGGCTCCTTTCGGCATGGAAGAGTTCTTTGCAGAGGCTCCTCAGCAGCCCGTGCCGGCGCGGGCTCGACTCGGTCGCTGGCTCTTTTTTGACAAGCGGCTTTCCAACGACGAAACCGTGTCCTGCGCCTCGTGTCATCGACCGGACTACGCGTTTTCGGAACCAGTTCCGGTCCCAACTGGAATTGGGGGCCAGCGGGGCCGCCGCAAGAGGCCCAGTATCGTCAACTTGGCTGCCCGCACGGTGTTGCCGCCACCCCCGAACGATCCCGGTCCGGCCTTCTTCTGGGACGGCCGCGCAACGAATCTCGAAGAGCAGGTGCTGATGCCTATCGCCGACCCGCAGGAGATGGGCCTCGACCATCGAGCGATGGTAGCCAGGCTGTCAGCGATCCCAGGCTATCGCCGATACTTCCGCGAAGTGTTCGGATCGGAGGCGCTAACGACCAATCACGTGGCCGAGGCCATTGCCGATTACGTGCGCACGCGCAAGAGCGGCAACGCCCCGTTCGACCGATGGAGCTACGCGCGCGATGCCCGTGCCGCATCGGAGGAGGCAAAACTCGGCTACGACATCTTCTCTTTCAAGGGCGGCTGCGGCATGTGCCACGTCGGCTTTAACTTTTCTGACGGACGCTTTCACAACCTTGGTATCGGATGGGATGCGAAGTCACAGACGTTCCTTGACGAAGGCCGGGCAGCGGTCAGTCATGAACAGAAAGATCGCGGTGCGTTCAAGACCCCGGGATTGCGAGAGGTCTCAAGACACCCTCCCTACATGCACGACGGTTCCTTGGCCACCCTCCGAGAGGTGGTCGAGTTCTATAACCGGGGCGGCGTCCGCAACCCGATGTTGTCAGGTCGCATCAGGCCACTCGGACTCACGCATCAGGAAGTTGATGCCTTGGTCGCATTCCTTCACACGCTGGACGGCGACGGGTACCATGATCGTCCGCCAGTGCACTTCCCGAGGTAGGCTGCACCGTCAATTCTTGAATTGAGTTCTCTGCGTAATCTGCGTCATCTGCGGCCTGGTCGTAATCTGCGGCTTAGCCGCGGTCGCTGAAGATCCCCTTCAGCACGAACGCCACGTTGGCCGGCCGCTCACCGAGCCGCCGCATGAAGTACGGATACCACTGCTTGCCGAAGGGCACGTAGACGCGCACGCGGTAGCCCTCGGCCACCAGCGCCGACTGCAGGTCGCGGCGAATGCCGTAGAGCATCTGGAACTCGAAGCGGTCCTTCGCGTGGCCCTTGCTCGTCGCATACGCCTTGGTCGTCTCGATCATGACCGGGTCATGCGTCGCGAAGGCGGGGTAGGTGCCTTCGTCCAGCAACAGCCGCATCAGGTCCACGAACGCGGCGTCCACTTCGCTTTTCTTCTGGTAGGCGACCGTCTTCGGTTCCTTGTAGGCGCCCTTCACCAGCCGCACCCGCACACCCAGGCCGTTGAGGCGGCGAATGTCGGCCTCCGACCGCTTCAGGCAGGTCTGGATCACGGTGCCGATGTTGGTGTGGCCCTGCTGGCGCAGCGTCTCGAGGATCCCCAGCGTCGCCTCGGTATACGGCGAGTTCTCCATGTCGATGCGCACGAAAAACCCGTGCGCGTCGGCCGTCTCGAGGATGCGCCGCATGTTGTCCACCGCGGTCGCGCGATCGACGTCGAGCCCCAGTTGCGTCAGCTTGAGCGAGATGTTCCGTTCGATGCCGGAGGCGACGATCTTCTCGATGGTCGCGGCGTAGTCGGCGGCGGCCGCCGCCGCGGCCTGGGCGCTCGCCACGCTTTCGCCCAGGTAGTCGAGCGTCAGCTGCAGGCCCTTGCCGGGCAGGTCCGCCACCGCCGCGATGGCTTCGTCGATCGTCTCGCCGGCAATGAAGCGGCGGGCGAAGCCGCCGCGGTGGCTGCTGCCCATGCCGTACTTGGAGGCGAACCGCTGCAGAGTGGGAACTTGCGCGAGGCCGTGGAACAGGGCCTTCGAGGTGACGTCGAGCATCAGTTGGGACGGGCCTTAATGGGTGGAACCGGGCGGCGTCAGCAAGTGCGCGATCGAGCGCGCGTAATAACGGAGCACGTGGCGCTCGCGGACCCGGTAGCGGCCGGCCTCTATTGCGATGATATTGCGGGTTTCGAGGGGCCCGGTGGCGAGCGCCAGCACTTCTTCCGCCGAAGTCACGCCGAGGTTGGCGCCCACGGCGCGCAGCGTGTCGAGAATGGCGGCAATCCGGTCGCTGAGGTCGGCGCGCGTCACCGACGGCCGCATCGCCGCCGCCAGCACCGCCGTCGGCAGCACCTTGGCGAGCAGCCCGATCTCGCCGCGCACGTGGCGGGCCAGGTCCATCACCGCCTTGCGCGATTCGCCGTCGATGCCGTCCAGCGGAATGGGACGGCCAAACGTGACGAACGACCGGCTGTGGTAGCCCACCGCGTAGCGGACCAGTTCGGCCACCTCGCGGCTGAAGGCCTTCTGGCGGCCCTTGACGCGTTGCTTCGCGATCACGTGATCCTCGAGCACGAGGTCGTAGGCCACGGCCACCGGCACCAGCTGCATGCCCGGCACGCCGGCATCGATGCAGGCGCTGAACAGCCCGGTCTTCATCGCCTTGAGCTCGCCGCTGTAGCTGCGGCCGCCCTCCGGATAGAAGAACAGGTCGTGCTTGTGCAGTAGCTCGCTGACGTAGGCCTTGAGCGTAATCAGGTAGGCCGGATCCTTCATGTTGCGGCGGATCGGCAGCGCCCCGGTCACGTGCTTGTGGATCAGGCCCAGCGGTCCGCCGAACAGGTTGATGCCCGCGGCGATAATCGGCGGACGAATCCCGGCGTCGTCGAGCGCCAGCGGTTCCACCAGGTAGTCGATGTGGCTGCGGTGGTTCGACGCGTACGCGACCCGGCCCTGGGCCGCCGCGTCGATGGCGAAATGCTGCTGCTCGCTGATTCGCTCGATCTTCCGCAGAATGGGGTAGAGCGGATACTCGAGCGCCCGGTACAACTCATAGCGCTGCGTCGTCTGCAGCTCGTCCAGGTAGCCCATGACCCGCGTGCGGGCGTCGGCGCTGGTCAGGCCATGGCTGCCTTCCAGGAAACGCGTCACGTCTTCACGCGCGAGAACGGCTTGGACGATGGTGTCAGTGGCCACGGTTCTTATCTCGGTGGATTCGTCCCGGCCAAACGGCCGCGACATCGGAGCGGCCTCGGGGCTCGCAACTTATCCGTCATTAAGATGATAGCTCTTGCACGATCGCATCGGCAAAGGACGTCGTCGAGGCGCTGCCTCCCAAATCAGGGGTGACGTGACCGCTGGCGAGCACTTTCTTCAGCGCGACCATGATCGCGTCGGCCTTGGCGTCTTCCTGAAGGTGCTGGAGCATCAGCACGGCTGACAGCAACAACGCCGTCGGGTTGGCGATATCCTTGCCGGCGATGTCCGGGGCGCTGCCGTGGACCGCTTCGAACACGCCCACGCCGTTGAAGCCGAGGTTGGCAGCCGGGACCACACCAAGCCCGCCGACCAGGCCGGCGCACAGGTCCGACACGATGTCGCCGTACAGGTTCGGCAGCAGCAGCACGTCCAGCCGTTCCGGATGCATCACCAGGTGCATGCACGCGGCGTCGACGATGCGGTCGTCGAACTGGATGTCGGGGTAGCGCGCGGCGACGGTGCGGGCGCAGTCGAGGAACAACCCGTCGCTGAGCTTCATGATGTTGGCCTTGTGCACGGCGGTCACCAGCTTGCGGCCGCGGCGGCGGGCCTGCTGGAACGCGAACTCGGCGATGCGCGTGGACGCCACTTCCGTGATGATTTTGATGCTCTCCACGACGCCGGGCACCACGACGTGTTCGAGCCCGGCATACAGGTCTTCGGTGTTCTCGCGGACGATCACGAGATCGACGTTCTGGTAGCGTGACGGCACCGACGGCAGGTTCCAGACCGGCCGCAGGTTGGCGTAGAGGTCGAGCGCCTTGCGCAGCCCCACGTTCACGCTGGTGAAGCCCTTGCCGACCGGCGTGGTAATCGGGCCCTTCAGCGCGATCTTGTTGCGGGTGATGGAGTCGAGCAGCGCCTGCGGCAGCGTGGTGCCGTGCTCCTCGACTGCCGCCGCCCCGGCGGAAAAGGTCTCCCATTCCGGAGAGAACCCCGATGCGGCCAGGACGCGGACCACCGCGCGCGTGACTTCAGGACCGATGCCGTCGCCGGGGATGAGCGTGATGATCATTCGCGAGCTTCCCAGAAAAGGAGGGCGAGCCCGCCGACCGCCGACAGGCTCAGCAGGATGTTGGCAAGGCCGTGGAGCCGGTTGAACTCCCCGCGGACCGGGTCGCCCGCCGGCAACGCCGACACCGGACCCGAGATTTGGGCCTGAAGCGTCGTAATCCGCGGGCCCACGTAGTAATCCGCGCCCAGCGTCAGCGCCAGCATGACGGCCAGAATCGAGATGCGGATGCCGTACTTGACGGGCCGCGCCCCCAGCAGGCGGTGCAGTGACAGCGATACGAACATCACCGCGCTCATCGCGTAGGCCACCAGATAGAGCCGCTGCAACACTTCGCCGAACACCTGCCCGCCCAGCACGCGGCCCTCGACCGGGTTCCATGTTTCCAGCACGTGGAAAATCGACGGCGCGACGACGCCGCCCGCCACCATCGTTCCGCCCAGCCACAACACGAGGGCCAGGATGTAGAGGTAGCGGAAGAGGACCATCCCCCCATTTTACTGATAAACTTTCTCGTCTTCCCCTTTCCCTTTGGAGGTTTTCTGTTGCAGGTTGATGCTTCGCTGCTCTCGTCGCTGAAAAACATTGCCACCCGTCTTCGCATCGAGTCGATTCGAGCGACCACGGCGTCGGCCAGCGGGCATCCCACCACCTGCATGTCGTCGGCGGAGCTGATGGCGGCGTTGTTCTTCGCCGACATGCGCTTCGACCCGAAGAACCCGCAGCATCCCGAGGCCGATCGCCTGATCATGTCAAAGGGCCACGCCGCGCCGCTCCTCTACGCGATGTGGGCCGAAGCCGGCTTCATTCCGCGCGAGCGGCTGACCGACCTGCGGCTGTTCACCTCGAACCTCGAAGGCCACCCCACGCCGCGCCTGCCGTTCGTGGACGTGGCGACCGGGTCGCTCGGCCAGGGCCTGGGCGCCGGCGTCGGCTGCGCGCTGAACGCCCGCCGCATCGGCTCCCCCTACCGGACCTACGTGCTGATGGGCGACGGCGAGACCGCCGAAGGCGCCGTGTGGGAAGCCGCCGCCTCCGCGCACTTCCACAAGCTCGACTCGCTGTGCGGGATCATCGACATCAACGCGCTCGGCCAGAGCCGTGGCACCGAGCTCGAGCACGACATGGAAACCTATCGCGCGCGCTGGAACGCGTTCGGCTGGCATGCGATCGCGATCGATGGCCACGACCTGACGCAGGTGCTGGCCGCGCTGAAGGAAGCCCGCTCGACCAAGGGCCGGCCCACCGTGATCCTGGCCCGCACGCTGAAGGGCAAGGGCGTGTCGTTCACCGAAGGTCTCCCCAACTGGCACGGCAAGGCGCTCAGCCAGGAACAGATGCAGAAGGCGTTCGCCGAGCTCGAGGCCCAGATGGTGCCCGAGACCGGATCGCCCCTGCAGATTGCCGCGCCGCCCGCCGCCCGGCCGGAGCCGGCGCCCGGCAAGATGGCGCCGCCCCAGTTCAAGCTCGGCGACCTGGTCGCCACGCGTGAGGCCTACGGCACCGGCATCGCCAAGCTCGGCGCCGTGGATTCCCGCGTCGTCGCGCTCGACGCCGACGTCAAGAACTCCACCTTCAGCGACAAGTTCGAGGCGGCGCATCCCGAGCGCTTCTACCAGTTCTTCATTGCCGAGCAGGTGATGGTCGGGGCCGCCATGGGGCTTGCCGCGCGCGGCGCCATCCCGTTCCCGTCGACCTTCGCCGCGTTCCTGACCCGCGCCGCCGACTTCATCCGCATGGCCGCCGTCGGCGGCAACAACATCAAGCTGGCCGGCTCGCACGCCGGCGTCTCGATTGGCGAGGACGGGCCGTCGCAGATGGCGCTCGAAGACTTCGCCATGACCACGGCGCAGCCGAACTTCGTGGCGCTCTACCCGAGCGACGCGGTGTGCATGGAAAAGCTGATCGGCGAGGCCGCTGCCCACTACGGTCCGGTCTATATCCGCACCTCGCGTCCCAAGACGCCCGTCATCTACGACAACAGCGAGGAATTCCCGATCGGCGGCCTCAAGGTCGTGCGCCAGGGCGCCACCGACACGGCGACGGTGATCGGCGCCGGCGTCACGCTGTTCGAGGCCCTCAAGGCCCACGACGAGTTGAAGGCGAAGGGGATCTCGATTCGCGTGATCGACCTCTATTCCGTGCAGCCGATCGACGCGGCATCGTTGATTGAGGCGGGCAGGCAAACCGGCCGCCTGATCACGGTCGAGGATCACTACATCTCGGGTGGACTCGGCGACGCCGTGGCCCGGGCCGTCGCGCCCGCCGGCCTCACCGTCACGCGCCTGGCCGTGCCGGAGATCCCACGCAGCGGCAAGCCCGACGAGCTCGTGGACAAGTTCGGCATCTCGGCCCGTCACATCGTGAACGCCGTATTGAACAAATGACACGTACGCTGCTGCTCGCCGCCATCCTCCTCGCCCTTCAATCCGCCGGTGGCGCGCAGGCGCCCGTCGGCGTCCAGGAGCCGGCGTGGGCGCCCGACGGCAAGCGCATCGCGGTGTCGTACCTCGATCGCATCTGGACCATGACGCCGGAAGGCCGGCAGGGGAAAGCGGTCACCGCCGGGGATGGCAGCGCGATTGAGCGCGAGCCGGCGTGGTCGCCGGACGGCCGCCGCCTGGCGTATGCCGCCGATCGCGGCGATGGCTTCGACGTCCTGGTGGTCGCGCTCAAGAACGGCGTGGCCGTTGGCGCGCCCGTCGCCGTCACCACGCTGCCCGGCGACGAGCGGTGGCCGTCGTGGACGGCGGATGGCCGGCTCGTGTTCGCGCATCGGGATGCGCGCCCGGCGGGCCGCGCCGCGGATCCCAGTCTGCAATGGGACCTGTTCGTGGTGCGTCCGGTCCAACAGTCCGACAGTTGGCAGGCGCCGCTGGCGCTCACCGAAACGGCGGACAGCGAGACCTATCCGCGCGTCTCGCCGGACGGGTCGAAGGTCGCCTTCATCTCAGAGCGGGAGTCCGAAGACGACCTCGACCTGTGGTGGATGGCGGTGCCGCCCGCCGCGGTGGCCAGGCCCACGCCGCTCGGCTCGCGCCCGGCCAAGCCGGTGACCTCGTCCATTCCCAGCGTCGGTGTCGACGGACGGGCGCTGCGATCGTTCCGCATCGCGCGCGTCCGCGGCAACGAGGCCTACCCGTCGTGGGCGCCCGACAACGTGCGCATGGCGTTCTATGCCGTGCGCGACGGCATCGGCTCGGTGTGGGTCGCCGCCGTCGAGCCGCCGCGCCCCGAGGGGGCCGAGGATCCACTGCCGCGTCCGAAGCCCGCCGCGCAGCCGCAGTTGGTGTCGCGCAAGGGCGGCGCGCCGGCGTGGTCGCCCGACGGCAAGACACTGCTCGTCTCGGGCCTGCCCGATCCGCAGCCGGTCTACAACGGCAACCCGCTTCGCAGCGACGTCGAGGCGCCGCCGCTGTTCGCGTTGAACGCCGCGTTCCAGTTGTGGCGCGTGGCCGCGCCGCTGCCCGTGCATGAAGACGGTGGCGGCGTCACCGCGGAGATGGCGCCCTCGCCGGCGGCCTTCGCCGCGATGTTCGATCGCGTCTGGAACACGCTCCGCACGCTCTACTACTCGGCGCCGGTGCCGGCGGAGAAGTGGGCGAGCCTGAAGGACCAGTTCCGCCCGCGCGCGACCGCCGCGAAGACCGAGGGTGACCTCGAGTCGGTGATCGACGAGATGGTGGCCGCGCAGCCGCTGATCAAGCCGGTCATCACCTCCAACGGCGCGGTCGTCGTGTCGGGACATCCGCTGGCGTCGGCGGCCGGGCGGCTCGCCTTCGAGAAGGGCGGCAACGTCGTGGACGCGATGATCGCCGTGTCGTTCGCGCTCGGTGTGGTCGAGCCCGAAGCCTCGGGCGTGGGCGGCGACGGTTCGGCCGTGCTCTACCTCAAGGGCATGAAGAAGCCGACCGTCATCGAATACAAGGACATGACGCCGATCGGCGCCACCGCCGACAATCCGCGGCTGATGCAGGACGGCCGCATTGTCGCCGACGGTCCGGCCGCGGCGAACATCCCCGGCATTGTCGCCGGCCTCGACTACGCCTATCGCACCTACGGCAGCGGCAAGGTGAAGTGGGAAGACCTGGTGGCGCCGGCCATCGCGCTGGCGGACGAGGGCTTCGTCCTCGATGAAGGCCTGCCGTCGAGCATTGCCGAGGGCCGCCGCTTCCTCGAGAAGTGGCCCGAGGCCGCGAAGATCTACCTGCCCGGCGGCAAGGTGCCGAAGCCGGGCGAGCGGTTCTTCAACAAGGACTACGCCAACACGCTGCGCGCCATCCAGAAGGGCGGCGCCGACGCCTTCTACCGCGGCGAGATCGCGAAGAAGATCGCCGCCGACATGGAAGAGAACGGCGGCATCCTGACCTTTGCCGACATGGCGCAGTACCGGGCCATCGAGCGCGTGCCGGTGATGGGCAGCTATCGCGGCCACACGCTCTATGCCGGCGGCCCGCCGGTGTCTACCGGCATCCAGTTGTTCGAGTCGCTGCACGTGCTCGAGAACTACGTGCCGGCGCCGGGCGCCCGCGCCTCCACGGATCCCGACTACCTGCACTACCTCGTGGAATCGTGGAAGGTGCGCGATCCGCTGCGCCGCGTGGCGGATCCCGAACGCTGGCCGGTGGAGTTCGAGGAACACCTGACCGCGGAGCACGCCAGGAAGCTGTTTGCGAAGATCGACGCGAACAAGGCGTCGCGCTACGAGCGGCAGCCGCCCGACGAGGCGCCGACCACGCAATCGGCGCCGACGCCGCGCATCAGCACCGGGACGACGTCATTTGCGGTGGCGGATGCCGAAGGCAACATGATCGCGGTCACGCAGACGCTGAGCACATGGGGCGGCACCTTCTATGTGTCCAAGGGCTTGGGCTTTCTCTATAACAACCATCTGCGATCGAACCGCCTGACGGCGGGCGCCTACGGCAGCCTGGTGCCGCTGATGCGGTCGAGCACGGCGAGCGTGCCGACGCTGGTGTTCGAGAAGAAGGCGAACGGCGAAGAAGTGCCCCGCCTGGCGGTGGGCTGCGCCGGCAACGCCTGGATTCCGGTGTCGGTCTACAACATCATCACCGGCGTGATCGACGGCAAGCTCGGCGCGCAGGCGGCGATCGAGTCGCCGCGCTTCCTGCCCGGGCGCGACCCGGCGGATCCGCTCGAGAACGGCGAGCGCATCGAGATCGAGGATCGCTTTCCGCGGAGCCTGTTGAACAACCTGATCGACCGCGGCCATCGCTTCCAGCGCATCGGCCGCAAGGGCGAGGTGCGCTACGGCTACGCCGCCGCCATCACCGTGGACGTGGCGAACAAGAAGGTGGAGGGCGGCGCGGAGCCGCGTCGCGCCCACGCCGCCGTGCCGTTTGACGGCCGCGCAACCTCGACCGCCCAGTAGGCATCAGAACACGTAGGGGCGACTTCGACATGTAGTGTCCGGCTTCAGCCGGACCATGCCGCCCGCGGAGACACCATGGCACTCATCGACCCCGGCAAGAAAGCTCCCGCGTTCTCCCTGCCCGACCAGGCCGGCAAGGTCCACACCCTGGCTGACTACGCCGGCCAGCCGGTGGTGATCTACTTCTACCCGAAGGACGACACGCCTGGCTGCACCAAGGAGTCGTGCGCCTTTCAGGACAACCTGCCGAAGTTCAAGAAGAGCAAGGCCGCCGTGTTCGGCATGAGCGTGCTCGACTCGAAGAGCAAGGCCAGGTTCGCGACGAAGTACGACCTCACGTTCCCGCTGCTCGCCGACGAAGACCACGCCGTGATGGAGAAGTACGGCGTGTGGCAGGAGAAGTCGATGTACGGCCGCAACTACATGGGCGTGGCGCGCACCACGTATCTCATCGGGCCCGACGGCAAGGTCGTGCGGCGATGGGACGGCGTCAAGGTCGACGGCCACGCCGAAGACGTGCTGGCGGCAGTCCAGGCCCTGTAGCGTCCGGCTTTAGCCGGACCATGCCAGCGTCCGGCGCCTGTGGCGTCCGGCTTTAGCCGGACCGTTCCGGCGATAATGAAGTGTTCGTGGCCAGCCCAACCAACTCGATACTGAGACTACATGTTGCCGGGATGGACTGCGCCGACGAAGCGGCGCTCATTCGACATGCGCTGAATCGCCCGGGCGTCGCCGCGCTGACCTTCGACCTGGTCGGCCGCCGCGTTGACGTCACCTACGACCCGTCCATTGTCCCCGCGTCGGCGATTCTCGATGCGGTGGCCGGCACCGGGCTGGTCGCCCACAGCCACGACGCCGACGACGTGGTGGGCGACGACCATCACGATCATCATCACGACACCGCGAAGTGGTGGGCGGGCGCGAGCCTGGCCGCCTTTGCCGTTGGCTGGATTATCGACGGCCTGTCCGCCGAGACCTGGAGCGAAGCGATGTTCGGGCACGGCACGGGGGCCGGGCACGCGCACCAGGGCCCCGCCGTGGCGGCCTACGCGCTGTCGGCGGTCGCCGGACTGGCGCCGATGATTCCGCGCGCGGTGGTGTCGCTGCGCTACCGGCGCCTCGACATGCACGTGCTGGTGTGCCTGTCGGCGATCGGCGCGGCGTCCATTGGCCAGTGGGCCGAGGCGGCGGCCGTCGCCTTCCTGTTTGCCCTCGCCCACCTCATGGAAGCGTGGAGCATCGATCGGGCGCGGCACGCCGTGGCCCACCTGGTCGGCCACGAGCCCGGGTGGGGCGAGGACCGCGGCCACGAATCGGCGCCGGTGGAGCGCTGGATCGAGAAGTTCGCCGCCGTCTACACGCCGGTCGTGACCTTCGCGGCCCTGGCCGTCGTGATGCTGCCGCCCATGCTCGACGGCCGGTGGGAAGTGTGGTTTTACCGCGGCCTGATCTTCCTCGTGCTGGCCTGTCCCTGCGCGCTCGTGATCTCCACGCCCGTGACCGTGGTCGCCGCCCTCACCTCCGCGGCCAGGCGCGGCGTGTTGTTCAAGGGCGGCGCGCCGCTCGAGCGCGCGGCGCAAGCGAAGGCATTCACGGTGGAGGCGCTCGGCGCCGCCGGAGTCGTCGTGCAGTGCCGCACGGCCGACACCATCCCGCTCGAGAAGGTGGATGTCGTGCTGACGTGCGACCATCCCGAAGACATGGAGTTCCTGGTCGGCCACGCGCGAAGGGCGGTGAAAGTGATTCGCCAGAACGTCACGCTCGCCCTGGCCACGAAAGCAGCCTTCCTCATCTCCGCGTTCTTCGGTGCCGCGCCGCTGTGGCTGGCGGTGCTGGCGGACACCGGCGCGACGGTCGCCGTGACGCTCAACGGCCTCCGGCTGCTCAGAGCCCACGCGAACCAATAAGGGGTCTGACCCCGAGCGAGAAATGCCGAGGGGTCTGACCCCTTCGCGGCGCCGCGTCGGGGACAGACCCCTACGCGGGCGGCGTCGGAGACTGACCCCTCACACAATGCCCATGAGGGGTCAGCCCCCGCCTGATTAGCGCTTACCCTGCTGGCGCTGCTTTCTCGGCTGCGCTTCGCGCGATGCCCGCAGCTCCTTCAGCTTGGCCAGCTGTTCCGACGTCAGCACCTGCAGCGTCTGCGCGCGGACTTTCGCGCCCAGGATCGCCGCGTCGGCCTCGGCCGCAGCCACCTCCACGCTCTTGGCGCGGACCGCGGATTCGTCCAGCGTGTCGGCTTCGAGCAGCTTGCGCATGCCCTCGCGCGCCGCGCCGACCTTTGCACCCGCGGCCTGGAATTCGGCCAGGTGCGATTCGTGGATCGACTTGACCTGCGCCTTCTGATCGTCGCTCAGATCCAGTTCACGGAACCCGGGCCCGATGCCCATGGGGCCGCCGGGACCGCCGGGGCCGCGCATTGGCCCGCCCGGTCCACGCATTTGTCCGTCCATCGGTCCGCCCGGGGGCGGGCCGCCCACGCCAGGGCCGCCGCCTCGGCGCATCGGGCCGTCCTGTGCCATCACCAGCGCCGAACCCGCGGCCATGGCTACCGCGACGAGCCCGGTGGCGAGGGAAATCTTGAATGTCTTGGTCATGTGATTGCTCACTCCTTCTAGCCTATGAGACGGGATTCTCGTGGCAGCCCCGTGGCCCGGGTGTGAGAAAACTGTGGCAGCCCGCCTTCGCCAAGGCTTCGGCGGGGCAAGCGCCGCAATCTGTGAAAAACTGCAGGGAGATGGCACGCGTCCTGGTGATCGAAGACGACACGCACATCCGCGATCTGATCGTTCTCCACCTTGGTCTCGAGGGCCTCGAAACCGAGGCGGTGGGCGACGGGCTCGACGGGCTGGCTCGCGCCAGCGCGCAGCCGTTCGACCTGATCCTGCTGGACCTGATGCTGCCCGGCATGGACGGCGTGTCGATTTGCCGGGCCATCCGGCGCGAAGGCCCGAACCAGGACGTGCCGATCATGATGCTCACGGCGCGGCGCGAAGAGAGCGACAAGGTGCTGGGCCTCGAAAGCGGTGCCGACGACTACCTCGCCAAGCCGTTCGGCATCCGCGAGCTGGTGGCCCGCGCCCGCGCGCTGCTGCGGCGGCCACGGCGGTCGCAGTTACAGGCCGAAGCCGCGTCCCCGTCGGAACGCCCGGTCGAGATCCACGGCCTGCACATCGACCCGGCCCGCCGCAGTGTGCGGGTGCGCGGCGCGGAAATGGACCTCACGGCGCAGGAGTTCCGCCTGTTGTTCGTGCTGGCGACGCACCCGGGCATCGTGTTCAGCCGCGAGGCGCTGCTCACCCGCGTGTGGCCCGACCGCACCTACGTGACCGAGCGCAGCGTGGACTCGCTCGTCAAGCGGCTCCGCCGGCGCGTCGAACTGGATCCGGCCAACCCCGCCATCATCCTCACCGTGTGGGGGAGTGGCTACAAGTGCGCCGATGTCTGATGCTGCCGCTTCGACCCGAACCAAGCTGACGTCCAGCCTCTACTGGCGCATCGGCCTCGGCTTCATCCTGTTCCTGGCCATTACGCTCGGCCTGCAGTTCGCCCTGTTCATCTGGGTGGCGGGCGAAACCGAAGGCGGCATGCCCGAGCGGATGGGCCGCGACTTCGCGGAGTTGGTGGCGTCGGAGTTCGAGTCGGCGCTCGAACGTGACCCCGCCATTGACCTCGAGCAGTATGCGAGGCGCCGCATCAGCGAGTTGCATCGCCCCGCCGTCATCATCTTCGCCGATGGCCGTGTGGTCGGCCCGCCGGGGGTGGACGTGCCGCCCGGCATGCGCATGCCGGGTCCGTTCAAGCGCCGATCGCCCGGCATGGCGGGGGAGCCTGGCGGCCCGCCGATGGAGCGGATGCCGCCCCCCGGGCCCATGCCGCGCATGCCGTTTGGCGGGCCGCGGCGCGGACCGGTGATGGCGCCGATTGCGCACAACGGTGACGTCGTCGGCGTGGTGTGGGTGCCGCCGCTCACCGGCCTGCGCCGTGCCGCCGACGAAATCGGCACGCCCCTCGCCATTGGCGCGTTCCTGCTGTTGATCGGCGGGACCGCGCTGGCCGCGCTCGTGATCTTTCGCCCCGCCCAGGCGCGCCTGCGCGCCCTCGAGGACGCGGCCCGCCGCTTCGGCGAAGGCGACCTGTCGGCGCGCGCGCCGTCCATCGGCGGTGACGAGGTGTCGGCGGTGGCCGACGCGTTCAATCGCATGGCCGCCGACCTCGCCGCCCGCCAGGCCCAACTCGTCGAAGCCGACCGCGCCCGTCGGCAGTTGCTGGCGGACGTGTCGCACGAGTTGATGACGCCGCTGACCGCGATCCGCGGCTATGCCGAAACCCTGGCGCTCCCGCAGTTTTTGCCCGAGAACCAGGAAGGGCAGCGAGCCGTTCGCGTGATCCAGGAGGAGGGACAGCGCATCGAGCGGCTGGTCGGCGACCTGCTCGACCTGGCGCGCTTCGAGGCGGGCGGCATCTCGCTCACGCTCGAAACCGTGTCGGTGGACGAGCTGTTCGAGCGCGTGACCGAGCGCCATGCGCAGGCGGCGCAGGAAAAGGGCGTGACGATCACCGTCGATCCCCGAGATACCGACCTGAGGGTCACCGCGGATCCGCATCGGCTGGAGCAGGCCGTGCAGAACCTGGCGTCGAACGCGCTGCGCCACACGCCGCCCGGCGGCACCGTGCGACTGGCCGCCGCGCGCACCGGGCGCGGCGCCGCGATCCGCGTGTCGGATTCGGGCGTCGGCATTCCCGCCGAACACCTGCCGCACGTCTTCGATCGGTTCTACAAGGCGGATCGGTCCCGCGCGCAATCGGGATCGGGGCTCGGCCTCTCGATCGTCAAGGCGATCGTCGAGCGCCATGGCGGCACCGTCAGCGTGCGCAGCACGCCGGGGGTCGAAACGAGTTTTGAGATCGTGCTGCCAGACTGAGACATCGGCCTCGCGCTCGGCGTCACATCGGCATTCTTCCTGCTGGGTGCGGCCCTCATCTTCGCGCTGCCCGATCGTGGCGGCCAGGCGCCCGACGCCGAGAAAGTGAAGTGCCGACGCGGCCGGCCGATTATCCCGGTAGGCCTGTGTGTCGGCCAACGCGCATCGCAATTGGGGAGGATTCTGGATGTTATTGCCGCCCGATGAAGCCGCCACTCGTCGTCTCCACCACGAACTGGAGATGACGATCCGCGAGGTGAACCACGAGTTGATCAGCGCCGCCACTGGGGCGATCACACGCAATGCGTTCACCAACGTCGCGCGTATGGTCGCCCACCAGCGAGGGCGCTATCTGCGGTGCGTGCTCAGGCTCGGCGACGAATCGCTCAGTGCGGACGTCGAGACTGACACCGCGCTCGAATTGAAACCGCTGCGCGAGGCGTATCACGAGGCCGTGGAAGGGTTCGCGGCGCTCGAGCACGCACTGCAGCGTGGATACGTGACGCTGGCAGACCGAACCGCGCTGCCCGATTGCGGCGGACAGGCGATCGAGGCCTAGTCCAGGCGAGACATCACGCTCGCCGAAGCACGCACCAGTGACCCTCGCCGGCGCGACTCGAGGTGCCGGCGAGGCATTGGGGCCACCCGCGCCGCTGGGCTGGTGACCTGCGATCGCGACCGGAGGCAGGTATTGAATCGCCGACGTCGTCACCACGCCTCATGCGCTGGGGTCTGAGAACGGGCTGGGTGGGAGGTCGTTAGCGAAGCCTGCGCGACTTGGGATTTCCCCAAATCGCGAAATCACCACATCGCCAAATCGCCAAATCAGCGTTCGAGCCTTAGCAGGAACGAGAACACCCCCTGCAGCAGGTCGGTGTGATCGGCGAGCAGCTCGAACAGCGCATGGCGTTCCAGCCGCAGCGCGGTGGCGGTCTCCGTCACGGTCATGGTGGCGTCGAACTTCGAGCCGCCCAGCGTCTCGTACATCCCGACGATATCGCCGGCGTTCGCCGTGGCGGTGGTGCCGCCCGGCATCTCCACCGTGAGCGATCCGCTCAAGACGATCAGGATGGCTGCTTCGCCGCCGCGCTTGATCGGCTCGCTACCGGTCTGCAGCGTGACCGGACGCGCGATGGCCGACAGCCGCCACAACTGCACCGCCGTGGCATGCGCGAGCAGCGGGCTCGACTGCAGCAGCAACAGGCGATCGACCGGCTGCAATTGCTCCGGCGCCGTGGCCTGGTCCTTCAGCTCCTGCGGCACGTCGCCCTCGATGTGCGTATGGTCCGCGCCCAGGTGCCGCGAGTGAATGAGGGACCGGAACAGGCCTTCCGCGAGTTCCACGTTCTCCGACAACAGCGCCAGGAATTCGTCGTTGGTCAGCGCCAGCGTGATGACACGGTCCACCGCAGTGACGCTGGTGGTCATCGGGGCGCCCTCGAGCACGGCCTCGAACGCGAGGGGCGCGGGCGCGGCGATCTCGGTCACGCCGGAGGCGCCGGTCGATTGCACCCGCCCGTCGAGCAGGAATTGCACGGACGTCGGCCGGGTGCCGCGCTGGTACAGGGTGCGTCCGGCCTCATGACGGACCTGCCGGCCCAGTCGCGCGAGGCGGAACAGTTCGTTCACGTGCGTGAAGTCGAACATCGGCAGCCGGCGCAGGCGGTCGGCCAGCTCCACCGACGGCAGCGGCTCCTGCCAGAGGGCGGCGCGCTGGTCCGGCGGCATCCGGTGCGCGGCCAGGGCCCACGACGCCGCCTCGAACATATGTTGGTCCTTGGCGTCGCGATGGGCGAGCACGTGCTCCAGGTCGTCGGCCAGCGACCACATGCCACGTTCTTCCACCAGCAGCACGGCGGCCGCCGCAATCGACTCGTCTTCGTCGTGCAGGAGCTGCGCCACGGTGTCTTCGACGTCGCGCACACGCGTCCGGTAGATCACGTTGCCCTTGCGGATGCGCTCCTCGGTCGGCATGTCGTCCACCAGGATCATCACGCGCTTGCGCACGTCACCCGACAGCAGGTTGTCCAGGTACTCGATGCCCCGCGAGCGCACCTTCGGGTCGTTGTCGGTCAGCGTGTTCTGCACCGCGGCGATGTCCGACGGCGTGTTGATCAGGCCGAGCAGCTGGAAGGTGCGGCCCAGCCGGCGGCTCTGCTTTTCGGTGAGCGAGCGCGCGAGCAGGCATTGGGAGTCAAGCCCGCCGGCCACGAACAGGTTGTGGTGCAGCGTCAGCGCGCTGTAGGCGAGGCCGGCCTCCGCATGGAGGTGCCGGGTCACCACGTCCTTGTCGATCGCGATCTCGGGGTTGGTCACGCGAATGCGCTCGAGCGCCGACACCGCCTTGAACTTCAGGAAGCCGTCCGGGTCGTCGAGGGCGGTCAGCAGGGCAGCCACCGTGGACGGGAACGGGAGGTGCGCCAGGGTCGAGGGCACATGGCGGCGCACCCAGATGTTCTCCTCGCGGTCCAGCATGAAGTAGGCCAGCGGCGCCACCACCGGCTCCCCGAAACCGGTCAGCACCTGCCGCGCCGCCGACTTCAGCCGGCGGTTCCTCAGCAGCGACACCAGCGGCACCACGAACAGGAAGTCCTGCGCGCCAAGCTTGCCCGCGCTCTCGATCGCCGCGAGGGCGACCTCGACGTTCGGGTCGTACATCAGCGGCACCAGCAGCGGGCGGAACGCCGGATTCTCGACATCGCCGAGCGCGCGGGCCGCCAGCAGCCGCCCCGCCGTGCCCTGCTCGCGGGTGTCGCTCGAGAAGGCGCGGAGCCGATCCTCGGCCGCCTGCACGTCCGCCTCGTGCGTGCTCGACGCCAGCGCCGCCGCCGCGACGATGGCGAGGGCTTGGTCGGAGCCGTGCAGGAACGGGCGCATCACATCCGCGGCGGCTTGTCCGCGAAGCGCGGCCAGCGCGCCAACCGCGGCCACCCGCACCGACGCGTCGGCATCCCGCAACGCCCGCTCGACGCGCGGCAGCCAGCGGTCCGCGGCCTCGGTGCCGGCGGCTTCCGCCACCCTCAACGTGCGCGCCCGGATCTCGGCCGACTCGTGCGCCAGCAACAGCGGCGTGACCAGGTGGCGCTTGTCCAGGGCGTCGAGCAGATCGATGGCGTAGAGCACGCGGCGCGGTTCCGGGTGCGACAACTCGCTCACCAGCGTTTCGATCGATTGCGGCCCGAGGTTGGCGCCGCTGATGTCGGCGGGCGCCACGTCCTGCTGCTCGATGCTGCGCCGGAACGTCCGCAGGTATTCCTTGCGCGCCCGCATCGCCGTGAACATCCACAACCCGACCATGGTCAGGCTGGCGTAGCTCAGTTGCTGCCAGTTCCAGCCCAGGCCCCAGTCCTTGATCAGGACGAGGATCATCAGCGCCCCCATGCCCTTCGACAACCGGTCCATCGTCACGTCGATGAACGGCTTGGCGCGGTACTTCAGCTCCGCCGGCAGCGGCAGGAACAGCACTTCGCGCGAGGTCTTGTCCACGGTGTAGCGCAGCGAGGTGTCGAGCACGCGGGCCAGGCCCGGCGCCCACAGCGCGCGGTTGAACAGCATCACCACCGCGGTGGTGCCCAGGCTCACCGGCAGCACCAGCAGCGCGAAGCCGATGCCCATCACGCGATGGATGCGGCTGGTCAGCCCCACCTGGATGACGAAGCCGATCAGCGACAGGTAGACCGTGACTTGTGCGAGGAACGCCGCGATCGCGTCGGAATTGGCGGCGCCCTTGGCCTCCGCCGCCGCCATGTTGAGCTGCTGCTCGATGATCGCGGCGCCGATGGCGGCAAAGCCGATCACCAGCGCAATCACCTGCAGGTGGCGGGAGGACCGCAGCAGCTGGATGGCCTCGCCGCTGCTGACGCCCTCGTCCTCGCCGGTCTTGGTGGCGTCGCTCGTGCCCGCCGCCTTCTCGCGCTTCAGGATGAAGGTGACGATGAAGAAGCACAGGCCCATGATCGAGGCGCTGACCAGCAGCATCTGCTTGGCGCCGAGCGATTCGACCAGAAACGCCGTGAGGCCCGCACCGGTCGCGCCGCCGAGGCTGGCGCCGCCGCCGATGAAGCCGAAGATGCGCTTCGCCTGCCGCGGATCGTAGACGTCGTTGGCCAGCGTCCAGAACTGGCTGATCAGGAGGATGCCGAGGATCAGCGCCAGCACGTAGAAAGCGACCGCGACCCAGTCGGCGCCGACGGTGGTGAACAGGAACCAGAACAGGAGCAGCAGGCCCGCCATGCCGGCCTGCGTCACCGGGATGGTCCAGCGCCGGGGCACCGCCCGCATCACCGTGGTGTAGCCCTGCATGATGAAGCCGATCAGCACGCCGGCCCCGAATTGCACCCACGGCAGGTTGTCGGCGCCCAGGCTCGAGATGAACTCCGACCGCGTGATCGGCTTGACGATGTTGTAGCTGGTCATCGCCAGGAACGAGTACAGGAACATCAGCAGGGCCGTCGTCGACTCACCGTCGCGCAACTGGACGACGGGACCGAGGACGCGCGAGAGGCGGGAGGGACGTTCGGCCATCTGGGTTGGGAGTGAGGGAATCTTATCCTAAGGTAAACTCCCGCAGGGCCTGATGCTGAGTCTTGCAGAACGCGCGCTCGGCCTCACCCGCCGTGAACTTCGACGGGCCTTCCCGTTGTTCGCCTACCTGTTCCTGACCATGGCCAGCAGCGTGGCGAGCAAGGCGGCGCGCGACGCGCTGTTCCTCGATCGCTACCGCGCCATCGACCTGCCGTACGTGGACATCGCCATCGCCGTCCTGGTCGGCCTCGCCGCCAGCGTGTATCTGTGGATCGGCCACCGCACCAACCTGCGGAACCTCCTGGTCGGCAGCATCCTGTTCTTCGCCGCCAACGCCCTCCTGTTCTGGACCTGGGCCGCGGTGTCGGTGGTCGAGTCGGGCGCGCTGTTCGTGGCCATTTACATCTGGGTCGGCGTCTTCTCGGTGCTGGCGCCGTCGCAGGTGTGGACGCTCGCCAACTACGTGATGACCACGCGCGAGGCCAAGCGGTCGTTCGGCTTCATCGGCAGCGGCGCCATTCTCGGGTGGATCGTCGGCGGCCTGGCCACCCGCACCGCGGTGTCGCGTTTCGGCACCGCGAACATGCTGGCGATTGTCGCGGTGTCACTATTCGTCTGTGCCGGCCTGGTGATGGTGATCTGGCGCAACCGTCCCGACTACGTCGGCAACGACATGCCGGCGACCGGCACCGACCGCACCGCGGCCACCCTGTTCGGCAGCCTGGCACTGGTGCGCGAGTCGCCGTATCTGCGCGCCATTGCCGCCCTGGTGCTGATTTCGGCGCTCACCACCACCGTGGCCGGCTGGCAGTTCAAGGCCATCGCCAAGGCCGCCATTCCCGGCACCGACGAACTGGCGATGTTCTTCGGCACCTTCAACATGATCGCCGGGATCATGTCGCTGATTCTCCAGCTGCTGCTGACCGGCCGCGTGCTGCGGACCGCGGGCGTGGGCGCGGCGCTGTTCATCGTGCCCACCGCGATGCTGATGGGATCGATGGGCGTGTTCCTGCTCGGCACGCTGGTGGCGGCGTCGGCGCTCAAGGCCAGCGACCAGGTGCTGCGCTATTCGATCGACAAGGCGACCACCGAGTTGTTGTACCTGCCGGTGCCGGCCGCGCACACCTTCCGTGTCAAGTCGTTCATCGACACCGTGGTCTACCGCCTGGGCGACGCCGGTGGCGGCCTCATCGTCCTGCTCTTCGCGGCCGGCTTGCACTGGTCCGCGGTGGACATGTCGCAGGTCAGCGTCGTCTTGATTGGCGCCTGGATGCTGGCGGCGTTCGTGGCGCGCCGGCAGTACGTGGAAAACCTGCGTGAGAGCATCCATCAGCACCGGGTGGATTCGGAGCGCGCTTCCATGCCGGTGATGGAACGCGACGCCACCGCGCTGATCTCGTCGCGGCTGAAGGGCACCACGCGGGAGATTGCCTACGCCCTCAGCCTGTTCGAGATGGCGCACGACCGCAAGGTGCATCCGGCGGTGCGCGGCCTGCTCCGTCACGAGCAGCCGGAGATTCGCCGTCAGGCCATTTCGCTGCTGGCGCGGGCCGGCGACGCCAGCGTCAAGGCCGAGGTCGAGGCGCTGCTCCGGGACCCGAACCTCGAAGTCCGCACCGAGGCGCTGTTGTACCTCACGGTGTTCGACGACAGCGACCCGCTGGAGCGCATCGAGGCGCTCGGCGACTTCGAGGACTTCTCGATCCGCGCCGCCCTGGTGGCGTTCCTCGCCCGGCCCGGCGCCACCCAGAATGTCGAGGCGTCGCGGCTGGTGCTCGCGAAGATGGTCGAGGAGCAAGGGGCGGCAGGCCAGCGCACCCGTCTCGAAGCGGCGCGGCTCATCGCCATGCTGCCGGACCTGTTCGAGCGCGAGCTGCGTACGCTGCTGGACGACGAGGACGTCGAGGTGGCGCGGGCGGCCATGGTCGCCGTCGGCAAGTTGGGGAAGCGCACCCTGATTGCGCCGGTGATCGATGGTCTCGCCGATCCATCGCTCGCCGAGGTCGCGACCTCGGCACTGGCCGAGTTCGGCGACCGCATTGTCGGCACCCTGCGCGATTACCTGACCGACGAGGGGATCCGCACCGAGGTGCGGCGCGAGATCCCGAAGGTCCTGCAGGCCATCGGCTCGCGGTCGGCGCAAGCCGTGCTGACCGAGAGCGTCCTCGATCGCGACGTCATCCTCCGGTACCACACCATCACGGCCCTCAACAAGCTGGGCCAGCAGCATCCCGAGCGGTCCACCGATCGCAAGCTGAGCGAGTCGGTGATGGCCGCCGAGATCATGGGCCACTACCGCTCCTACCAGGTGCTCGGCACGCTCGGCGCCTCCCTGGACGATGAGGCGAACCCGATTGCGCATGGGTTGAGGGAGTCGATGGAGAAGGAGGCGGAGCGCATCTTCCGGCTCCTCAAGATACTGTATCCCTCCTACGACATGCACAGTGCCTACGTCGGCCTGCAGTCCAACGACCCGGTCGTCCACGACAACGCGGTGGAGTTCCTCGACTCGGTGCTGCCGCCGGAGGTGCGGTCGATCGTCATCCCGCTGTTCGATCGCGAGGTGCCCGTCGGCACCCGCATCGAGGCCGCCGACAGGATGCTCGGCGCCTCGCTCGGCGACCGCGAAGAGGCCATCGAGGTGATGGCGCTCAGCCAGGACCCGTGGCTGCGCTCGTGCGCGGCGTATGCGATGGGCGAGATGCGGCTGACGCGGTTTGCGGCGAAGCTGGACGAGTGGGCGAAGGACGGCGACACCCTGCTCCGGGCCACCGCGGTCGACGCCCGCGAGAAGTTGCGTCACGCCGCGGCTGCCGCCGCCGGCGTTGATGCCCTCTAGGGATCACCCCTTTACGCGGGCCCGATTGCTTCGGCCGACGGGGAATCCGGCCACTTCGGCACCGGCCGTGCGACGTAACCGGCATGCGCCAGCCGCCCCTGGAACAGCGCCGTCTGCGACGCCGCGAACTGCAGCCGGATAATCACCCTCAGCACGATGAAGAGCTGCCCGACGGCGAAGGCCAGCGCGTTCGCGCTCGCGCCCGGCGCCACAACGTAATAGAGCAGCAGCACCGCCAGAAATGCGAGCGTGTTCATCGCGTAAAGCCCGATGGCCGCCCCCGGGTTGCGGCGCACGAACCGCCAGCCCGCCACCAGCGCGCCGATCATGCTGCGCCGGTCCTCGACCACCGCCCTCACCTTTGCGTAATCGAAGATCAGGTTCGCAAACAGCACCAGCGCCCCAAAGACGATGTAGAGGCCGAGGCGATAGAAGAACGCGGTGCGCTCGACGGTCAGACCTTCGAGCAGCCGCGAATACAGGCCGTCGAACAACCAGCGGTGCACGGTGATGAACAGGAACGCATACACCGACATCGACATCACGCTGAGGCGGAGAAAGCGGAAGAAGCAGACCCCGCAAGCGGAGAAGAATCCGCCCGCGCCGATGGCGTGATCGCGCGCCAGGCGGTCCAGCACGCCGCCGATCAGGAAGGTCGAGACGATCATCTGCGCCGCCACCACCCACACCAACGGCGACGGCGGTCCGCTGGCGTCGGCGACCCCGCTCAGGTTCTTGAGCACGGCCGCGAAGCCGAGAATGGCCGGCACGAACGTCTGCCCGACGCCGGAGGCCTGCGCCAGGAACTCGTTCCACCAGTCGAAGTTCATGCCCTCGGCCGCAGGCTGCGCCGCCATGCTGGCGCCCAGGTGGTCGCCAAGGGCGGCATGCAGGACCAGAGACAAGGGCAAGGCCAGCAGGATGGTGGAGAGCCACAGCCCAATCACCAGCCACGGCGCTCGCTTCACCCGCATCAGCCCGTCAACGAAAGCCGAACCCATCAGCACCTTTCAGAACCTAAACAAAGAACGCGTAAGTCATCAGCAGATCCTGCACCCACACCATCCAGCGGAGCGACCACTTCGTGGCTGCCGCCTCGGTCGCGGGTGCCATCACGCGGCTGTTGTTCGTGTAGTTGGTGTCGAGCAGCAACACGCGCTCGGGATCGACCTGCGCCGACACCGCCTTGACCGGCCGGTCGAACGTGAACGCGTGCCAGCGCGCGCGGCCATCCCACGCCTCGCGGACCTGCTCGCCGTTGCTGAACGTGACCAGGACATCGACCGGAAAGACGCCGGCCTCGAGACGCCGCACCACCACGGTCGTGCGATACGTGCCCTCCGACTTCCGGTCCTCGAAGGTCAGGCCGTCGCTGAGCCCTCGCGACGAGACGGGCTCGCTGTCGAGCCGCTCGATGCCGTAGTCGAACTTGTTCGAGCTGCGGTACACCTGGTCGAAGAACCACGCGTGCGGCAGGCCCGTGACTTCTTCAACCACTGCGAAGAAGTCGTCCGGCTGCGGATGCTTGAACTGCCACCGCGAGAAGTAGGTGGACAGCACCTTCTGCATCACTTCCCAGGTGTGCTTCCGCTCGAGCGTGTGCAGCATCAGCGCCGTCTTGTGGTACGACTGCGCCTGGTGCGTGGCGGGCCACAACTGGAAGGTGGGCGTCGACAGCGCGTCGCGATCGCCCATGCGCCGATAGGTGTTCATCCAGTTGGTGTCGGTCGCCCGCTTCAGCGGGATGTCGCGGAACTGCCAGGGGATGAAGTCGCCGAAGAAGCGCTGCACGAAGTAGTTGGGCTGCAGCGCCTCGGCTTGCACGCGCGAATCGGAGTACTCGTTGAACCCCTCGTCCATCCAGGCGCGCTCGGTCTCATTGTTCGCCACCATGCCGTACCAGAACTGGTGACCCGCCTCGTGCAGCACGACGTATTCGGGATCGTTGCTGCCGCGGGGTGACAGCCACCGCGTGCCGCCGGTGAACAGCGTCGGATACTCCATGCCGCCCGAGTCGCTCTGGAACGCCGGATCGACAATCGTGATGTGGCCGTACGGGTAGGCGCCGTACCACTCACCGTAGTAGCGGAGGGCCGCGGCGGTGCCGGTGAAGTGGCGATCCGCGAAGCCGGCGTGTTCCGGCTGCAGCAGCAGCCGCATCTCCACCGGCGGCAGGCCGCTGTGCTCGAACCGCGCGGTCCGCTCGATGAAGTCCGGGCTCGTCGTCCACGCGAAATCGTGGACATCGTCCTGGACATACCGATGGGTGGTCCGGCCCGCGCCTGCGTCGATCCGCGACTGCTCGACGCCGGTCGCGCCCAGCACCCAGCCGGTCGGCACCGTCATGCGGACATCGTAACGGCCGAAGTCAGAGAAGAACTCCGAGTTGGCAAAAAACTGGTGCGCCGTCCAGCCGCCGGCTTCGAACACGCCGAGCTTGGGGAACCACTGCGACACGAAGAAGTAGTTGCCGATGGCGCCGGTGCGGTCGAAGTTGGCCGGGAACCGGCCCTTCCACGTGATGCGCAGCCGCAGCGTTTCGCCCGGCTGGACCGGCGTGGGCAGCTCCGCCGACGCCAGCGAGCGGTCGTCCAGGTTCTGATCGTCCGGAGAGATGTAGCGGAGCACCGGCTTCAGGTCGGCCCGGTCCGTGCCGTCATCGTTGAGCACCGAGATGGTCGCGACCTCGGTGTAACCGAAATCGCCCTCGGGAGCGTCGCCAAACGCATCATCGCCCACCAGCTTGCGCTGCTTCAGCCACGTCGAGTTGGTGTTGCGGAAGGCGTTCCAATAGAGGTGGACGCGAACGGAATAGGCAGCCAGCGTGCCGAGGTTCCGCCAGGTGATGACCTCGCTCCCGGTCAGGGTGCGGGCGGCGGGATCCAGCGTGACGTCGATGTCGTAGTTGGCGTTCCGGGGGGACTGCCGCGCGGGACCGCCCGGGGTCTGGGCCGAGGGGGCGGCCTGGGTCAGGGCCGCTGCGAGCAGCGCGAGGCGCCCGAGGCGCCCGAGTCGCCGGAGTCCTTTTCTGTCGGTCACCAGCGCCCATCGTAACCCGGGACGGTGCTTGCCCGCCGCAGCCTTGGCGAAGGCGGGTATAATCCATAGTTCCTATGGCAATTCGAGTTCTCTTCTACGGTCTGGGCCCCATCGGCGCCGCGGTTGCGCGCCAGGTGGCCTCACGCAAGGGTTTCAAGATTGTCGGCGCGGTCGATATCGACCACGCGAAGGTCGGCCTCGACCTCGGGCAGGTCATCGGCCTCGACAGGAAGCTGCGCATCCGCGTCACCAACGACGCGCTCGGCGCCATCAAAGAAGGCAAGCCGGACGTGGCGGTGCTCTGCACCAGCTCGTCGCTCAAGAAGGTGATGCCGCAAATCGAGCAGGTGCTCGGCAAGAAGGTGGCGATCGTCTCGACCACCGAGGAGCTGTCGTACCCGGTCGGCAAGAACCGCGCGCTGGCGAAGAAGATCGACGCGCTGGCGAAGAAGGCCAAGGTGGCGGTGGTCGGTACCGGCGTCAACCCCGGCTTCGCGATGGACGCGCTGCCGATCACGCTGACCGGCATCTGCGAGCGCGTTGACAGCATTCGCGTGGACCGCGTCCAGGACGCCCGCACCCGCCGCCTGCCGTTCCAGCAGAAGATTGGCTCCGGCCTGACCAAGGAACAGTTCGCCGCGAAGGTGAAGGCGGGCACCGTCCGTCACGTCGGCCTGACCGAAAGCGTGACGATGATTGCCGACTCGATGGGCTGGAAGCTCGACAAGATCACCGACGTCATCCAGCCGAAGATCGCCGACAAGGCCGTGGAAAGCGACCTGATTGCCGTCGATCCCGGTTACGTGTGCGGCATCATCCAGGACGGCGTCGGCTACAGCAAGGGCAAGCCGGTGATCACGCTCCACATGGAAGCCTACCTGGGCGCGCCGGAGTCGTACGACGCCGTCACCATCGAAGGCAACCCTCGCGTGACCTCGCGGGTGGTGGGCGGCCTCCACGGCGACATCGCCACCGCGTCGATCACGGTCAACTCCATCCCGAAGATCCTGCGCGTGTCGCCGGGCCTGCGGACGATGGCCGACATGCCGATCCCCAGCTGGTTCGGCGGCAAATAGGGGTCTGACCCCGAGCAAGAAGTGCCGAGGGGTCTGACCCCTCCGCACCACCGCCTCCGCGCTATGCTAGCAGGCATGCGTCCGGCGCACCTCCTCCTAGCCACCGCCGCCATCCTCGCCGCCAACGTCGCGGCCGCCATTGCCCAGCGCGCCGGCGTCTTCGACCAGTCCTACAACCATCCCGCCATCCGCTACAGCACCTCCGACACCAACACCGTCGTCGATGCGCTGAACCGGAGGCTGGCCGACAAGTCCGCCGCTCTCGCCTACGACGAGAAGACCGGCTACCTGAAGTCGGTCCTCGACCTGCTGCGCGTTCCGGTCGAATCGCAGGTGCTGGTCTACACGCAGACCAGCCTGCAGGCGCAGCACATCTCGATGACCAACCCGCGCGCGATTTACTTCAACGACAACGTGTCGGTCGGCTACATCCGCGGCGCCGGGCTGCTCGAGATCGTCGCCCAGGATCCGGTGCTCGGCTCGGTGTTCTACGTGGTGCGCCAGGAACCCGCCGCCGTGCCGACGTTCGGCCGCGATCAGCAATGCCTGCGCTGTCATGTGTCGTGGGACACGCTCGGCGTTCCCGGCCAGACCGTTCTCAGCACCTTCCCGCGCAAGAACGACGCCGACTACGCCAACGGATTCACGGTGGATCACTACCGGCCCATCGAGGACCGGTGGGGCGGGTGGTACGTGACCGGCAAGCGGGTGCCGGCCAGGCACGCCGGCAACCTGCCCCTGTTCATGCCCGCCCGCGTCGCCACGCCGCCGCCCGCGCGCGAGTCGCTCGCCGGGCAGCTCGACATGAGCGGCTATCTCACCCCCTACAGCGACGTGGTCTCGCTGATGGTGCTGGACCACCAGACGCACCTGTTCAACCTGTTCACGCGGGCAACCTGGGAGGCCAGGGTCGGCGTCGAGTCGAGGGTGGCCGAAGCGGCCAATGCCATCGCGGACTACATGCTCTTCGTGGATGAAGCGCCGATCGTGGACGGGCCCATCGTCGGGTCATCCGGGTTCGCCGAGAAGTTCGCCGCCACGGGCCCGCGCGACGCGAAAGGCCGGTCGCTGCGCGAGTTGGACCTGAAGACGCGGCTGCAGAAGTATCCGCTGAGCTACATGATCGACGCGCCGGCCTTCGCGGCGTTGCCGCCGGCGGTCACGACGCTGGTGATGGGGAAGATTAACCGCGTGCTGTCTGGTGAAGAAGCCGGACCGAAGTTCGCGCACCTGACGCCGGCGATTCGCCAGGCGATTACCGGGATTCTCGATGCGGGCAGGTGATACTTCATCCGCCGTCTGGCGGATTGCTGCGTGATGTGGCGTCCGCCTTCAGGCGGACTGTCGCGGTTCCAGCGTCCAGATCAGTTCCGGCTGGCCGTTCCTGGTCGATTCCTTGACCACGTGCGCGCCCAGCTTCCGCATGGCGCCCACGCCGCGGCCGTTGCGCACCAATGTCTTGCCGACCAGCGATGTCACGCCCCACTCGTTGAACAGGAAGTCCAGGTAGAGGGTGACGGCCGTCAGGAACACGCCGGTCCCCCACAGGTCCGGCGACATCGCAAAGCCGATTTCCGCGCGGTCGTCATCGAGCCGCAGCGCCATGAACAAGCCCGACACTTCCTCGTTGCCGGTGAGCAGGGTGTAGCAAGCGGCGCGGCGATCGGACCGGCGCGACTGGCTGAGCGCAATCCACGCCCCGAACTCGGAGATGGTTCCGGGAGGCGGATCGAGGTGTGCCGACACCTCGGGCTTCGAGAACAGCGCCGTTAGCGCCGCCGCGTCAGACAGCTGTACTTCGCGCAGGCACACGTCGTCCTGCGAGAGTACGGGCAAAGCATGCACAGTTGCCTGGCTCACCACATTGCAAAGGGCTCCCTGAAAACGAACCAGAGGAGGGGAGCCAACCTGACAAAGAGTATGGCCTCGTTTGGTACAGGGATCGAGCGACGGCCGGAGATTTTGTGTGCAAACAGCACAACCTGGTGGCCGGGTTACCTGTGAGCCCCTAAAACTGCTTGGCGGCGGCTGGCTCGAAGCGATAGATGACGTAGGAAATCGGTCCGTCCAGCTGCGTAAACCGGTGAGGGATCCCGGCCGGCAGGATTACCAGGTCCTTGGGGTTCACCTTCTGGGTGACGCCGCCGACCTGCGTCACGAAAAAGCTGGGCGTGGGACCGAGATTCGGCGGATCGGAGACCGGCCTCTTGTCCTGGATCGCACCGCCAATCAGGAGCGTGCCCGACCCCTCGATGATCTGATAGATCTCGGTGAGATCTTCGTGCATCAGCGCGCGGGCCTCGGCGTTGATGCGGTGCACGATCCCGACCCGCACGATGCCGCCCTTGACGGGCGTTTCCCTCACCTTCGTGTCGAGCGTCTTGTTCGCAATCGACGCTCTCATCGTCGCCTCGATGTCGGCGGCGGTGATGACTGTGGCTGGCGACGGCTCTTGGGCTAGCAGCAGGCTCGAAAACAGCGTGATGACCATGAACATGGGGCTCATCCTAACGCGAGGTGGGCCGGATTGGCGGCGCCATCAGCTATTCGATGCCGAGGCGCATCCGCTTGAGGTAGAGGCCCTTGCGCGACAGCCCGAGCATTTTCGCGGCGTCCTCCACCTTGCCGTCGCACGTCTTGAGGGCGCGCTGGATCAGCGCGCGCTCCAGGTGCTCGGCCGCGGCCGCCAGCGGCTGATCGATCCGCATCACCATCTCGGTGGGTTCGAGCGTCCGCTGATTGGCCGGCACGGTGCGGCGGCTGGCGGCGATGACCGACGACAGGTGCTCCGGCATCAGCACCGCGCCCGGTTCCGCCAGCGCCACCATGCGGCGCACTTCGTTGGCGAGTTGCCGCACGTTGCCTGGCCATCGGTAGAGCACGAGATACTCGAGGGTCTCCTCCGCCACCCGCAGCATCGGCTTCTGCAGCTCGTGCGCGAACTTGTCGAGGAAGTGTTCCACCAGCAGCGGGATCTCTTCGCGCCGTTCCCGGAGCGGCGGCACGTGCAGCGGGATCACGTTGAGCCGGTAGTAGAGGTCTTCGCGGAACCGGCCCTCAGTCACCAGCTGGTCGAGGTTGGCGTTGGTGGCCGCGACGACGCGGACGTCCACGAATTGGGGACGGGTCTCTCCGAGCGGGAGGATTTCGCCGGACTCGAGGAAGCGGAGCAGCTTCGGCTGCGCCTCGGCGCTCATCTCGCCGATCTCGTCGAGGAACAGGGTGCCGCCGGCGGCGGCGCGGATCAGGCCGGGGGAGTCGTCGAGAGCGCCGGTGAAGGCGCCGCGGCGATAGCCGAACAACTGGCTGTCGATGATGTCGCGCGGGACGGTGGTGCAATTGAACGGCAGGAAGAGGCGGTCGTGCCGGGCCGAGGCCTGGTGCAGGGCGCGCGCGAACAGCTCCTTGCCGACGCCGGTCTCGCCCGTGATCAGCACCGTCACGTTCGACGGCGCCACCCGGCGCACCGACTTCACCAGTTCCAGCATCCGTTCAGACGCGCACACCAGGCCGAGTTGCTGTTCCGGCGAGGGTTCGGGCCACAGCGCCGTCTGCTCGCGCTCCTGGTGCCGGGCGCGGGCGAGCGCCAGGGCGGTGTGCACCATCCGTTCCACGGCGAGCAGCGTGGCCCGGGCCGTCGCCGTGGGGCGCGGCAGGGCGGCGATGGCGAATTGCCGGTCGCGATGCGAGCCGAGGGCCATGCGGATCGTGTCCGGGTGATCGGCGCGCCATGCCGGCGCGTCGGGCGCCGCGTAGGCGGCCGGCCAGTGGTGCGTGCCATCCGGCCGGGTCTCGACAATGCGGGCGTGCAGGGCGGCCTGGGTGTCGGCAATCAACGAAAGCGTTTCGGTCGCGAGGAGGGGCGGGTGCGCGGCCAGGTCAACGAGGGCGGCAATGCGTTCGGTGAGGGCCGCGGCCGGTGGCCGCCGATCCGGGCCATCGTGCGACGGCGGGTCTTCGCCAACGGCGAGTCCGTCGCCGCTGTCGCCGCCGGTAAAGGCGGTGCCGGCGAGCGCGGTTCGCGGCGCGGTTTCCAGGGCGTCGCGCTGGATCTCGGCGCCGGCGGTGAGGTTGCCGACGCTGACCAGGATGCGGGCGGCGCGGTCGAAGTAGCTGGCGGCGGCCGCCTGGTTGTCGTCGGCGGTGAGGCGGCCGGCGACGCGCGAGGCCTCGGCCAGCATCTCGAGTGGCGGGTCGGGGTTGGCGCTGACCGCCTCGGCCATCAGCCTGGCGCCGTCAGCAGCCCGCCCAATGCGCCCGAGGCCTTCCGCCGCCAGCAGTTTCATCCGTTCCAGCAGGTTGCGATCGGCCATGCGCTCGATGCGAGGGATGGCATCCATGGCGACGGCGACGCCGGCGTCAGCTTGATCAGTGAGGTAGAGCCATTTGACACGGGTGAGAAGGTGCCACAGTCCGTAGTACGAGTGACCATGGTCTAGGTTTTCCGAAAGAGCCTGTATCTCATCGGCTAGACTTCTGGCGAACTCAAGGTCCCCTGATGCTAGGGCCGACTGCATCTGAGTGTCGCGGATACCTATCTCGGTCGATCCCCCGCGGCGCACCACCTCAAGGAGCTCTCGTAGTGCCTCATTCGCATCTTGAACTGACGACTGAGCGAGTCTGATATGCGCGAAGTTCCCAAGGGCCGGTATGCGAAGTTCGCGTGACCCGGAACTCTCGGCGCAGGCGAGGGCTTGCTCGGTCAGCTCAAGAGCAGTCCGGTAGTCACCGTTGATTATCGCGATTCCCGCGTTGGTGATCGCCAGCCTGCCTTGCTGCCAAACGTTGGCGAATCCATCCAGTAGGCTCTTCGCTGTGTGAGCGCTCCTGGCGGCGGCGACCAAGAACCCTCTCTTCGCCTGAATCTCCGCGCACAGAGAGTGTAGGGCCACCATTGAATGGGGATCGCCTGCGCGGATCACGGCCTTTCTAAGCCTCGAGACCTCGATGGCGGCTGGCTCAATTCCGACCCAATGGAGCAAGCCTTCGGCGTTGCTGCACATGAGCCTGGCCTGTAACCTAGAGTCACCGGAGTCCCACGCGAAAGCCAGCGCGCGTTTCATTCCCCGCAGGCCGACGTCCGTCTGGCCGATGCTGAGGTTGACGCGCCCGATGACGTTCCAGCAGGCCGCCTTATCGGAAATCGTTAAGTGCTCATTGAGAAGCCGCTCCGCCGAATCGCGTGCGCGCGCCGGGCTTCCTACGTGTGCTTCGAGTTGGGCTCGTATTACTCGTAACCCAAGCGGCCGGCTGGGTTGCTCGTCAAGAGCCTTCGCAGCGGTTCGGAATTGCCCTGACTCCACGAACGAGGTAATGATCGAATCTGGAGTCATCCACTGCGCTCCGATCTAGTGCACCAGCGGCTTTCCGTCTAGCTGTGGCTCCCCGGACTGGATTAGCCCGAGCACCTCACGAAGTTGAAGAGAGTTGGCGATCTCGGCGATCTTGATATTCCGCACCATCAGCAGCGGCTTTGACGCCGAAGCCGGATCGAAACCGATTCCCGTAAGTGCCCGAAGAGGTGCTGTGACAAGGAGTTCGCTTGAGGAGAGTCGAACGATGCCAATTCGGCCCGATGCTGCGGCCAGCTCTGTTTGGAAGGTGGTCTGAGTGGCCTCCCGATGTCGTTCCGAGCTCGTAGCATTCAAAAACGTGACCAAAACCACGGACAAGAAATCGGGATGGCTGCGGTCGACTCCGTGCGCCCGATGGGATAAGAGGGCGTCCAGAATGACGTAAAGCGTTTCCCGTGACGTTCGGCTAGTGCCGTCAACCGATGCCACCTGATCATGGGCCATTGAAGTCGCAAGAGCAGCCGCCAACAAAGGGGCAACCGATTGAATCAGAACCCGCTGCTCGACCGCGATTTCTGAGCCTGAAGGTGCGTAGAACGTCAGAGTGCCGACCAAGACGTCTCCGTCGACTAGGGGGACGCTTGAGCCGAGGCCAACTCCTGAAGATCGTGCGAGTTCGATCGGAAGATCAAGCGTTGCATCAGAGTTCCATATAGGGGTTCGATGGGCGGCAACCCATCCCGAGAGCTTGTCGCCGAGACGGATTTCGGGGCCGCCGACTAGTTGCGATAGGGGTCCGTCCGCAAAAACACACCGGATTGAGTGCCCGTTTTCATCCACGCCGTACAGGGCCATCGAGCGAGCATTGGTGAGTCGGAGCACTTGTCTTGAAACGACTACACCAAGGTCTTCAACAGAGATTCCAGGTGGGCAAGGTGTGATCGATTGCAAGAGCGACAGAACTTTGAGCGGAAGCCGGTCGGATACATCGACAAGGTCGGGCGGAGGCGGTTCGGGTATTACCCGTAGCTTTGTGGCGATCGAATCGATGGCGTCTTTCTCGACGTCATTCTCTTGGGCCAGTTCCGACAGTTCTTGCTGGGCCTCGATGAACTTGTCCACTATCAGGGGGTCGTACATTGACCCTCTGCGTTGAATCAAGATCGCAATAGCATCCTCTACCGAGAGCCTCGGCCGATAGGGTCGATCGGACGTCAACGCGTCGAAACAGTCGACGACCGACAATACCCGGGCACCAAGTGGGATCGCGACACCCTTAAGGCCAGTCGGATATCCAGTGCCGTCCCAACTCTCGTGATGATGTCGAACGATTGGCACCACCGGATATGGGAACTGAATCGATGAAAGGATGTCCGCTCCAATGTTCGCGTGCTGTTTCATCACGTCGAATTCGTTCGGCGTCAGTCGTCCCGGCTTGTTCAAGATGAATTCCGGTATTGCGAGTTTACCCATGTCGTGGAGGAGGGCCGCCGCTTCGATTGCCTTGATCTGTGTGTCGTCGTTTACCCCAACTGCTCGCGCTAAGCCAACCGCGTATCGCTGGACTCGTCGAATGTGGCCATGCGTGATTTGGTCTTTCGCATCGATTGCCATTGCAAGGGTTTCGATCGTCGACAGATACATCTTATTGACGTGCATCAGATGCTTGTTGGCATCTTCGATTCTTCCGAGTGAAGTCTTGAATGTTAGATACGAAATCAGGAGTAGAGGAACGATGATTCCGAGCGTCGTGAAGTCTATCTCTCTCGTGTACGTCACGAGCAGGCCCGCAACAGAGCCGCCACCAAAGTAGTTCACTGACAGCCACAGGAAGTTCTCACGCCAGATAACCAGGGGCGACTTCTGCTGTTCTAGGGCCAGAGCAAACGCAACAAGCCAGCTATTCAGCAAGAAATACGAAAGCGTAAATAAGAAAAGAGGGAACAGAATCTGCGACAGAGGCGTGTTGGCTATCGAATAGGGGGGCACACCCGCGACGGCGAAGAAGAGGTGTCCTGAGAGTGTTGTAGACAGAGCAACGGCGGCGACGTTGAAGATGACCCTAAACGGTTCTCGCGCGTGATGGCCGAGCCTGAGGGAGATAATCAGCGCGTCTAGGAGGGCCGTAATCGTTCCGGCGGCGGGCCCAAAAAGCAGGACCGAGGCAAAAACGAACGTGTCAGAAACGGAGAGTCGTGCCCGCACTCCTGGTATGCGAACCGTAAAAGTGCCTGTCAAGAGGGTCAGGGCAGCAAGAATGAGCCACTGCAAGTCGACCTGCTGCAGTAGTAATTGCGCGAGGGAATGAAAGGCGACGATGATTCCAATCGCCGACACTCCGGTCACGTAGGCACGGACTGGCCTCGGTAGGGCCCCGAACTGAAGAGACATATCGCGTCGATGAGATTATCGTCGCTTTGCCAGTAAAACTATTCGCCCCAGATAATGAGTTTAGCCATCACTTCTCCTTCAGAAGAAACGTGCACTAGTGGACGTTTGGCGACAGCAAACTAGTCACCCCAGACAATCACGTCGCCCCAGTCGATTACATCACCCCACACAATTACTTCGGCGACGGAGTCTCCCCACACGATCACGTCCTCCAGCGAGTCGCCCCACACGATGACATCTTGCGAGGTCGTCGCATCGCCCCAGACGATGACATCTTGGGCGGCTGTGGAGTCCCCCCACACAATTACGTCGTTCGTTGAATCGCCCCAGACGATGACGTCATTCGCATTCGTCGAATCACCCCAGACGATCACATCACCCCATACAATGACGTCGCCCCAAACAATGACGTCACCCCAAACGATGACTTGAGCGGACGTGCCGTTAGCGCTCGGTACGGTCATCGAGAAGCCTGTTTCGGCCTGGTCCTTCGGCGTGAGGTTGGGGATTTGAACGAGGTCTTCTAAGTCCAGACTCCCCGCGCCGCTTGCCAGCAACCCCGCCGCCGGCATGAAATCCGCACTCGCCTGCAGTGCCAGCTTCACCTGCAACGGCGTCAGGTCTCCGCGCCCATCCAGCAGCAACGCCACCGCGCCAGACACCACCGCGGCCGACATGCTCGTGCCGCTCATCGAGAAGTAATCGCGCGAGCCGGGGCCGTCGATCAGGCGCTCCGGAAACTGCCGCATCAGCGTCGCCCCAGGCGCCGCCGTGGACACGATCTTCGAGCCCGGCGCCACCAGGTCCGGCTTGACGATGTGATCGACCAGCGTCGGGCCCTTCGAGCTCCATGGCGCCACCTCGTCGTCACCCGGATCCACCGTGCCCTGCGTGCGGATGGCGCCCACGGTGATCGCATAGGGCGAAATGCCGGGGGACGTGATGCTGCCGTAGATCTGCTGGTTCTGGTCGTTGGTGCCGTAGTTGCCCGCCGACGCCACCACCACCAGGCCGGCCTTCACGGCCCGCTCAACCGCCTGGCATATGGGGTCGTCCTTGTAGCTCTGCGTCGGCGCCGCGCCGAGCGAGAGGTTGATCACGCGGATGCCGTACGACTTGCGGTACTTGACGGCCCAGTCGATGGCCTCGATCACGTCGCTGGCCTGGCCGCTGCCGTCAGCGCCCAGCACCTTCAGGTCGATCAGGTGCGCCGCCGGCGCCATGCCGCTCTCCGCGCCCGTCACCGCGTTCCTGAACGACCGCGCCGCGACGATGCCGGCGATGTGGGTGCCGTGGCCGTACTGATCCCCGCCCTTGCCCCGCCGGCTGGTGAAGTCCACGCTCGCGACCACCCGATCCCTCAACGCCGGATGATCGGCAATGCCGCTGTCGATGATGGCCACGCCAATGCCGCGCCCGTTGACCGCGCCCAACGTGGCAATGGCTCCCGCCCACGCCGCGTCGGCGCCGGTGGACTGGGTGGTGACCGCCATGTGGGAGTGGACGACCGGATCGCCCGAGAGGGCGTCTACTTCGGCGTCGTTCGAGAGCGCGTCAACGGCGGCCTTCGACGCCGTCAGCACGGCGCCCGAGGTGAGGACCTTCTTCACCACCAGGCCATGACGCTTCACGAGGCGATCGATGCGTTCCTGCGAGCCCGAGACGATGATGTCGACCGGCGCCGGCGAACCGGAGTTGAGGTGCGCGACGAGATCGGTCGAGAGCCGCGCCCGCCGTTCGCTCGCCATGGCCGACGTGGCACCGGCGAGGAACAGGAGCGCGGCCGCTAGAACAGCGGTGGAGCCGTACCACGTAGACCGGATTCCGCCTTGGCGGCGCCGGCCATTCCGATGCAGGTCCATCAGGGACTCCAGGGTGTGTCGTGCGGTTAAGTACAAAATGTTCGGTGAACGGGCGGGACGCTAGTGCGTCCCGCGCATTTCCTCGACCGAGTCCATCAGCACGCGCTGGGATCCCCCAAGCGTGCGAATGGTACGGAGCCGTCCATCCCGGATGCGGTAGTAAACGGTCCGGCGGGAGACACTCAGCAACTGAGCGGCCTGTTCGATGCTCACGCTTCGACCGACCTGAGGCTGAAATTCCGGTTCGCTGTAAGTCAGCGGTTGAACGTCCATTTGCAGTGCTCCTCCGGTCAGGGACATCGCACGGGCGGTGCCAGATTTCCCGGCGCGGCGCCGCGTTCCTGCTAAGTGATTGCATCGGCAGGGTTTGGTGTTCTACGATGCGGTCGGTCGGCCCGGGCAGCGAACCGGGATCGACGGCCAAAAGGTTGCCCCGGTCGAGGCGGCCGGCTCAACCAGACGCCGATCTGCACGCAAAGCGAACGAAATGCGGATTCAGTGCACCGGCAAAACCGGCCAATTTATTGGCCGACTGGACAAGAAGTGAACCGACAACCGCGGGCATTGCTGAGCGTTCTGCTGTTGGGCTTGATCGCCTTCACCGGGTGGCGGTGGTGGTCCGGCCAGCAGAAACCTGCCGGCGAAGGCATGGAAATTGTCTTCTCCGACGTCAGCACGCGCGGCGGCGTCCTTACCTCGTCGCTGCGCAGCGAACCGCGCACCTTCAACCGGTGGGTAGACCGCAACTTCCCGCCGGACCTCATCTCGCAGCTCACGCAGGGCAAGCTGATCCGCGTCAACCGCAGCACGCAGGAACTGGAGCCGGCGCTGGCGGAGACGTGGACCGCCTCACCCGATAACCGGACCTTCACCCTGACTCTGCGCGAAGCCGCGTGGTCCGACGGCACCCCGTTCACCTCCGCCGACGTCGTCTTTACCTTCAAGGCCATCTACGATCCGAAGGTCAACAGCATCCTGGCCAGCTCGCTCGAGGTGGACGGCAAACCGCTCACGGTCACCGCGCCCGATGCGCGAACCGTCGTGATCGCCTTTCCAGGACCCTTCGGCCCGGGCATCGCGATGCTCGACAACCTCACCCTCGCGCCCAAGCACAAGCTGGAGGCCGCGCTGGCCGCCGGCACCTTCGCGCAGGCCTGGGGCGTGGCCACCCCGGTGAACGAGCTGGTGTCGCTCGGCCCGTTCGTGCTGTCGCGCTACGAGCCGGGGCAGCGGCTGATTTTCGATCGCAATCCGCGCTACTGGAAGAAGGACACCGCCGGCACCCAGCTGCCATACGTGGACCAAATCGTGCTCGAGGTCGTGCCCGATCAGAACGCCGAGCTCGTGCGCCTGCAGGCCGGGCAGATCGACATGCTGCAGCAGCAGGTGCGGCCCGAAGACATCGCCACGCTCCGGCCGCTGGTGGATCAGGGCAAGCTGCAGCTGCTGGAACTGGGTGTCGGCACCGACCCCGACCTGTTCTTCTTCAACCTGCGGCCCCAGCGGTGGGCCAAGGACCCGCGCGGCAGCTGGATTACGCGGCGCGAGTTCCGGCAGGCGATTTCGCACGCGGTGGACCGCGAGGCCTTCGCGAACACCGTGTTTCTTGGCGCGGGTGTGCCGATCTGGGGACCGATCACACCCGGCAACCAGAAGTGGTTCTCGCCCAACGTCCCGCGCTATCCCTTCTCGATCGATCGCGCGAAGGAGCTGCTCGCCGGTATCGGCCTCACCAACCGCGACGCCGACGAATGGCTGGAAGACGAGAAGGGGACCGAAGCCCGCTTCACCCTCCTGACCTATCGCGGCAACTCGTCGCTCGAGCGGTCCGCCGCGGTGCTGCGCGAAGATCTCCGCCCCCTCGGCATTGCCGTGGACGTGGTCGCCCTCGAGCAGGGGGCGCTCGTCGAGCGCATGATCAAGGGTGACTTTGAGTCGATCTTCTTCTTCTTCTCGGCGACCAGTTTCGATCCCGCGATGTCGGCGGATTTCTGGCTGAGTTCCGGATCCGCGCACATCTGGAACATCGGGCAGGCGACGCCGGCCACCGAGTGGGAGAAGCAAATCGACGACCTGACGCACCAGGTGATGTCGAGCGTGGACCAGGCGGAACGCAAGCGGCTCTTCGACCAGGTCCAGAAGATCTTCGCGGAGAACCTACCCGCGATCTACTTCGTGGCGCCGCGCATGTACATCGGCGTCAGCGCCCGCGTCGGCTCGCTGTCGCCCACCATCCTGCGCCCGCAGTTGTTGTGGGCCGCCGACACCATCACCGTGCGCACCCCGGTACCAACAGGGCAGGGAGGGCGGTAACGCCGCATGGGACGCTATCTCCTGAGGCGTCTCGGCTTCGCCCTGCTCCTGGTCCTCGTCGTTTCGTCGGCGTCACTGCTGCTCACGCACCTCGCCCCCGGCGACATCACCTCGGATCAAGCCCTCGCCCTCGACCCGGCCGCGCTCGCCAGGCTGCGGGCCGAACTGGGCTTGGATCGGCCGCTCGCCGTCCAATACCTGTCGTGGCTGGGCGGCGTCGTCCGCCTTGATTTCGGCCGCTCCCTCCTCTACGCGCGCCCCGTCAGCACGCTGATCAGCGAGCGCGCGCTCAATACCGCGGTGCTCGCGATTGCCGCTCTCATGCTGGCCACCGCGATTGGCCTGCCGCTGGGAGTGTATTCAGGCAGCCGCTCGCGGGGTGCCGGCCGCTCGGTGGTGCGCGTGCTGTCGATCCTGGCGCTCTCGGTCCCGCCCCTGATCGGCTCGCTGGCGCTGGTGTTCCTCGCGGCGCGGACCGGATGGCTGCCCGTCGGCGGCATGACCTCGGCCGCCGGTATCAATCTCAGCTGGGCCCAGTGGCTCGCCGACCTGGCGCGGCACATTCCGATTCCGGCGCTCGCCCTGGCGCTGCCGCTGGCGGCCACGCTCGAGCGATTGCAGTCGCAGGCCATCGAGAAGGCCACGCGCGAGCCCTTCGTGGCGGCCAGCCGGGCCCGCGGCCTCACGCAGGCGCAGGCCGTGGTGAGGCACGCCTGGCCGGTGTCCCTGCGATCCGTGCTCGGACTTTACGGCGTCATGATCGGCACCCTGTTCAGCGGTTCGTTCGTCGTCGAAGTGGTCACCTCGTGGCCCGGCCTTGGCCGATTGATGTACGACGCGCTCAAGGCGCGTGACCTGTATCTGGTAGCCGGCTGCGCCGCGAGCGGCGCGTTCTTCCTGGCCGCCGGCACCTGGATCGCCGACGTGCTGCTCGCGCTCGCCGATCCGCGGGTGCGCTCGCAGGAGGCGCCATGAGCCGGCGCGCGGGGATGTTCGTGCTGGTGCTCGCGGCGCTGTCGCTGCTCGCGCCGCTGCTCGCGCCGTACGATGCGGGCCGCGGCTTCCGCGACTTCCTGCACGCGCCGCCGATGCGTCCGCGGTTCCAGGGGCTTCACGCGCCGGTCGTGCATCCGCTCGTGCTCGCCGATCGCCTCGAGCAGCGCTTCGAGGCCGACACCACGCGCACCGTGCCGCTGCCGTGGTTCGCCGGTACGGACGACGCGCCGGTCTTTCTGCTCGGCGCCGACAACTTCGGCCGCGATGTGCTGTCGCGCCTGCTCTACGGGGCGCGCACGTCCGTCGGCCTGGCGCTGGTCGCCACGCTCGGCGCCGTCCTCATCGGCGCCCTGGCCGGGGCCTGGGCCGGACTTTGCGGCGGCTGGGTTGACGACGCGGTCATGCGCACGGCCGACTTCGTGTTGATCCTGCCGGTGATCTACGTGGTGCTCGTCTTGCGATCGGTGCTGCCACTCGTGCTGCCGGCGTCCACCGTCTTCCTGCTCGTGGCCTGGATCTTCGTGGTGGTCGGCTGGCCCTTCGTCGCGAAGGGCGTGCGCGCCATCGTCGCGGCCGAGCGCGATCGCGAGTACGTGCAGGCGGCGCGGTCGCTCGGCGCCGGCTCGGGTCGCATCCTGGTGCATCACCTCATCCCGGCCTGTTCCGGGCATCTCGTCGTCCAGGCCACCTTGCTGCTGCCGGGATTCATCCTCGCGGAAGCGACCCTCTCGTTTGTGGGCCTCGGCTTTCCCGATCCCGTCGCGAGCTGGGGCACCATGCTCGCGGAAGCGGGTAACTACAACGCGGTGGCAAGATTTCCGTGGACGCTTGCACCAGCGGTGGCAATTTTTGCCATCGTCTTGGTCACCAATCTGATCGCCTCTCCGAACGACCGAAAATGACAGTTGACCATGCCCCGCGACGATGGCATCGTCGTCTTGCGGTCAGGCGGTCGTCGGCAGTATGGAGCACATCGTGATCCGTCGATTCAATCGGCGTGGCACTTCGCGAGCGACTCGGAGAGGAAGCCTCACACGACCTGTTCGAGTGTCTCGGTCAACAGGGTGAGGCCTGGAGGAAAGACGTCATGACAGCGTGCACTGAACGTCTGGATGTGCGGCTCGAGCGCTTCGCCCTGCGCGAGGATCTCATCAAGGGGTTTTCCGAGATCCGCGATGAGATGGCGGCGCTGCGAGTTGAACTGTTGCGCTGGTCGTTCGCGTTCTGGATTGGGCAGGTCGCCGCCACCGCCGCGTTGATGGCACTGCTGATCCGCCTCCTGACCCCCTGAACGCGGGCCGTCCGCTGATAGAATTCAGCGGATGAACCCATTTGCCGGCGTCTACACGCCACTCGCCACTCCCTTCGCCGCGGATGGCTCGCTCGACGAGCGCGGCCTGAAGGCCAATGTCGAACGCTACCTGCGTTCGCCGCTGACCGGCCTGGTCGTGCTCGGCTCGAACGGCGAGGCGCCGCAGCTGGACGATGCGGAGGCTGATCGCGCCATTGCGGTGGTGCGTGAGTCCATGCCCAAGGGCCGTCCACTCCTCGCCGGCACCGGGCGCGAATCGACGCAGGCGACGGTGGCCGCCACCAGGCGCGCCGCCGGCCTGGGCGTGGACGCCGTGCTCGTGCGCACACCCGCGTTCTACAAAGGCCAGATGACCACGGACGCGTTTGTCCGCCACTACACGCAGGTGGCCGATCAGTCGCCCGTGCCGGTGTTGCTCTACAACGTCACCATCTACACCGGCGTCAACCTGCTGCCCGACGCGATTGCCGCGCTCAGCGCCCATCCGAACATTGCCGGGGTCAAAGAGACCAACAGCGACATGGTGCAGTTTGGCGAGTATCTCGCCCGCGCCAAGCAGGGCTTCACCGTGCTCGCCGGTTCCGGCGCGACCTACTACTCGGCCCTCGCGCTGGGCGCGCATGGCGCCATTCTCGCGGTTGGCGGCGTCGCCCCCGCGCTGTGCATGGACCTGTTCAAGGCCGCGTCTGATGGCCGCTTCGCCGAGGCGCGCGCGTTGCAGCGAAAGCTCGCGCCGCTCGCGCGGCTCGTCGGCACGGCCCATGGCGTGCCTGGACTCAAGGCGGCGCTCGACCTGCTCGGCTACGCCGGCGGTCCGCCGCGGCCGCCGCTGCAGCCGGTCGGCCAGGCTGCCATTGACGCCATTCGCGAGCAACTCGTCGCGCTCAACCTGCTGGAGGCCGCCCCTGGTTCCCGATAACGCACGTATCCTCCTCGATCCCGGACCGGCTCTGATGGGCACCAGTTCGTCACCAGAACTGGTCGATCTGCTGCTGAAGGCGCTCGGGGAGGCCCTGGCCTCGCCGGATGTCCGCAAAGCGTGACGTCCGGCTCTGGTACAGGGGTTGCAGTCGCCTGGGCATGAGAAAAGGGACCTGCTTCCTTTTTACGGTTCTCGTCGCCGTCACGGCGGCGTGCGCCACCAACCCGGTGTCGGGCAAGCGCCAGATGTCCCTTCTCAGCGAAGCCGAGGAGCTGGCGATTGGGCAGCAGCAAGACGTCGAGATTCGCCGCGAAATGGGGGTCTATGACGACCCCGCCCTCCAGGCGTATGTGACGGAAATCGGCCAGGACCTGGCGCGCGCCTCCCATCGCCCGAACCTGCCCTGGTCGTTCACGATTGTCGACAACCCCGCCATCAACGCGTTTGCGCTGCCGGGCGGTTACGTCTACATCACGCGCGGCATCCTCTCGTACCTGGATGACGAGTCGGAACTGGCCGGCGTGCTTGGCCACGAGATTGGCCACGTCACGGCGCGGCACGCGGCGCAGGCCTACACGCGGCAGGCGCAAGCCAACCTGGGCCTCACCATCCTCAGCATCTTCGTGCCGGGCACGCGGCCGTTCACCGATCTGGGCGCCACGGGCCTTGGGGTGTTGTTCCTCAAGCACGGGCGCGATGCGGAAATCGAAGCCGACCGCCTCGGCGTGGAATACGGTTCGGCCGCCGGCTGGGACCCGTCCGGCGTGCCGCGCTTCCTCGCCACGCTCGCGCGCGTCGATGCGCTCACCGAAGACGGCGTGCCCAACTGGCTGTCCACGCACCCCGATCCGGGTTCGCGTGTCGGCAAGGCCGAACCGGTCGCGGGCCAGTTCGTCTCGCCGACCGCCACCAAGAGGAACCGCGACGAGTATCTTGATCGCATCGCCGGGCTCGTCGTCGGCGACAACCCCAAGGACGGCATCGTTCGCGGCAACGTCTTTCTGCATCCGCTGCTGCGCCTCGGACTCGATTTCCCGGAAGGCTGGGGCGTGATCAATTCGCCCGAGGCGGTGATGGCGCGCGAGCCGGGCACCGAACACTACATGGTGTTGCAGGAAGTGGAGCAGCCGCGCCTCCTTCGCCAGGGCTCCGGAGGCCAGGGCGGCCGAACGATCGGTGACGCCGCGGTGGCCGCCATGCGCGCCGCCGGGTATTCCGTGGTGGACGGCCGCATGGAGACGCTCAACGGCCATGACGCCCACGTCGGCCTGTATCGCGGCACGGCCAAGGGCGCGGGCAAGGTCCTGATGCGCGCCGCGCACATTGCGGTGGGGCGGCAGCTGTACGTGGTGGCGGGCTTCGCGCCGGAAGCCGAGTTCGCCCTCGTCGATCGCGAGGTCACCCCGTCGATCCAGACCTTCCGCGGCCTCACCGCCGCCGAGGCTTCCCGCGTGCGTCCCAACAAGGTGGACTTCTACGTGGTGCGCCAGGGCGACTCGTGGCAGTCGATCGCGGTGCGGCAGGGCAAGAACATCGTCAACGCCGCGACGCTGGCAATCATGAACGACCATGAGGTCAACGTTCAGCCGCAGCCCGGCGATCGCATCAAGCTCGTGGTCGAGGGGTAGTCACCACGCCGCGTAAGTAATTTCCCTTTGCGTAAAGGCGAGTCCCTGTAACTCGTTGAGCCGCCGTGTCGCACCCACGGTACGCCGCTTGCCTGTCAGGCAAGTGGAGGAACACCGTATGCGACACTCGTTTACCCCGGCGACCGCCCTGGCGATCCTCGGCGCGCTGGCACTCTGGAACTGCGGCGGAGGTGGCAGCTCATCGGCGGCTTCGCCGACTTCGCCGAGCCCGACGGCATCCGCTCCGGGCGCGGCAACCGTGAACGTCGCCATCATCGCCTCGGCCGGCAACTCGGCGTTTCAGCCCAATCCGGTGCGAGCCAGTTCGGGAGATACCGTGATCTTCAGGAACAACGATGGGCTGCTGCATCACCTGGTCATGGATGACGGCTCCGCGGACCTCGGTGACATCGCGCCGGGCGCCGCCTCGCGCGGCTTCACGCTTCGCAGCGCCGCCGCGGCGAACTTCCACTGCACGCTGCATTCGTCAATGGTGGGCAGCATCAACGGCGCATCGGCCCCAAATCCGCCGGAGTGCCTCGATCCGTACGGATACGGCTGCTAGCTGATTCCCTGCCCTCTGTTCAACGCCGAGCGCCGTCGGCGTACCCGCCCCGTATAATCGCCTGATGCCAGCGGCTCGGGCGCGGAAGTCAATCTGGAAGCGAATCCTGAACACCGTCGTCACTGTTGGCGCCATCGGCTTCGCCTACGTCGCCTACGTCTACCTGACCCTGCCCGACGTCCGCTGGCTCGCTGACACCAATCCCACGACCACGGCATTCATGGAGTTGCGGATCCGCGAGGCGGCGGACGCCGGTCGCAAGTTCCAGATCCGGCACCGCTGGGTTCCCTACAATCAGATCTCCGCCAACCTGCGGCGCGCGGTGATTGTGACCGAAGACGCGGCGTTCTACGATCACGACGGCATCGACCTGACCGAGCTCAAGGCCTCCCTCGAGAAGAACTGGGAGGAAGGGCAGTTCCTGCGCGGCGGCAGCACCATCACGCAGCAGCTGGCCAAGAACCTCTACCTGTCGCCGTCGCGCAACCCGATGCGCAAGGTGAAGGAGCTGTTGATCGCGCGCCGGCTCGAAGCCGCGCTGAGCAAGCGGCGCATCTTCGAGATCTACCTGAACATGATCGAGTGGGGCGACGGCATCTTCGGATGCGAGGCGGCATCGCGCGCGTATTTCGGCGGGCCCTGCGCGTCGTTGAGCATGGAGCACGCGGCGCTGCTGGCCGGCGCCATCATCAACCCGCGCGAGCACAGTCCCGCCAAGCCGACGCGACGGCTGCTTCGCCGACAGCAGATCATCTTGAGAAGGATGGGGATCAAGGACACGCCGCCGGCCGCGCCGGCGGTGGAGATGCCCACGCCCGCGCCGGTGGACCAGACCCCGCCCGAACCGCCGCCGCCGGTGCCGCAACCGTTTCCCATTCCGCCCGGGAATGGCAGCCCCCTGAGTCTCCAAAGGGCGGATTTCGCGGCCTGACCCCAATCATCCCTAGTTGACACGCTTGGCGCCGACGTAGCGGCTGGCCCAGTACTGGACGCTCAGGTTTTCCACGCGCACCACGCCGCGCTCGCTCGGGGCATGGATGAACTGATCGCCGCCGATCATGATGCCGACGTGCGAGGCGCCCGGGGCCACGGTGCTGAAGAACACGAGGTCGCCCGCCTCCAGCCGGCTGCGGTCCACGCTTTTGCCGACCCTGAACTGCTCCCTGACCTCGCGCGGCATCGGCACGCCGTGCTGCTCGTAGACATAGCGCACGAAGCCGCTGCAGTCGAAGCCGTTGGGGTCGATGCCGCCGTTGCGATACGGTGCGCCGCGCAGCGCCAGCGCGGTGCTCGACAGCGCGTAGCCATCCGCCGTCCCCCCCGCGGGCAGGGCGCCCTTGGCGGTGGAGCCGGGCGCCGCGGGACGACCCGTCGGCGGTGGCACCACGCCGGGCGGGATGGCGGCCTCGGCCGGCGCGGGGACGGCCACGGTGCCGCCACCGCCGGGAACCGGGAACGGGCGCGGTGTATAGACCATGCCGCCGGAGCTGGCGCAGCCGGTCACGACGACCGCCAGGGCGCCCGCGACAATCAACCTCGCTTGTCCGCCGTAGCCTTGGCGCAGGCGGAAGCGCAAAGCGCGAAGGTGGGCCATCGATCACAGCTTATCGGCCGGTGTGCCGAATTGTGTAGTCCCCCGTGATTCGTGGCACAATGGCCCGAGAATGGAGCAGACGCTCCTCCTCAACGCGACCTACGAGCCGCTGAAAGTCGTCAACTGGCAGAAGGCGGTGACGTTGTGGTGTCAGGGCAAGGTCGAGATCATTGCGCATCACGACCGCGAAGTCCGCGCGGTGACGTTCGCCTTCAAACTCCCCTCCGTCATCCGGTTGTTGCGCTACGTGCGGATCAAGAAGCGCTTCGACTACGTGCCGTTCTCGCGCGCCAATATCTACGCGCGCGATGAGTGCACCTGCCAGTACTGCGCGGAAGTATTCCCGACACCAGACCTCACGTTCGATCACGTGCTACCGGTGTCGCAGGGCGGCCGCAAGGATTGGGAGAACATCGTCACCTGCTGCGTCACGTGCAACCGGCGCAAGGGCGGGCGGACGCCGGAAGAGGCGCGGATGCGGCTGGTGCGCCCGCCGCGGCGGCCGATGTCGGCGCCGGCCATCCGGATCACAATCGGGCGGCGCAGTGCTCCCGAAAGCTGGCGGGACTACCTGTACTGGAACCTCGAACTGGACGACACCTAACCTTGCCTCACCTTACTAGCCTGGAGCCGGTCCGCGTCGTCGAAGGCGGCCGGCTCTGGCTGCGCGGCGACGGTTTTCCACTACCCGAGTCGACCGCCGATCTCGTGACCATGGGCGGCCAGCCGGCGCGCCTGGCGTTTGCGTCGTCGGATCGGCTCGCCGTGATTGTCCCGGCCGGTCTTGATGGCGGCGAGATGCCGGTGAAGGTGGCCTGCATTCCGGGCGCCACCTTGTATGCGCGCGTCGGCGCGTTGCTGGCCACCGGGCTCCACCAGGTGGACAACCCGGTGTTTGGTCCCGATGGCTCCCTCTACGTCACTTACAGCGGTTCTCGCGGACAGGAGGCTGCGGTCTCGATCTTCCGGATCCCGGCCACCGGCGGCGCGCGCGAGCCTTTCGTCCACGGTCTCGTCAACCCGACCTCGATGGCGATGGGCCCGGATGGACGCCTCTACGTGTCGAGCCGTTTCGAGGGCCGCGTCTATCGCGTGTTCGAGGACGGGCAGTACGAGGTGATGGCGTCCGACCTCGGGGTGGCGTGCGGCCTGGCGTTCGACGCTGAGGGCACGCTCTATGTCGGCGATCGGGGCGGCACCATCTTCCGCATTCACCCGAGCGGCCGCACTGAGGTGTTTGCGAGCGTGCCGCCAAGCATGGCGGCCTTTCACCTCGCGATGTCGCCGGACGGCCATCTCTACGTGTCGGCGCCGACGCTGGCGACCTACGACTCGGTGCGCCGCATCAGCCCGAACGGCGCCGTGGAAACGGTGGCGGCGCGGTTCGGCCGGCCCCAGGGCCTCGCCTTCGATGCCGCGGGCACGCTGCACGTCGTTGAAGCACTCGCCGGCGCGAGCGGGGTCTATGCGATGCGCCCAGGCGCGCCGCCCGAGCTGGTGGTGGCCGGCGCCGGGCTCGTCGGGCTCGCGTTCGGTGCGCGCGGCCAACTGGTGGTCGCCTCGAACGAATCCATCTACTCGTTTCCCGCCGATGTGGCGTCCGGCTCCCGGACCTCGATCGCATGACGGTGCTGATCGTGGGGTTGGTCGGCCTGGCCGGCCTGTGCCTGGGACTGCGCACGACGTCGCTGGTGCTCCATCCGCTGGCGCATCCCTACGACCGCCTCGCGCTGTCGATTCTGGCCGGTGCGTTGTGGGTGGCCGTCGTGCTCGAGGTGTCCGACAGCTATCGCATCTTCGATTTCGGCCTGGGGCTGCTGCTGTCGCTGTCGCCGGCCGGACTGTTCGACGTCACCAAGTGGTGGTTCCGCTCGCGCGATCGCCGTTCGCCGTGGCTGGTCGGCGCGGCGGCGTCGCTGTGGGTGGTCACGTTGCGCTGGCTGTTCCTGGCGTCGGTCTTCGCCGCCGTCATCATTGCGTCGTGAGCGAACTCCGTACCATCAGTCACGATGAGGCACGGGCCCTGCTCGCCACGGGCGGCGCCATCGCCCTGGATGTCAGGTCTCCGGGCGAGTACGAGCAGCTCGGCCACATCCCGGGCGCGTGGCTGATCCCGGTTGACCTGATCGCGTCGGCGCCCGCGGTGCTGCCCGGCGATGGACGGCCGTTGCTCGTGTATTGCGAGCACGGCGTCAGGAGTGTCGCGGCGTCGCGGCTGCTGCTGGAAGCCGGCGTTGGTGGGGTGCTCAACCTGGCCGGCGGTCTCGCCGCATGGTCCGGGCCGCGCGACTTTGGCCCCGGCGCGTTGCGCGGACCGTCTCCCTGGCTGATCGACAACGCCGATCTGTTACCGCGTGGCGGCAAGGTTCTGGACGTGGCGTGTGGCCGCGGCCGGCACGCGCTGCTGCTTGCGAGTGCGGGCTTCGAGGTTACCGCGATTGACCGGGATGCCGAGGCGGTCGCCTTTCTGCGCGCCACCGCCCAACGCCTCCGCCTCACGCTCACCGCGGGTATCGTCGATCTCGAGACCGATCCGCCGCCCGATCTGTCGCGGGATGCCTACGATGCCGTCTTCGTCTTCAACTACCTGCATCGGCCGTTGATGCCGGCGCTGCTGGCGGCGGTCAAGCCCGGCGGCCGGCTGTTTTACGAGACGTTCACGACCCGGCAGGCCGAGGTCGGGCATCCGAAGAACCCGGCGTTCCTGCTCGAAGCCGGGGAACTGCCGAAGCTGGTCGCGCCGTTCGCGGTGCTGCGCTCGCGCGAAGGCGAAGCGGATGGGCGCTTCGTCGCCTCGGTGGTGGCGGAGCGGCCCGCGTCATCTGATGACGTGGCGTCTCCCGCGTAGACGTTCCGCGCCGGCCTGCGTTCCTGCACTAGAATGCAGGCGCGTATGAATCAACTCTTCCAGCGAAAGCCGATTGCGGCGCTCGTGATCGACGACTCGGACCCGCGCGCGCTGAAGCGTGTGCTCGGCGCCGGCGATCTCGTGATGCTGGCCATCGGCGCGGTGATCGGCGCCGGCATTTTCGGCGCCATCGGCACCGCCGCGGCCGGGCAGGTGGCGCCCGACGGCACGGTGATCCGCTATGGGGCGGGTCCCGCCCTCATCTTCTCGTTCATCCTGCTGGGCGGCGCCTGCGCCCTGGCGGCGCTCTGCTACGCGGAACTCGCGGCGATGATCCCGCAGGCCGGCAGCGCCTACGCCTACTCGTACGCGACGCTCGGCGAGCTGGTGGCCTGGATCATCGGCTGGGACCTCATGCTCGAATACGCCGTCGGCAACGTCGCCGTGGCGATCTCGTGGGGCGACTACTTCAACACGCTGGTGCGCGGCGTCGGCGTCGATCTGCCGGCGTGGCTGACCACCGGCTACCGCACCGCGCTCCTCAGTTCGAACCCCGACGTCAGCGGCCTGCTCACCACGGCGCCGCACCTGCTCGGCATCCCGATCCTGGTCAACCTGCCGGCCTTCGGCATCGTGATGCTGATCACGTGGCTGCTGCTGCGCGGCGCCCGCGAGAGCGCGTCCGCCAACACGGTGATGGTGATCATCAAGCTGGCCGTGCTCGCGCTGTTCGTCGTCGTCGGCCTCGGCAACATCAACCCCGCCAACTACACCCCGTTCGCGCCCAACGGGTTCACCGGCATCCATCAAGGCGCGGCCATCGTGTTCTTCGCCTACATCGGCTTCGACGCCATCTCGACCGCGGCCGAAGAAACCAGGAACCCGCAACGCAACCTGCCGATCGGCATCCTCGGCGGATTGGCGGTGTGCACGCTCATCTACGTCGTGATCGGCGCGGTGATCACGGGCATGGTGCCCTACACCGAACTGGGCGTGGCCGATCCGCTGGCCCGCGCCCTCGAACTCATCGGCTACCAGAAGGTCGGCGTGATCGTGGCGTTTGGCGCCGCGGTGTCGATGTCGGCGGTCCTGCTGGTGTTCCAGTACGGGCAGCCCCGCATCTTCTTCGCCATGGCGCGCGACGGCCTGCTGCCCGAGTGGGTGGCGCGCATCGATCCCAGGACGCGGATTCCGTACACCGCGACGCTGTTCACCGGCATCCTCGTGGCGGTGGCTTCGGCGATCGGTGATGCGGCCGAGACCTACGACCTCACCAACATCGGGACGCTGTTCGCATTTGCGCTGGTCTGCGCCGGCGTCCTGGTGCTCCGCGTCAAGGAGCCCGAGCGTCACCGGCCGTTCAAGGTGCCCTTCGTGTGGGTTATCGCCCCGCTGGGTGTCGTCGCCTGCCTGTTCATCATGGTCGGCCTGCCCTATCAGGCCTGGGAACGGTTCGGCCTCTGGCTGGCCGTCGGCCTGGTGCTGTACGTCGTTTACGGCTTCAAACACAGCAAACTGCGAAACTAACCACGGAGGACACTGAGCCTGGTCTCTGTGCCTCTGTGGCCTGTACGTATTAGAATTGGGGATTGGGGTCCATGCCGTGGGCCCCGCAGTACCTCATGCCGCACGATTGGATAGCTGTCCGGGGCGCGCGCGTCCATAACCTCAAGGACATCGACGTCGACATTCCGCGCAACAAGCTCGTGGTCATCACGGGCTTGTCGGGCTCGGGGAAGTCCTCGCTCGCCTTCGACACGCTCTACGCCGAGGGCCAGCGGCGTTACGTCGAATCGTTGTCGGCCTACGCCCGGCAGTTCCTCGAGCAGATGGAGAAGCCCGACGTCGATCTGATCGACGGCCTGTCGCCCGCCATCTCGATCGAGCAGAAGACCACCGGCTCCAATCCGCGTTCCACCGTCGGCACGGTCACCGAGATCTACGACTACCTGCGGCTGCTGTTCGCCAACATCGGCGTGCCGCACTGTCCGAACTGCGGCCGCGCCATCGCCTCCCAGTCGCTCGAGCGCATCGTTGACCTGGTGATGACCAATCCGCAGGACACCCGCATCAACGTGATGGCGCCGATCGTCCGCGGCCGCAAGGGCGAGTTCAAGAAGGAACTGCTGGCGCTGCGCACGCGCGGCTTCACCAAGGCCCGCGTCGACGGCCACACCCGCTCGCTCGAAGAAGACATCAAGCTGGACCGCCGCCGCAATCACAACATCGACATTGTCATCGACCGCCTGATCGTCCGCAGCGGCATCGAGCGCCGCCTCGCCGAATCGGTCGAGGTCGCGCTCACCATGGCCGACGATGTCGTGGTGATCAACTCGCTGGATGGCGGGGACCGGCTGTTCTCGCGCAAGCTGGCGTGCGTGGTGTGCGGCATCAGCGTGCCGGAGATGTCGCCGCGCGCGTTCTCGTTCAACTCGCCGCACGGCGCCTGCCAGTCGTGCCAGGGGCTGGGCGCGACCTGGGACTTCGACCCGAACCGCATTGTCCCCGACGAGTCGCTGTCGCTGGCCGGCGGCGCCATTGCGCCGTGGGGCCGCGGCGACGGCAAGCTGGTGTCGGAGGCGGTGGCGTCAATCTCCGCGTATTACGGCATCGATCCGCAGGTGCCCTTCGGCAAGCTCCCGAAGAAGCATCGCGACCTCATCCTCCTCGGTCCGGATGGCAAGGCGCCAGGAGGGCGGGACTCAAGTCCCGCCGAACCATCCGCAAAGACCGCAAAGAAGACGGCCAAGAAGAAGCTGGTCACGCCCGAACCGTTCGGCCGCGACTTCGAGGGCGTGATCCCGAATCTGCGCCGGCGGTTCGAGGAGGGTTCGTGGGCCGTCCAGGAAGAGCTCGACCCGTACCGGGCGCTGCGTGAATGCCCGGTGTGCCTGGGTAACCGGCTCCGCTCCGAAAGCCTGGTCGTCACGCTCAAGGACAAGACCATTGCCGACTACGTCAACCTGCCGATTTCATCCGCGCTCGCGGTATTCGAGGGCCTCGAGCTGCAGGACCGGGAGGCGATGATCGCCACGCGCATCCTGAAGGAAATTCGCGACCGGCTGCGCTTCCTCAACGACGTCGGCGTCGGCTACCTCACGCTGGCGCGCTCGGCGGCAACGTTGTCGGGCGGCGAGGGCCAGCGCATCCGGCTGGCGACGCAGATCGGCTCGAACCTCACCGGCGTGCTCTACGTGCTGGACGAACCGTCGATCGGCCTGCACCAGCGCGACAACCGCAAGTTGCTGGCCACGCTGGGGCGCTTGCGCGACCTTGGCAACACCGTGGTGGTGGTGGAGCACGACGAAGAGACCATTCGCACCGCGGATTACGTGGTGGACCTCGGCCCCGGCGCCGGTGACCTCGGCGGCCAGGTGATCTTCCAGGGCACGCCGGCCGACCTGATCGCCAACGCCGGGCCCCACGCCCGGCAGCCGGGCGTGGGTGGTAACGGCAACGGGTCGCTGACCGGCGCCTATCTCGCCGGACACCACTCCGTGGCGACGCCGGCGGCCCGCCGGAAAGAGGCGAAGGGCGAAATCGTGATTCGCGGCGCCCGCGCCAACAACCTCAAGTCGGTGGACGTGAAGATCCCGCTCGGGCGCCTGGTCGCGGTTACCGGCGTCAGCGGCTCCGGCAAGAGCACGCTGGTCAACGACATCCTCTACAAGGCGCTGGCCCGTGAGTTCTATCGCGCCGCCGACGAACCCGGCGCGCACGACAAGATCGAAGGCATCAACCTGATCGATAAGGTGATCGAAATCGATCAGTCGCCGATCGGGCGCACGCCGCGGTCGAATCCGGCGACCTACACCAGCCTGTTCACGTTCATCCGCGAGCTGTTCGCGATGGTGCCCGAGGCGCGCACCCGCGGCTTCAAGCCGGGGCGCTTCTCGTTCAACGTCAAGGGCGGGCGGTGCGAGGCGTGCCAGGGCGACGGTGTGATCGCCATCGAAATGCACTTCCTGCCCAACGTCTACGTGACGTGCGAGCAGTGCAAGGGCCGCCGCTACAACCGCGAGACGCTGGAGATCAAGTACCGCGGCAAGTCGATTGCCGACGTCCTCGACCTCACCGTCGATCAGGCGCTGCCGCTGCTCGAGAACTTCCCGCCGCTGGCCGTCAAGCTGCGCACGCTGCAGAGCGTGGGCCTGGGCTACATCACGCTGGGGCAGTCGGCGACCACGTTGAGCGGCGGCGAGGCGCAGCGCGTCAAGCTGTCGCGCGAACTGTCGAAGCGCGGCACCGGCCGCACGCTCTACATCCTGGACGAGCCGACCACCGGCCTGCACTTCGAGGATGTGCGGAAGCTGCTCGACGTGCTGATGCGCCTCGTCGATCAGGGCAACACCATCGTCGTGATCGAGCACAACCTGGATGTCATCAAGTCGGCGGACTGGCTGATCGATTTGGGGCCTGAGGGCGGCGAGGGCGGCGGCCGGGTCGTGGCGCAGGGCACGCCGGAGCAGGTGGCGAAGTCCAAAGCCTCGGCGACGGGCCAGTTTCTGGCCGCAATGTTAGAGGCTTGAGCCTGCTCCGCCAAAGCCCGAAGGGCGAAGGCGAGGCAAAATAGCCACACTTCGGGGGTTTGCCGCTGTGGCTCCGGAAACACAGCCGTAAGAAGCGCCCGAGTGTGAAAATCTGTGTAAACGTTGCAGGCAATGGGCTTAGTCAATTTATGCCTGGGGGCCAATCGTAGGCATCGACTTTGCTTCTGTTGGGAGCGGAACCGTAGATTAAATGGACGCACAACGGACGATCAAACGGCAGATTTCATGCGCTGGCATCGGGCTTCACTCCGGCCAGAAGGTCACCTTGACCCTGAAGCCCGCGGCTGCGGACACCGGCATCCGGTTCCGCCGCACGGATCTGGGCGTCGAAATCGCCGCTTCGGTTTCTGAGGTTTCCAGCGTGCAGCACGCGACCGTGCTGGGCAAGGCCGGCGCCACCGTCGAAACGGTCGAGCACCTGCTGGCGGCGCTGGTTTCGGCCGGCATCGACAACATCATCGTCGAGCTCAACCACAAAGAAGTGCCGATCATGGACGGCAGCAGCGCGCCGTTCCTGTATCTGTTGCAGGAAGCGGGCGTCAAGACGCTGGGCCCGTCGCGCAAGTACCTCAAAATCCTCAAGCCGGTGCAGATTGCGAGCGGCGACAAGCGCATTGCCATCTACCCGTCGGATCACTTCAAGGTCAGCTATACCATCAGCTTCGACCATCCGCTGCTGCGGCACCAGTCGCGCACGGAGCGCATTACCGAAAGCAGCTTCGCCGACAACATCGCCGCGGCGCGCACGTTCGGCTTCCTGAAGGAAGTGGAATGGCTGCGCCAGAACGGCCTGGCCCTCGGCGGCTCACTCGAGAACGCCATCGTCATCGGCGACACCGGCGTGCTGAACGCCCTGCGCTTCGAAGACGAGTTCGTTCGCCACAAGATCCTGGACGTCGTCGGTGACCTGGCGCTCGTCGGATATCCGATCGTCGGTCACGTCGTCGCCCATCGCGCCGGCCACGCGCTGCACACGCAGCTCGCGGCCGAGATTCTCAACGATCAAGAGGCGTGGTGCCTGGTCGAGGCGCCCGCCGCTGTGCCCGAAGGGGCATTCGATGCCGTGGGTGTGCCGGGAGCGGTGCGCGCTCACTAGTTCGTCCAATCGCTCAACCTCCAACGTGAACGCAACTAGGCCGCGGGCGCCCGCGGCCTTTTTTTGTACCGCGCGGCTGCCCGGCAGGGTGCCGCGGTTTGCGTGCAACCTGCGCCGCGGTCCGGTCAGAAGGCGTCGAAGTCTGCTAGCGTGTCCCAGCCAACGCGATCGTCGCCCCCTGCTACGTGGAGGACCGCCCATGATGAAGCTGACTGCATCCGCCCTCGTCCTGCTCGTCCCATCGGCGGTCAACGCCCTGCGGGCGTGCCGGTACTGAGCGTCTCTCTCCAACCTCCACGTGCACGCTTCAGGCCGCGGGCGACCGCGGCCTCTTTTTTGGTGCGCTCGAGTGTCGTGGCTAGAAGCGCTTGGTATACACGGCCTTGGCGGCGCCCCGGCGATCGAGCGTCATGAAGCGGGATGAGGGATCCGTCGAGTCCAGCCAGTTGTGGGTGTAGACGACGAAGATGTCGTTGCCGGGCGTCACGATCCAGCGGAAGCGCGACTGCCAGCCGAGCACGCGGCTCACCGAGTCGAACTGCACGTTGTTCACGAGGTACATGAACGGGCTGAACTGCGTGTCGCCGACGAAGCGGTACAGGCGGGTCTTGAAACTCCCCTCCGCCAGATCGACCGCGTTCCATTCATAGGAGAGGTTGAGCGTGACGCCGGACCGCGGACGCACGCCCAGGCCGATGGCGGCCTCGGTACGCCTGCCGGACAGGAAGTTGCCCCACTCCACGCGCGGCTGCAGCGCCAGCATCCGCTTGTTGGCGGTCTGGCCCGAGATCCGGAATCGGGTGAACGAGTACTCCGCCCCGGCCGGCAGGGTGACGCCCGTTGAGATCCCGAAATCCTCTTCGAGACGCTCGTAGGTGGGTACCACGCTCACCTCGGCGTTGTCGCCGCTGTGGAGCTCGACGCGCATGGCGGTGAGGTCCACCTCGCGCGTCACCAGGTGGTTGCGCGTGTCGGTGTAGATGTCGGCGTCGCCGCCGAACGAGAGGCGGCGGATCCAGCGGTTGTCGGTGGGCCGCGGGCCCCATCGGAACTCCGGCTGGTAGCGGCGATAGTCGCGCCGCGGCAGGAAGCCGACCTCCGGGCTTACGTTCTTCTGCACTTCCTGGAACGCGAAGCTGGTGTCCCACACGTCGTTGGGGTAATCGAGGCGCAGGCCGTACGAGAGGTTGTCGCCGATGCCCAGCGATGGAGTCGTGACGGCGAAGAACCCGCTCGCCTCGAGGTTCTTGCTGCCGCGGAAAGACGATGTCGCCAGGCGGAAGTCGAGGCCGGCGGTGGTGCGGGTCGCCACGGCCGACTGGTCGCGGGTCGAGCGCCCCGTGTAGAGGGCGCCGATGAACGACTGGCGGAGGATGCGGCGGCGCACGCGGGCCACCAGGAAGTCCTCGCCGAGCGCGCCCTTGTCTTCGCCGGTGCGTACGTAGAGCGCGCCGACGTCGAAACGCCCAGCCTGGCCGGTCAGCTTGGTGCCGCCCAGGATGCGCTGCGGCTGACCGTTGGTCAGGCCGATGCGCCGCGAGAAGAACGCCGGCACATGGAAGTCAAAGAAGGTCGCGCCGTCGAGGAAGAAGCCGCGTTTTTCCGGGAAGAACAACGGAAACCGGGTCAGGTTGACACGCCGTGTATCAACCTCTGTTTCCGCGAAGTCGGTGTTGATGGTGGCCACGGCCCGCAGGCTCGGGGTCAGGTTGTAGGTGATCTCGCCGCCGACGTCGGCCGTGCCGTTGCGCTCGATCGCGGGCGTCCGGCCCGGCGCATCACCGATGGCGCCGGCGAGATACGGCTTGAACTCGAGGCCGCGCCCCTGCGTGACGTCGGTCAGGCCGACCAGCAGCCCCGCGTTCGACATCCGCCGCAGGCCCTGGTTGCGCTGGTGGCCGGTCCACACCGTCTCTTCGTTCTTGCGGCGGACGGTGCGCTGGAAGTTGACGCCCCAGGCCGGGGCGTTGGGGTCGAAGGCCAGCGTCCGGAACGGGATGTCGATCTCGATCGTCCAGCCGATGTCGCTGCGGCGGACCCGCGCGTTCCACACGCCATCCCATTCGCGGCTCTGGCTGCCGCCGGGGCCCATCAGCGAATCGGCCATCAACCCCGACGGGTTCATCTCGAAGAAATAGCCCGTCTGCTGGTTGAGGAACGTGTCCATCGTCCACATGAAGCGGTCGTCGGCGCTGAGGAACTCGTCGCGCTTGCGCGTGTTGCCCTTCAGCTTGTCCGGTTCCGAGTCGTAGCAGACGACGCCGATGTAGAGGTGGTCGCGGTTGAAGACGACGCGGATGTCGGTGGGCTCGGTGGGCGTGCCGCCGAGCACCGGGTCCTGCATGATGAACTCGCCCGCGGTGGTGGCGCGCTTCCAGGCGCCCTCGTCGAGAATGCCGTCCAGCGTCACCCGCTCGTCGTCGCGGAGGCGCTCGGCGGTGAGCACCCGCCGTCCCGACGTCAGGATGTCGCTGGTCTGAGCGTACAGCGGGGAGACCGGCCACGAGGCGGCCAGCACGGCAAGCAGGACGAGGTGACGCATCGCCCTACAGAATACCGTTGCGCCGGCAGATCGCGATCTATTTGCTGCCGGTGTCCCACTTCGAGGTGAAGCCGTTGGTGCCCTTGTGGCTCCACGACTGCGCGGCGCTGGTGTGGGTGTGCGAGACGGATCGGAACTGGGTGTAGTCCTGGAACACGGCGGCTGGCAGGTTCAGGATCTTGACGGCCTGGCCGTTGAACCCGCGCATCACTTCCATGTCCACGGCCGATTCGGGGCCCGAGAAGCGGACCCGCGCGTCGGTGACTTCCATGGTGATGGGCGCCTTGGTGAACGACAGCATCCCCTTCTGGAAGCCCGCGAAGGCGAGGGGCAGCAGGGCCTCCACCGCCTTCATCTGGCGATCCGAGACCTTGTCACTGACGTAGATCTTCGACCACGTCCGCATGTTGAAGGTGACCAGCACCTGCACGCCGGCCAGGTCCACGTCCGCGTAGTGGCCCTGCTCGATCGAGATCATGCGATTGCCCTCGCAGGGCATCTTCGACGGGTCGCCGCCGAAGTTGCAGGGGCACGACACGGTGCAGCTGCAGCTTTCGGCCACGGTGGCGGTCAGGTGCCAGCTGGGGGTCTGGGCCCGCGACGGGACCACGAGCACGGTGAGGCAGATGGCAATCAGGGCAGGGATGGTTCGCATGGCTGACATGTTGGCAGTCCTCTCGTCCGGTTACTTGCCCGCGATGCGGGCGCCCTTGATGTGCTTGTGGCACTGGAAGCAGGTCAGGCTCAACGACATGTATTGGAGCGCCGCGGTGTCGAGGTCGCGCGCCTTGGCCGCGTCACGCAGGTCCTGGATCGCGCTGATGAAGGCGGCGCTCTGCCGCAAGTACTCGGGGCTCTTCAGCACCGACCAGGCCGGGAGCTCGGTGGCGCGCACCAGGGCGGCGCTTTCCCGATCGAGCGACTCGTAGTCGCTGGTCAGGATGGCCTCGAGGATCCTGTTGGTATGGGTCAGCTTGTCGCGCATGAGGCGCCCGGTTGACGGCGTCTGCGCCGATGGCGCCGACATTCCCAGCGTGGCCGCGACCAGCACCAGTCCAACCCATGCGCGCGGAGTGTCTTTCATGGCCCCATTATGCACTCCGGCAGGCCCCCTTGACACCGGCTGCCCGTAGGCGTATCACAGTGGTAGCCACGCCCCTCACCGCCGTGGAGGTGTAATGGTAACAAGCCGTCGCAAAGGCGTGGGCGGCGGAATGGAACGGAACGACAGGGTTCGAATTCTCGGCAAAGGGGGTTGCACGATGAACACTCCGCCGGACCATTTCGCCGCGTGACCGGGTGTAAGTCCCCGGTCACGCGACGAAATTGGAGCAACTCGGAACTGATCTAAACAAATAGTCCCGGCTCCTGCCGGGAGGCGCAAATTGCGCACTGAAGCGCCCGGAGCGGCATTCGCCGCTCGGGCGTTTCGTTTTTTCGGGCCTGCGGGATCAGAACCCGCCGACGTTGAGCCGGCCGCCGGTGACCGTCTTGCCGGCGAGCGACGCCGTGGGAAGGGCGCTGGTCAGGATCGCGGTCCTGATCTGTGCCGCGGTGGCGGTGAGATGCCCCGCCGCGTAGAGTGCGACGGCGCCGGTGACGTGCGGTGTCGCCATCGAGGTGCCGCTGTAGGAGCCGTAGGTCGAGCTGTTCGACTTGCCGGGGAGCGTCGAGTAGATGGCGGAACCAGGCGCGCCGAGGTCGACGGTGCTGGCGCCGTAGTTGGAGAAGCTCGACTTGGCGCCCGCACTCGTGATGGCCGCGACCGCAACCACGCAGTCGTACGAGCCATTGGCCGTGCACTGATAGTTGGACGGGTAGCTGGCCGTGGTGTCGTTGTTGTCACCCACGCCGTCGCTGCCGCCGTTGCCGGCGGCCGCCACGAAGAGGATGTCGGCGTTGCCGCCCCGGTTGATGGCATCCAGCAGTCCCTGCGAGAAGCCGCCGCCGCCCCAGGAGTTGTTAGTCGCCACGATGTGGAAGCCGTGGCGCGTCTTCAAGTCGGTGAGGTAATCAACCGCCTTGATGGCGTTGGCCGTCGTGCCGCCCCGCCGGCCCAGGAACTTGGCCGGGATCATGGTGACCTGCCAGTTCATTCCGGCAACGCCAGTGCCGTTGCCGCCCGCCGCGCCAATCGTGCCGGCGACGTGCGTCCCGTGGTCGTCCTGCGTCCCGTCGAAGGTGCTGTTGTTGTTGCCGTCGAAATCCCAGCCGTTGACGTCGTCGACGTAGCCGTTGCCGTCGTTATCCACGCCGTCGACCGGGTCGAAGGCGTTCACGAAGACATTCACCGTGAGGTCCTGGTGCTGGCGCATCACGCCCTCGTCGATGATGCCGACGTACACCGAAGCCTGACCGGTGTTCCCGGCCGCCCACGCTTCGGCCGCCTGGCTGCCGAACTGATTGGCTGGCGTCGAGGCATCACCGTACATGCCCCACAGCGATCCATTCGTGAAGTACGGGTCGTTGGAAGTGGCGTGGTGCTGGTAGATCCAGTTGGGCTCGGCGAACTCCACCGCGCCGTCGGCGGTGAGGCCGCGGACCGCGTCGGCCACTGCCAGCCCGGGAGGCAACCGGAGCAGCTCGAGGTCGCCCTTGCCGTCGGCGCGGCGAGTCGCGGCCACTAGCACTTCCTCGCGCGTTGCTCGGATGCGACCGCGCGCGGCCGCGCGCGCCGCGGGCGTTGAACGGGCCGAAAACTGGACGAGGACCTGGTTGTTGACGGCATCCGGTGAATCGGGTTGTTGGCCGGCTACTGGCACGAGCACGGCAGTCGCCAGGAGCGCCGAACAGGACAGGAGCACGAACGAACGTGTCAGAGACATGGTCACCTTCCAGAGGTTACCGAGGGCCAAAGGAGCGGGACGAGTATACGCTCCGGAGGGACGAATCGCCACATGCTAGAGTGGGCGGCCAATGGCAGCCACTTCCCCTTCCCTTCGCCTGCTGAACACCGATGACATCCTCGCCGGATTGCACGCCTTGCGCGAGAAACAGCCGGTCAAGTACTGGGCGTTCTATTCGAGCCAGCTTGGCGGCGTGGTGACCGACCCGGCGCTGATGGTGATCCCGTTCGACGATCACATGGTGCATCGCGGGCACGGCATCTTCGACACGGCGAGTATCGTCCGCGGCAGGATCTACGACCTCGACGCGCATCTCGATCGGTTCATGCGGTCGGCGGCGCGGTCGAACCTGCAGCTGCCGGGCACGCGCGAGCACATGCGCGACATCGTCATTCGCACCACGGCGGCTGCCGGCCAGCGCGACGGCGCCATCCGCTACTGGTTGTCGTCCGGGCCCGGGAGCCTGGAGCTCAGCCCCGCCGCCGGCGCCGAGCCGGGGTTCTTCGTGATGATCTTCGCCGGGCTGTCGTATCCCGAGCGCTGGTATACCGAAGGGCTGCGGGTGATGACCACCACGTTGCCGATCAAGCCGCCGCTCTACGCCATCACCAAGAGCACCAACTACCTGCCGAACGTGCTGATGCAGATGGAGGCGAAGAAGGCCGGCCTCGACAACGGCGTCTTCATCGACGAGGCCGGGCATGTCGGCGAGAGCTCGAACATGAACGTCGCGTTCGTGACGCAGGACGGGGTGTTTCGCCATCCGAAATTCGATCACATTCTGTCGGGCTGCACGTCGCTCCGGCTCTTGGCGCTGGCGCCCGAACTGGTGAAGCAGGGGCGGATCGCGGGCGTGGAAGTGTGCGACGTGCCCGTGGCCGACGCGCGCGCCGCCCGCGAGATGATGCTGATCGGCAGTTCGATCAAGGTGGCGTCGATCGTCGAATGGGACGGCGCGAAGATTGGCGACGGCAACCCGGGTCCCATCGCCAGGGCGCTCATGGCGCTGCTCGAGGAGGACATGCGCAGCGGCGACCGGTTGATCGACGTGCCCGGTCTCTGATGAGCGCGTCCACGCCGCCGGTCGTCCGGGTCGCCGGAATGCGGAAGACCTACGGCCGGACGGTCGCGGTTGACGAGGTGTCGTTCGACGTCGCCGACGGCGAGATCTTCGGCCTGATCGGACCCAACGGCGCCGGCAAGACCACCACCATGGAGTGCGTGGAAGGGCTGCGCCAGCCCGATCGCGGCTCCATCTCGGTGCTCGGCCTCGACCCGTTTCGCGACGCCTACCAGCTGCAGGAGCGCGTCGGCGTGCAGCTCCAGCAGGCCCACCTGCAGAAGCGCATCAAGGTGTGGGAAGCGGTCCACCTCTGGGCCTCACTCTATAGACGACCGGTCAGCGACGGCGACCGGCTGCTCGAGCAGCTGGGCCTCGCCGACAAGCGCAACGCGTGGTTCATGACCCTCTCTGGAGGCCAGCAGCAGCGGTTGTTCATCGCGCTGGCGCTCATCAACGATCCGGAAGTGGTGTTCCTCGACGAATTGACCACCGGCCTCGATCCGCAGTCGCGCCGCACCATCTGGGATCTGGTGCGTGGCATCCGGGCCCGCGGCAAGACCGTGTTCATGACCACGCACCTCATGGAAGAGGCCGAGCGGCTGTGCGACCGCGTCGCCATCATCGAGCACGGGCGCATCATCGACATCGACACGCCGCCACGGCTCGTGGACCGGCATTGCCCCGGGCGGTCCGTGGTCCTGGTGACGCGGGACCCAGCCGCCGAGGCGTGCTTTGGCGCGCTCCCGCACGTGGACGAAGTGCTGCGCGCCGACGCCGAGTTCACGATTCACGGGCGGGGCGACGGCTTCGTCACCGAGGTGATCCAGTGCCTCGCCGAGCACCAGATTCGCGTCAGCGACTTCCGCACCGTGTTGCCCAGCCTCGAGGACGTGTTCCTCAAGCTGACCGGCCACTCGATTCGCGACTAGGCAGGCGCCCTCATGCTGCGTGGACTCCTGCAACTCACCTGGCTGGAAATCAAGATCTTCCTGCGCGAGCCGCTGGGGGCGATCGGGACGCTGGTGATGCCGGTGGCCGTCTTCCTGATCGCGGGCCGCGCCCTGAACCGGGGTGGCACCGGAGCGCCCTCGCCGGCCAACCTGGCCTTCATGCAGGCCGGCCTGCCGGTATTGGCCGCGCTGTTCATTTCCATGAGCGCCGTCATCTCCCTGGTGACGGTCGTCTCCATCTATCGCGAGAGCGGCATCCTGAAGCGCCTCCGCGCCACGCCGCTGCGGCCGCCGACCATCCTGACCGCGCACGTGCTGGTCAAGCTGGTGTTCACGGCGTTCTCGCTGGTGCTGATGACGCTGGCCGGCAGGCGCTACTACCCGGTCGGCCTCGACGTGCCCCTGATCGGATTTGGCGCGGCGCTGCTGCTGAGCACCCTGTCGTTGCTCTCCATCGGGTTCGTGATCGCGGCCATCGTCCCCACCGCGCGCTTCGCGCAGCCGATCGGCGCGCTGACGTTCTACCCGATGATCGCGCTCTCGGGCCTGTTCGCGCCGGTGGACGCGCTCCCCGCGGGGCTGCAAACGGTGGCGCGGTTGCTGCCCGTCACCTACGTGGTGTCGTTGTTGCGGGGCATCTGGACGGGCGAGCCATGGTCGGCGCACCTCGGCGACATCGCCGTGCTCCTCGTGGTGGGCGTGGCGTGCACGGCGCTGTCGTCCCGCGTGTTTCGCTGGGAATGACCCGCGTCGCGCCTACGGCGCGACCGGCTTGGGCCGCGAATCCGCGTTGGCGAGATCCCAGCTCGCCTGGTGAATCAGCCGCGCGATCTTCTCCATCTTCACGTAGTTGATCTTCTCCGGCCGGTCGTAGACGGTGTGATAGTCGGGATGAAGCCCGGTCATGAACCCCAGCGCCGGCACGCCGCGCTGCAGGAACGGCCACTGGTCGCTGCGGCGGACCAGGTTCGACAGGTTGTTGTCGTAGCGGCGCTTGAGCTCGAGGCTGATGCCGGCGTTCGCCTTGTCGATCGCCGCCGACAGGTCGGGCGTGCGCGCAAAGCCCATCACGTTGAGCGTGTTGCTGTTCGACTCCGCGCTCTGCACCTCGAAGCCGTTGAAGCGCGCACCGCCGCCCACCTGCACCTCTTCGTTGCGGCCGATCATGTCCATGTTGAGCACCGCCGCAATCGTGGTCAGCGGCGCCAGCGGTTCCTCGGTGTAGGCCCACGCGCCGAGCAGCCCGCGCTCTTCCGAGTTCCACGCCGCGAACAGGATGCTGCGGCGCGGGCGGCGGCCCTGCTGCGCCGCCAGCGCGTAGGCATCCGCGATCTCGAGCAGCGCCACGGTGCCGGAGCCGTTGTCGTCGGCGCCGGCGAAGACCTGGTCGCCGTTGTGATCGAAGTGCGCCGAGACGATCACCCATTCGTCCTTGAGTTTGGGATCGCTGCCTTCGAGCAGCGCGACCACGTTGCGGTCGGGGATGGTGTGCCGATCGACGGCGGTGGTCAGCTCGATCTCGACGCCCGGTAGCGGCAACGGCGTGAAGCCGCGCGCCGCCTCCGCCGCCTTGCCCAGTTCCGCCAGCGTCTTCCCGGTGCCGGCGACGAGCGACGCTGCCAGAGCGGGGGAGATCTGCGCCGCGGGAATGTGAATGCGATCCGCCCAGGCGGCGAGGGTGAACGTGCGCAGGTGCGGCCGCGCCTCGGGCCAGACGTTGCGCGCCGTCTGCTCGAAGTTGGCGGTCCCCGGATGGTTGTGGATGTCGCTCACGAACAGGATGGCCGCCGCCCCCTTCTCTTGCGCGGCCAGCGCCTTGCGCCACGCCGCCGCCGGCTCCGCGGTGACGACTCCTTCGAACGGACTGTCGGGGTCGCGCTCGCCGGGCTCGTGGTCGAGCACGAGCACGATCTTGCCCTTGACGTCGCCGTTGTAGTCGTCGTGCCGCCACCTGGGCGCGCCGATGCCGAAGCCGGTGAACACCACCGGCGCGGTGACCTGTCCGCTCGCGCCGAACCGCTGGGGATAGAACTCCTGCCCGTGCCGATACCGGCGCGCGCCGCCGCCTCCCCCCGTCACCGCCAACGCATTGCCCTCGCCGAGCGTGGCGGTCATCAGGTTGTAGTTCTGGAAGTAGGAATTGCCGGCCCCGGCGGGCTTGAGGCCAAGCCGTTCAAACCGGGACCGGATGTAGTCGCCGGTGGCGCGGTTCTCGACCGTGTCGGTCAACCGGCCACGCATCGCATCCCCGGCCAGGAAGAACAGGTCGGCGCGCAGGTCCTCCTGGCGAATGGACTCGTTCTGCGGCGCCCGCTGCTGGGCCGCCAGCGAGACAGTGGCAATCAAACAGATGGCGATGAGCACGCGTTTCAGCACGGTGACCTCCCGGGGGCGCATTGTACATGCGGTCGCGCCGTATTGGATTGAGGTAGACTCCCCCCTGCGAGGCGCCGCCCCCCACGGTCGCGGAATCGTCTCACCATTACCCGGGTGCATCCGGGCCGTCGAGGGATTTCGCATGCAGATCACTGAGCGCACGATTGGCGACATCACCGTCCTGGATCTCCAGGGCAAGCTAACGATTGACGATGGCGCGACGTTGCTGCGCGACAAGGTGGCGAGCGTCGTGTTCCAGGGCCGGAACAAGGTCCTGCTGAACCTGGCCGGGGTCGGCTACATGGATAGCGGCGGCCTGGGCGAACTGGTCCGCTGCTCGATGGCCGCCCAGAAGGCCAACGGCGCGGTCAAGCTCGTCAACCTGACCAGCCGCATCACCGACCTGCTGACCATCACCAAGCTGCTCACCGTGTTCGACACCTACGACTCGGAAGAGAAGGCGCTGGCCGGCTTCACCGCCTGAGTCGCACGCGCCGCGCGCTTCCCGCTCAGTAGGTCACCCGCACGCGGTACTTGAGTACCACCGTGCCGTCCGCCGCCACCGGCACCTTGAACTGCGCCGCCCACGCCGCGGTCTTGGTCCACTCGTGCGACGAGCGAATCATCCGCCACGTGCCGCCCAGCGGCTCGTTGACTTCCACCGATACCGCGGTAGCCTTGTGATTGCGCAGGGTCACCTCGTACTCGAACTCGTAGACGTTGCCGGTAATGCGCTGGAAGTCGATCTGGCTGCGCTCGCACACCACGTCGAAGGCGTTGCCGATCTTGACGTTGAGCGTCTCGTCCTTCGGCGTGTGCATGATGCGGTCTTCGCCGACGAACTGCACGCCGCCCTTTGAGTCTGCCTGATACACGCGGAGCACGCCCGCCGGCATCGGGATCCCCAGCCCGCCTTTCTGCTCGTTCTTGAACTGGTAGTAGACCTGCACCAGGTCCTTGAGGGGGGAACCCGGGTGCTGCTGGTTGTGGTAGTAGTAGTTCTGCCCGTCAACGACGTAGCGCTTCACGATTGGCACGTCGGTCCCCTCGAGCATGCTCACCTGCTTGGTCTGGTTGTTGTTGATGGTCGTCTTCCGGCCGAGCGTGTAGAGGTGATAGTCGGAGAACGCCTCCTGGGCCATCGCCTCCGCGGCCGCGGGTGCGTCGCGGCGAGCCGCCATCTCCTGCATCATCTTGCCGACCTGCTGGCGCACGCGATTGAGGTCGCCGGCCACCAGCTGCAGCTTCGCGTTGCGGAACGCGGTGCCGCTGCCGTTGGTCAGCGTCACCCAGCCGTTGAGGTCCGCGGCCTTGTCGTCGCGGGCCACGGTGAGGACGTAGTCCGCATTCCACGCGAGCTTGGTGGCGAGATATGACGCTTCGACGCGATGGCGCGACTCGCCGTCGTTGGCGACCGTCCAGATCAGCGTGGGCCGTGAATACAGCGTGCTGGGCAGTTCCGGGAACCGGATGTGATCGGCGCCGATCCCGGTGACGATCTCGTTGCCGATCTTCCACACCGGCGCGGCGTTGTAGCTGAGGAGCAACGCCTTCACTTCCTCCTGTCGAGTGGTGCCGCCGTCCTGCCGCGTGCGCATCAGCGTGACTTCGCGTCCCACGTACTTCCGCAGCAGCTTGTCGGGCTCGAGCAGGTCGTATTCGTAGTTCTGCTCGAGCACCTTCACGCGGGAAGGCTCGGTGAGTGAGCGGAAGTGCACCGTCGCCGGATTCACGGTGGCGGCAATGTCCATGAACCGCAGGTTGCCGACGCCGCGCGCCAGTTGCAGGTTGCGGACGTCGCGCACCAGCGCGATGTCGGAGTTGTAGACCGTGATGGCCAGTTCGGATTGGTCGTCGAGCGTGGTCGTCAGATCCTGCTCGTCGCTCGTGACCGGCGCTTCGTCAATCACCGCAGGTTCGGCTTGCAGGGTGGGCTGGGCCTCGGGCCGCAGCAGCAGCGCGCCACCCAGGATGGCGAGCGAGGCGAGATACGTGCGTGCAGACATGGGAACCGCTCCTTGAGAACGGGGCCGTTCGTGGCCCCTTTCCCTTAGAACGGGGCTGGGGGAAATTCTTGCAGTTGGTGATCTGGTGACTTGGCGATTTGGCGATTTACGGCCGGCGCCAGGTCCGGCCGCCGTCGTCGGTGGCGAAGGTGCGCCCATCCGCGGACGTGACCGTGGCCGTGCGAGCGTTCACAGCGGTAACTGACGAGAGGTCGGTGACCTCAGAGAACGGCGCTCGCGTGAAGGTGCGGCCGTCACCGGACACGAGGACGAGGCCGCCTCGGCCGACCAGCCAGCACACCGTCGCTGAAGGCGACGAGCCGGCCGTGATCTCCAGGCCGGCGGGCGAGGAGGCCGGGAGCCACGTGGCGGCGGCGTCGGTTGAGTACTCGACCGTGCCGCCGGCGCCGGCACGCCAGCGGTGGGTGACGTCCGGCGAGGCCACCTCGATGACTCGCTGTTCCCGTCGAAGCTGGGCCAGCGCGGGCGGGGCGGGTGCGGCCGCCCCCACGCGTCCCTCGGCGGCGTTGTCGGCGCGCATCGGCGCCTCGGCCTTGCGCGCCGTCTCTTGCGCCGTCCCGGCGGGCGCGGTCGCGCGCTCGCTGACCATTTCGCGAGCGACCGTCGGCGCGGTCGGCGCCGGCGATGCCGGGACCGGTGCGGCCGGGGCAGATGCCGCCGGGGCAGGCGCGGCCGCGTCCTTGGCTGACTCTGGGATCTGGGCCTCGACCACCTGCTTCGGCGCGCTCTCCGGGATCGTGGTGGGTCCGCGCGGCACGACCATCCACAGCGTGGCCGCGGCGGCGCTCGCGGCGAGCGGGGCAAACCACCAGCGCCACAGGCGCGCGCCTTTCGCATCCGCGGCGGCCGCCGCCGGCGTGGTGCGCGCGACCGTGGCGAGCAGGGCCTGGCACCGTTCGCAGCCAGACGCATGCGCCTCTGCCAGGGCCGCGGCCTGCGGATTGAGGCCGCCTTCCATCCAGGCCGCCACGGTTTCCGCGTCGAGGCACGCCGCCGATGCGGGCGCGGCGGTGGCCGCGCCCAGCTCGTGCTTGAGCAGCTGCTCCAGTTGGCGGTCGCGATCGCGTTCGGCGTTCACGAGGGGTCCTCAGGGTTAGAACGATCCGCGCCGGGCTTCTTGCGGGCGCCATCCGGCGGCAGCCAATCGTCGAGATTCATCGGCCCCGCGTCAGCCGATACGCTGGCAAAGCACTCTGAAATCTCGCGGTCGCCGAACCCGTTATGTTCGCGCAGCTGTCGCTCCACCTCATCCCGGATCGCGCGCCGGGTGCGCGTGAGATGGCGCGACACGGTCGCTTCGTGCTCCCCCGTGAGCCGGCCAATCTGCGCGAGCGTCATCTCTTGCGCATAGTAGCAGCCGAGGCGCAGGCGATCGCGCGGCGCCAGCGCGGCGATGGCGAGTCCGAGCGCGGCGCGCATCGCCGCCGAGAAACGCGGCCGATCGGGGTCTGGCGCGGCCGGCTTGGCGGCGATGGCAACCGGCGACGTCTCCTCAGGGAGCGGATCGAGGCGCCGCCTCTCGCGGATGCGATCGACGAAGCGTTGCGCCACCAGGGTACGCAGCCAGGTGCTGAGGCTGCTTCGGCCATGGAAGTAGCGGAAGAGGGATTGCCGGTCGCCATCGCGCTCCTTGACGCCGAAGAGTTCGGCGTAGAGGGCGTCGGCGACTTCGCGCGCGCCGCCGTGTGCGTCCACGGCGTCGGCGGCGCGGTACAACGCGGGCCTGAACTCGGCGACGAAGTGGTCCCACGCGGCCTCGTGGCCGCCGGCACACGCGCAGGCCAGGGCCAGGTCGGCCAGGTGCAAGGTCCGCAGGTATCGATCGAGTTCCCCATCCGAAGGAATTCGGCCGGCAAACGCCTTGGCCGCGCTTCGTACCAAGGCGTCCACCAGCACGGCGCGTGGCAGGTCCCACCGGCCGGCATTGGCCTCCCGATACAGGCGCCCGGCCCGTGCCTCATCCATTCCCGCCAATCGTCTCTCAGTTTTACTCGGGATGGTAGGATCTGCGCTTCAGGAGATCTGCCCATGAACCGCCTTGCTTCATTCGCCGCCGCCCTCTTTTTGTTCGTGACCCTGGCCGATCCGCGGCCCTCGGCCCAGGCCGGCGCCGACGCCGCGCTGATCGCCAAGGCCCGGGCCATTCACGAGCGCGTGATCACGCTCGACACGCACGACGACATTGACCCCGACAACTTCACGCGGCAGAAGAACTACACCCAGCGGCTCGAGACCCAGGTCAACCTGCCGAAGATGATGGAGGGCGGGCTCGACGCCTCTTTCTTCATCGTCTACGTCGGCCAGGGGCCGCTGACGCCCGAAGGCTACGACGGCGCCTACAAGCAGGCGGTGGCCAAGTTCGACGCCGTGCATCACCTCACCAGGGAGATCGCCGCCGACCAGATCGAGCTGGCGCTCACCGCCGCGGATGTGCCCCGCATCGCGAAGTCCGGCAAGAAGGTTGCCCTCATCGGCATCGAGAACGCCTACTCGCTCGGCACCGACATCAAGCGTGTGAAGGAGTTCCACGATCGCGGCGGCCGCTACCTGTCGCTCGCGCACAACGGCCACAGCCAGTTCGCCGACTCGAACACCGGCGAGCGCGACGGCAAGTGGCTGCACAACGGCCTGAGCGAGCTCGGCAAGCAGGCGATCGCCGAGATGAACAAGTGGGGCGTCATGGTGGACCTTTCGCACCCGTCGAAGGCCGCCAACATGCAGGCGATGGCGCTGTCGAAGGCGCCGGTCATCGCCTCGCACTCCGCGGCGCGCGCGCTCGCCGACCACAGCCGTAACATGGACGATGAGCAGCTGATGGCGCTGAAGAAGAACGGCGGCGTCATCCAGACCGTGGCGTTTGCGAGCTACGTGAAGATCAACAAGCCCGACTCGCCCGAGCGCGCCGCGGCGATCGCGGCGCTGCGCAAGGAGTTCGGCCTCGGCATGCCCGGTGGCGGCCCCGCTGGCGGCACGGGCGGCGGCGGACGCGGTGGCCTCAACGCGATGTCGCCCGAGCAGCGCGCCAAGTACGATGCGCGCATGGCGGAGATCGACAAGAAGACCCCCGGTGACCCGCGCGCCACCGTGGCCGACTTCGTCAACCACATCGACTACCTCGTGAAGAAGATCGGCCTCGAGCACGTCGGCATCTCGTCGGACTTCGACGGCGGCGGCGGCGTCACCGGCTGGAACGGCGCCGACGAGACCTTCAACGTCACGCTGGAACTGGTGCGCCGCGGCTACACCGAGGAACAGATCGGCAAGATCTGGAGCGGCAACCTGCTGCGGGTGATGGCTGACGTCGAGCGGGTGGCCAGGCAGATACAGGCCGGCCAGAAGTAGCGGACGGCGCGGCCCGCCACGGCGGGCCGCGCTGTTGTTTCAATCACGTGGTGATGCCGGTTTCGCGGTAGGATCTGCGCGGTGCACGCGGAACTCCAGGAAGCCATCGACTTCCACCTCGCAGTAATCGCGGAAGGCAGCAAGGCGCTGGTCGGCTACGACATCGCAAAAGCGGTCGCCAACGTCGTCCTGCTCTCCGAAATCCCGACGACCTACGACAAGCGCACCGAGCGCCAGGTCAATGCCGGCAACCTGTTGCTGCGGGGCGTGCCGGGCGTCGGCAAGACGTTCTTTGGCGTCATCCTGTCGGCCATCAGTGACGCCAAGTTCGCCCGCATCCAGGGCCGCGCCGACCTGCAGCCGACCGAAGTGGTCGGCTTCCAGATGATCAACCCGTCCACCGGGGAACTGGTGACGGAGTTCGGGCCGATGGCCGCCGCGGAAGTCATCCTGCTCGACGAAATCAACCGCATTCCGCTCAAGTCGCAGAGCGCCTTCCTGGAGGCGTTGCAGGACCGCACGATCACGGTCGGCAAGACCACCTACGAGCTGCCGGCGTTCAGCTTCGCCATTGCCACCATGAACCCGGTGGAGCTGGGGCAGGGCACCTTTCCACTCTCGGAAGCGGCCACCGACCGGTTTGCGGTCATGGTCAACATCGGCTACCTGCCTCCCGAAGAGGAGGAGAAGCTGGTCAACTTCGACTTCAAGCACGTCACGCTCAACCCGTTGCTGTCGAAGCAGCGCATCATCCAGTTGCGCGCGGTGATCAACCAGGGCGTGTTCCTCCACGACCGGCTCGGCCGCTACATCCAGAGGCTGGTGGCGGCGACGCGTCCGTACAACACCGACACCGACTGGCATCACCATTCGCCCTCGGAGCTGGTGGAGCGCGGCGTCGACCTCGGCGCCTCGCCACGCGCCATCATCTGCTGGAGCCGTCTCGCCAAGGTCTGGGCGTTGCTGCAGCACCACCGCGCCGAGGTCTACCCGGAAGACATCCAGGAACTCGCCCCGTTCGTGCTCGGCCACCGCATCTGGCTCGGACCGCATGCGGCGGCCCATGGGCTCACGGCGGAGGCCGTGATTCGCGACGTGATCGACCAGGTGCCGGTGCCATGAGACTCGTGCTCGCGGTGGTGTCGGCGTTGCTGCTGTTCTCCGGTGAACTCCGGCTGAAGCCGGAGGCCACATTCGGCGCGGCCACGTTGCTGGCGCAGGACCATAGTGCGCATGCCCCCGCGCCGGCCAAGCCCGCGGCGGCGCGGCCGGCCGCGCCACCGCCGCTGACCCCGGCGCAACTGCGCCCCGGCGGCGTCGAACCCATTCGCTGCTGGTGGCAGTCCAGTACCGGCGCCATCACGATCGGCGAGTCGTTCAACGTGGTGCTCACCTGCGCCGTGATCGAGACCGACTCATTGCAGGTCGTCGCCGACGAATCCCGCCTCGGCGTGGCGTCGATCCAGATGGCCCCATTCGAGATCCTGGGCGGCTCGCACCCCGCCGACGCGCACCGCCAGCAGCGGCGGTTTTTCCAGTACCACTACCAACTGCGGCTGATCGGCGCCGACGCGATTGGCCGCGACGTGAACGTGCCGGCGTTGTCGATTCCCTTCCGCGTGCACAGCCGCGTCGGCGCGGCCGCGGCGCTCGAAGGCCGCGACCTCACCTACCTGATGCCGGCGTTGCCCATCAAGGTGCTGTCACTGGTTCCAGCCGAGGCCGCCGACATTCGCGACGGTTCGGACGCCAGCCTGGGCGCGGTCGAGTCACTCCGGTTCCGCAGCAGCCTGTTCGAGATCCTGGCGGTGGCGCTGGCGGCGATCGCCACGGTGGTGGCCGTGCTGGCCCTGGTGCCGCTGGCCCGGCGCGCGCGCAAGACAGCCGATGTCGCAAGCGGGCAGGTGCCTGATCGAGCGGTGGCCGCGCGTGCCGCCCAGGAACTGGCCGAGGTCCAGGCGCTCGTGGCCGGCGACGGCTGGACCGACGCCGCGGTGGCGCGAGCCCTGTCCGCGCAGCGCGTCATCGCCGCCCTGGCGATTGGCCGTCCGCTGAGCGAGAAGGTGATGACCGGCAAGGGGCCGACCCCGGAAGGCCGGCTGGCCGTGTCGCACGGGCGCGTGCGGCCCATGCGGGCGGCGGTGTCGAGTTCGGTGACCGCCACCGATGTGGCTGCTGCCGGTTCGCGATTTGATGCGGCGGTGTCGTTGACCCGGCGGCAGCAGCTCGAAGGCTTGCAGTCGGCGCTGGCCGCGATGACCGCCAATCTGTATCAGCAGGCTCCGGTTCGGGACGCCGCGACGTTGGACGAGGCGACACGCCACGCGCTGAGCGTGGCTCGCGACCTCGAACGCGAGCGGAACTGGTGGAGAACGTGGTGGTCGCGGCGCTGACGACCGTGGCCCAAACGGTGGCCGCCGAGTGGGCGGTGTTCGACCTGGACGGGCTCCAGTTCTGGCGCCGCGACACCGGACGCCTCGCGCTGCTCGCAGTGGTCGGGTCGGCCGCCTTGTTTCTGCTGATCCGGTCCGCCTTGAGCGGCAAGCCCGGCCGCCATCAGATCGTGCTGCCCGCCTTGCTCCGATCGGTGCCGGGCTCGCGCCTCGCCTGGACGCGCCATTTGCCTCTCGTCCTGTTCATCGCCGCCCTGCCGTTCGCGCTGCTGGCGCTGGCCGACCCGTACTCCTCGCTGGTGGTCGAGAACGTCACGTATCCCGGCCGGCGCATCAGCCTGATGATCGACGCCTCCGACAGCATGCAGACGTCCTTCAAGGCCACCACGCTCAACACCCGCAACGAGGTGCAGCCGGCGTTCTTCACGACCGTGGCCGCCGCCGAGCGCTTCGTCCAGCTCCGCCGCAAGGGGCGCCACCGCGACCTGATGGCCCTGGTCGAGTTCGGCAGCCGCGCCTACGTCATCACGCCGTTCACGAGCGACTACGACAACCTGCTGCTGAGCATGGCGCTGATCGGCGACCCGGTCGAGTTCTCGCAGTTCCCGGAGTCGGGCACCGTGATTGCCAGCGCGCTCGAAGAGAGCATCGAGATCTTCAAGGCCTTCAACTTTCTCGAGGCCTCGGGCAACCTGATGGTGATCTTCACCGACGGCGAAGACACCACCTCGATCGTCCACGGGCGGAGCCTCGACGACATCCTGAAGAGCGCCGTGGACAACAAGATCCCGCTGTTCTTCGTGCGAACGAACTACAACAAGGAGTTCGGCGACGGCATCCCCGACGCGAAGTGGCAGGCTGCGGTCGAGAAGACGGGCGGCCGCTACTACGTCGCCAAGAACGAGGCCAGCCTGATCGCCGCGGTCGAAGACATCGATCGGGAGGCCGTCGGCACGATCGAGACGCGACAGTATTCGAGCCAGCAGCCGCGCTTCATTCTGTTGGCGCTGGCGGCGGCCGCGTTGTGGACCGGCGCCGCGAGCCTCAAGCTCGCGACACCGTGGTTCGGGAAGTTACCGTAGGAACGGTTCTGAAGGGTTCTGAAAGGTTCGGGATATGAGAATCGTCTCCATTCGACTCCTGGTTGCGGTCGTGCTCTTCGTGGGCGCGTGGCTGTGCTGGTCTGAAGCCGCGCTGGCCACTCGCGTGGCCGACGCGCGGCAGCAGATGGCCACGCTGCAGTTCGAAGTGGACGATGAGCTCGTGCCCGAGGCGACGGTGTCGGATTACCTGCCCGGCGATCGGGGCCGGCTGTCTGACGACATTAGGCGCATCCGCGCCACGGTGTCGTACTGGATCGGCGGCTACGACGCGGTGATGGAAGAGAAGACCCAGGAATTGGATCCTGAAGTGCTGCTGACCGCGGCCAATGCCTCGTTCCGAGCCAGCGAGCGCGACGGCGGCACCCAGCAGGAACAGGTGCAGCGGCTCGACGGCGTGCTGCAGGCCTACGCCTCGGTGCTGAAGGCGGCGCCGCGCCACGCGGAGGCGGCCTACAATTACGAATACGTGTCGCGGGTCCGGGACCAGGTCGCGTCACGGGTGCCCGGCAAGACGCCACCGGCTCCGGCCGCGGCGGGGCCGGTGCGGGCGCGTGCCCGTTCGGCAGGCTCAGGGCGGGCGGGCGACCTGCCCGCGGGCACGACGATTCATGGCCGCCCGGGCGGCCCGCCCCCGGACATGAAGGCGGAGGAGTTCGAGGTGATCGCGCCGATGGAGTACGGCGATCGCGAAGCCCAGCCTGAGGCCACGCCCGGCGGCAGGATTCAGCGAAAAGGATAGTGGTCGAAGGCCTGCAATTCGGCGCGCCGCATTTTCTGTGGCTGCTGGCCGCGCCGGCGTTCCTGCTGGTGGCGTGGGTGTGGCGCCTCGTGCGCCGGTGGTCGGACCTTCGTCACTTGCGCGAGCGGCGAACCATTCCGGTGCGCGAGCGGTTCGGCCTCGCCGGTGATCTGCCGTTCTGGCTTTGCCTCATTCTCGCCACCACCAGCGTCATTGTCGCCGTCGCCCGCCCCCAGGGCGTGACCACCATCGTCGGCCGCGCCGGCATCGACATCGTCATTTTGCAGGACGGGTCGGCGTCGATGCACGTCACCGACGTCGTCGGCGAGTCGTCAGCGGGCCCCGCGACTCGCTGGCAGCGCGCCATGGCCTTCCTCCGCCTGCTGGGCGACTCGCTCAGCTGGAATGACGACCGCCTGGCGCTGACGGTGTTCGCGCACATCGCCACGCCGCAGATCCGCCTGACGCGCGACCCGAACACGGTGTTCTTCTTCCTCGATCACCTAAGCGGCCGCTCGCCGTTCCGGCTCGAAGATGACACGACGTGGGACACCAACCTGGAACAGGGCATTGCCTGGGGCCTGCGCCTGCTCGAGAAAGACCGGGAGATTCACGGTCCGTCGCCCAACGCGAAGATGTTCGTGATGATCTCCGACGGCGAATCGTGGAGCGGCGAGGTGGCGCGCTCGATCGAGCTGGCGGGGCAGGCGCACGTGCCGCTCTATGTGATCGGCGTCGGCACGCTGTCGGGCGGGATGTTGCCGGTCAGCGTGAACGCCGACGGCGAGGAAGAGCCGTCGCCGGGCCGCTCGCGCCTCGACCGCCCGTCGCTGCAACGCATTGCCGCCGCCGGCGGCGGCCAGTATTTCGAGCTCGATCGGGACGCCGATCGCGACATTGCCAACGCCATCATCGATGCCGGCCGCCGGCAGGCGCCGACCACGACCGAAGAAGGACAGGTGCAGGAGTTGTACTGGCGGTTCCTGGCCGCCGGTGTCGCCCTCGCGGCGGCCAGCATCGTCTTTCTGCGGGAGCCGGTGGAACTGGGCCTGCAGTTGGCGGGGGCGTTGCTGGCTGCCGTAGGGCTTCTGCGCTTTCTCTGGTAGCGTGGGCGGTATGGGCGGTCCTTCTCGCCTCATCGCCGCGTTCCTGCTGATCGTGGCCCAGGGCCTGCTGCAGGCCCAACCACGCGAGCCCGACTTCGGCACGCTGTCGCTGGACCAGCTGACCGAGCGTGCCGCGGCCATCGTGGTCAGCACCGTCACCAGCCGCCGCGCCGAGTGGGAACACTTCGGCGCCTCCAGACTCATCATCACCAAGGTCACGATCGAGGTGGAGCAGAGCCTGAAGGGCAGCGCGCCTCGCACCCTCACCGTTGACGTGCTGGGCGGGACCATCGGCGACGAAACGCTACGGGTGTCGCACGTGCCGGAGTTTCGGGTCGGCGATCGCGACGTCCTGTTCCTCAACAACGCGCCCCACGCCGTCAGCCCGCTGGTCGGATCCGACCAGGGCCGTTTCCGGGTGATGAACGAAGCGGGCAGCGGCACGGCGCGGATGCTGACCGTGGGATTTGCGCCGCTGGTATCGGTCGAGGCCATCGGCCTGGCCACCTCGGCCCAGGGTGGCGGTGGTCTCGTGCGGTCGATGTCGGCGGCCTTGTCGCTCAGCGATTTCGTGACGCTGGTCCGCGACCGCGTGCGGCAACTGGAGCGGCGCCGATGATCCGCCGCTGGTGCGTTCCCCTGGCCGCGCTCGCCCTGGTCCTGGTCGCCGCGGACCGTTCGCCGGCGTATTGGTACGACGGCCCGCGATGGGCCGGCAACCCGGTGATGTCGCTGCAACTGGGCTCGATCAGCAACGGCGTGACCCTCATCGACGGCTCCACCACCTGGGGCCAGCCGGCTGAGTCCGCGATGGCGATCTGGAACCAGTACATGGACACCGTCCAGTTCCGGGTGATCCGCGACTCCACCGCCTCGACCGGCCTCGGCAACGGCGTCAACAACGTCTTCTGGTCGTCGTCGATCTACGGCCGATCGTGGGAGTCGTACGCCGGCTACTGCCTGTGGCGATCGAGCGGCAGCGCGATCACCGAAGCCGACGTGATCATGAACAATCAGCTGTCGTGGAATTCGTATCGCGGCAACGTGCGCTCGGGGACCGTCGACTTCCGCCGCCTCGTGATGCACGAGTTCGGGCACGTGATTGGCCTCAACCATCCCAACGATCACGGGCAAAGCGTGAACGCGGTGATGAACTCGGCGCCGGGCAACACCGACACGGTCACCGCCGACGACATCTCGGGGGCGCAGTTCCTGTATTCATACGGCGGTACCGGAAGCGTATCTTTCCCCGCGCGCAACGAGTCGTTTGATTTCCGCAACCAGCTCGAATCCAAGTACCGAGACGGCCTTCGCCGGGGCAACTCCAACACCTTCGTCGACCGCGAAGGCGACATCGTCTGGATTTCGGAGTACTACCGGTACCGCGTCAACGGGTGCTCGCACGGCCAGGCGCAGACGCGGGTCTTCGCGCAGATCGACAATACCGGCACCTACGGCGTGTGCGGCACGGCCTCGTCCGGCACCATCGCGTTCCCCCCTCGCAATGAAGCCCTGGACTTCCGGGTCGGCCTCGAAGCGAAATATCGGGACGACTTGCGGCGCGGCACCACCCAGACGGCTGTTGACAACGAAGGCGACGTCGTCTGGATCCAGGAGTACCTGCGCTACCGGGTGAACAGCTGCAGCCATGCCGTGGCCATCGACAAGGTGTTCGCCCAGATCGATGGGCGGGGCGTACAACCGGTCTGCCGTTAGCCCGGTTCTCCATCGGTTCGGCCGCGGATCGGGTGCATGGCAGACCTCAGTGCGTTGAGCAGCCGCGCGCAACACAGGGTATTATTCCGCCCGATGACCAGACGGTCCCTTCTACTTGCCGCCTGCCTGGCCGCCGCCTCGATGGTGACGGCTGGAGCGCAGGCACGCCAATACCGCGCCCGGCTGTCGCCAGTACCGCTCGACGTCGCCATGCAGGCGACCGTTGCCGGCTCGGGTGCGGTGACGGCGACCTTGAACGGCACCACCCTCTCGCTCACCGGGAATTACACCGGCCTCAAGACGGCGTCGACGGTTGCGCGCGTGCATCGCAGTCCGCGAACGGCGATGCGCGGCCCGGCCATCGGCGACCTCAAGGTCACGCCCGGGACGAGCGGCACCATCACCGGCACCATGGAGCTGACGAAGGATCAGGTCGATGACCTGGCCAACGGACGGCTGTACATCCAAGTGCATAGCGAGAAGGCGCCGGATGGGAACCTCTGGGGCTGGCTGCTCATTCAAGAGGGCAAGAAATGAAGACGTGGATTAGCTGTGCCGCCCTGGTGCTGATCGCGAGCGCCCACCTTACGTTGACCGCCGGACAGGCACCATCGCCGGCCGTCTACACCGTCGCGCAGGCCACCGCCGGCCAGGCGTCGTACCAGGCCAACTGCGCCAGTTGCCACCAGCCCACGCTGGTGGGTCAGAACGAGGCACCGGCACTGGCTGGTGCCAACTTCATGATCACCTGGCGCGGGCGGACCACGAAAGATCTCGTCGAGTACATGTCGGCGACGATGCCACCCGGGAAGCCGAGCCTGGGTGAAGCGGAGTACCTCAACATCAGCGCTTACATCCTGCAGTTCAATGGCGCGGCCGCCGGCCCCCAGCCACTGGCGCTTGCCACCACCGTCGCGATTGGGTCGATCGCCACCGGCCAGCGCGCCGCGGCCAGGCCCGCCGGACCAGCCGGGCCCGCTGGGGCCGCACCGCCAGCGCGGGCAGCAGCCGCTCCTCCCCGTGGCCACTCGGTCAGGGGCGAAGTGAAGAACTACGTGCCGGTCACCGACGCAATGCTGAAGAACCCCGATCCGGGCGACTGGCTCATGGCGCGCCGCAACTACCAGGCGTGGAGCTACAGCCCGCTCACCGAGATCACCAACAAGAACGTCAAAGACCTCAAGCTGGCGTGGAGCTGGGCGATGAACGAGGGCGGCTCCAACCAGCCGATGCCGCTCGTGCACAACGGCATCATGTACCTCACGCACACGCTCAACATGGTGCAGGCGCTCGATGCCGCCACTGGCGACCTGATCTGGGAGAACCAGGTGGGCCCCAACGCCGCCGTCGGATCATTCGCCTCGATGCGCAACATCGCGATTTACCAGGACAAGATCTTCCTGTCGACCACCGATGCCAAGCTGTATGCGCTCGATGCCCGGACCGGGGCGGTCGTCTGGAATGTGACGGTCGCCGACAACACCAAGGGGTACTACCAGACGAGCGGTCCGCTGGTGGTGCGCGGCAAGGTGATCCAGGGCCTGCAGGGTTGCGATCGTTTCCGTGCCAGCGAACGCTGCTTCATTAGCGCCTACGACTCGAACACCGGCAAGCTGCTGTGGAAGTTCCACACCGTCGCGAGAACGGGGGAGCCCGGCGGCGACACCTGGGGCGCGTTGCCTGACGGGATGCGCGCCGGCGGCGACACCTGGATCGTCGGCAGCTACGATCCCGACCTCGATCTCATCTACTACGGCGTCGCGCAGCCGAAGCCGTGGATGCCCGCGAGCCGCGGTCTCAAGGTCGCCGACGCGGCGCTCTACACGGGCTCGACGGTTGCGCTCAGGGCCGAAGACGGCACCCTGGCGTGGCATTACCAGCACATTCCGGGTGAGACGCTCGACCAGGACGAGGTGTTCGAGCGGGTGCTGATCGACAACGGCCCCGAGAAGGCGGTCTTCACCATCGGCAAGGCCGGCATCCTGTGGAAGCTCGAACGCAAGACCGGCAAGTTCCTGGGCTACAAGCAGACCGTGTTCCAGAACATGTTCGACAAGATCGATCCCGAGAAGGGCACGCCCACCTACCGGCAAGACATCGTCGACCAGAAGCTCGACGAGTGGCTGGCGGTGTGCCCGAGTACCGAGGGCGGGCACAACTGGCAGGCGATGACCTATCACCCGCCGACCCACCAGTTGATCATCCCGCTCAGCCAGTCGTGCATGGAGATCGCGGCCCGCAAGGTGGAGTTCGCGGAAGGTTCGGGCGGCACCTCGGCCGCGCGCCGGTTCTTCGAAATGCCCGGCAGCGACGGCAACGTCGGCAAGCTGCTGGCCATCGACGTGACGACCATGAAAGAGACCTGGAGCGTGCAGCAGCGCGCGGCCTACCTGACCGCGGCGCTCAGCACCGCCGGTGGCGTAATGTTCATCGGCGACCTGGATCGCCAATTCCGGGCCTACGACGTGAAGACCGGCGAGGTGCTGTGGTCCGCACGCCTCGGCACCGCCGTGCAGGGCTTCCCGGTGTCGTTCTCGGCCAACGGCAAGCAGTATGTTGCCGTGACCACCGGCGTCGGCGGCGGCAGCCCGCGCGTGGTGCCGCGGACGATCACGCCCGAGATCAACCCGCCGTCGAACGGTCACACGTTGTACGTGTTCGAACTGCCGAAGCGGTAAATGGTAGAACTCAAAACCAAGAAGACGGCCGCCTCGGTCAGCGCCTTCCTGAACGCGATCGAGGACGCTCAGGTCCGCAAGGACTGCAAGCACCTGCCGACGCTCACTAAACTGATTCAGGCGGCCGTCAAGGACGTGCAGACGAAGGCGACGGCCTGAGTGCCGGTGCGCAGCATCCATCGCGTGATTGCCGTGGCCGCCCTCGTGGGCTTGCCGACGTTCGGCGCGACCAGCGCAACCGCTCAGACCGCGGATGGCCTCGACGCGGCGATTAGCGGTTTTGTTGTCGCCTTCAATAACCTCGACATGCCAAAGTTCCTCGCCTGCTTCGCCGAGGACGCGACCGTCTTTCATCCCCCCTCGCCACCGCCGCGAACGTTCCCAACGCGGATCCAGGGCCGCCGCGAAATCGAGCGGACCTTCCAGGTCGTGTTCGACCAGATTCGCCAGCGCTCGGGCCGCGCCACGCCCCCATACATGAACCTTCAACCGGAAGATCTACTGATTCAGAGATTCGACAGCATGGCCGTGGTCACCTTTCACCTGGGGACGCCGGCCGAGAGGGCGCGCCGCACGCTGGTATTTCGAAGGGCCGGTGAAGGCTGGACGATCGTCCACCTTCATGCATCGATCTTCGATGCCGCCCAGAGGTGATAGCCTCAACCCATTCATGATCCGCCCGCTGCGCATTCTCGTAATTGTCGCCCTCGCATCGACCGTGGTGTCGGCGCAGGCCCCTGCGCCGCCGCCCTGGGCCTATACCGTGAATCCGCCGCCGGCGCCGGGCGCCAAGCCGACGGCGCCGGATCCGGCGCCGCAGCAGGTGCCCGGTAGCAGCGTGTCACTTACCGTGGCGCAGACGCGCGATGCCTTCAATCCGCCCGATTGGCACCCGTCCGCGCATCCACCGATGCCCGAATCAGTGGCCCATGGCCGGCGTCCAGAGATGCGCGCCTGCGGTTTCTGTCACCTGGTCAACGGCCAGGGCCGTCCCGAAAACGCGTCGCTCGCCGGACTGCCGGCCGCCTACATCGCCCAGCAGATGGCCGACTTCAAGAGCGGCGACCGTAAGAGCGCGGAGCCGCGGATGGGCCCGCCCAACGCGATGATCCAGGACGCGAAAGCGGCGACCGACGAGGAGATCAAGGCGGCGGCGGCCTATTTCAGCTCGTTCCCCTTCAAGAAGTGGATCCGCGTGGTCGAAGCCGGTGAGGTGCCGAAGACTCGCATTGCGGGGTCCATGCACGTGCCGTCCGGCGAGGGCACCGAGCCGCTCGGCCAGCGCATCATCGAGATGCCGGAAGACCTGCGCCGCACCGAGTTGCGCGACGCGGCGTCCGGCTTCGTCGCCTACGTGCCGAAGGGGAGCATCGCCCGCGGTGGGTCGCTCGTGAAAACCGGCGGCAGCGGCAAGACGGTGGCGTGCGGCACCTGCCATGGCCCCGACCTGAAGGGCCTCGGCCCGGTCCCGCCGCTGGCCGGCCGATCGCCGAGCTACACGGTACGCCAGTTGTTCGATCTGCAAACCGGCGTGCGCAAGGGCACATGGTCGGCGCTGATGAAGACCGCGGTGGAGAAGCTCACGGTGGACGACATGATCGCGATCGCCGCCTACACGGCGTCGCAGGAGCCCTAGCGGATGATGCCCGCGCGCAAGGTCCATCCCCTGATCAAGGTGGCCGTCGTGTTGCTGCTGCTGGCCGGCGCCGGCTTGCTCTTCGTCCGCTCGGCGCAGGATTCAAGGGCCCAGCCTTACCAGGTGTCGTCGCGGCATCTCGCGGGCTGGACCCTCGCCATCGACACCGCGGCGGATGCGCCCGGCTCGGTGGTGTCGCTGCGGCCGCCGCCGGAACTGCCGATGAACCTGTTCCGGCAGTTGTTCAGCCGGCAGATGGAATCGATGAGCACGCCGATGGCACCAGGCATCCCGCTCGCGCTTCGGCAGGAACTGCCGACGACGCTGACCGCGGAGCAGGTGCTGGCGATGGCGCGCTCGGCCGGGCTGGAAGGCGCGGCCCTCACGCCGAAGTGTGTCGGCTACCGGCGCGTGTCGGCGATGGGCGCGACGCGGCAGCTGTACTACATCGTCTTCAACGTCCCGGGGTTCGACGCGTTCCGGAAGACCCTGGCCCAGCAGGCGGGGCCGGCGTTCGATCCGGCGGGGTTGGCGCCGGTGATGATGATGGCGGCCCAACCCGACTTCTACCGGTGGATGCCGATTGGCGCCGATGCCGAGCGCGACTGCGTCGCGCCAGTCGAGGCCGGATAATCTGGCGACCTCGTGATGTGGTGATTTGGTGATTGTGGTTGCGGAATTTGTTGGTTTGTTGATTTGAACATTGCCCCGCGAATTGGTCGCGAGGTTGCAGATCTCCAAATCCCAATCCTCAAATCCCTCAAATCCCTCAAATCCCGTAACCCAAATCCCCAAATCACCACATCACGAGATCACCAAATCCGTTACGCCTCTATTTCCCGGTCTTGGCGAGATACGCCGTCTTGAGCGTCTCGATGAACCGCGCGTCAACCAGGCCCGGCGGGTTGCCCTGGTAATCCAGACTCCGATCGGCGCGGAACTTGTCGACCGCGGCAATGGCCTCGTCATCAAACACCGCGTAGTCGCGCGTGTATGCCGCCGACGCCTGGCGCGCCTCGGTTGAGGCCTTCTCGAACGCAACCGGATTGTTCTTCCGCAGTTCCTGCATCTGCGGCGTGTTGACCGAGGCGGGCGCCGCGGGGAACGCGGCCAGCGCCGGACGCCAGTAGCCGAGGGCGTGCAGCATCCGCTTCAACTCGATCACGTCAGCGCCCTCGATCCGTGAGAACGTGCGGTAGCCCAGGCGGCGGCCGGTCGTGTAGTAGATGCGCTTCAGCTCCGCCACCGGCTCCGGGTGCTCGCCGACTTCGATGGCCAGGGCAATGTGATCGCCGCCGCGGCCGGGATCGTTCGGATCCGCAATCTTGATGGCCGCCGACTGCAGGTTGCCCCAGCGGCGATCGCCGCCCTTGGCTTGACCGGCTTCCATCGCCAGGATCATGCGTTCGGCCAGCGGCATGCCGGTGCCCGCGGTGGACTCGAACGTCGTTGCCACGGCGTCCACCACTTCGGGGCCCACCATGATGTTGGCCTGCACGGTGTAGTTGAGGCCCTGGCGGCTGCCGGCCCAGTTGCCGTTCTGCTTGCCGGTGTGGGCGGCGGTGCGGCCCGTCATGTCGATGAGCGCGAGCTGGCGTGACTCGCGCTGCTGGTCGTCGGCGAGCAGTTGGGCCAGGGCGGCCTGCGGCTCGACGCCCTTGGCCAGCAGATCCAGCCCGCGCGCGCCGTATTCGACCATGGTCGAGGCCTGGGTGCAGACGGCGCCGATGCCGGCGCGCACGTGCGGCACGGCGCGGCCGACAAACGGCACGCGCGTCGTCACGCTGGCGCCCGACTGCCCGGTGGCCGGGTCGATGGCGCACAGCGAGAAGGTGGAGTATTGCGGCAGCCCCTCGTCGTTCAGTGTCACGCCGTCGGCGGCACGCTGCTGCGCGCTGGTCGCCAGCGGCAAGAGGGCAACGAGGATGAATGCGGCGATGGTCGGTTTGTTCATAATTATCGGACCCAGAGTTCCCGCGTGATCGTGGGCGACCCGCAGGCTTCGAACCAGTCGATGCCTTCGCTCACCATGTCGAACTTCAACCCGTAGCGACCGGGCTGCGCCGGCGCCGGCACCTCGATGTGCACCGTCGTCTCGGCCCCGGGCGCCAGGTCCGCCGGCAGCCACGCCCGGGCGTGGTCCCGGTTGATCATCGTCCCGTCGCCGGCCAATAGTTGCGCGCCGAGGCGTACCAGCCGCCGTCCGTAGCTGGCCTGCGCCCTGAACGGCCGCGCCGACACATTCTTCACCGTGGCCGTCATCGTGACGGGTGTGGCCGCCCTCGCGAGGAACGGCAGGTCGGGCAACACGGTGCGGACGTCGATTTCGGCGCGCGGCGTGGCGCCCGGAATGGCATTGCCAAGGTTGTTGCCGTCCCAGATCTCGAACCTAATGCGGTCGTGATCGGGCGTGCCGGGCGCGAACCGGCGCGAGAAGCCGTCTTCGGGGTGGTCGGTGATTTCCCAGCACAGCCGATCGACGCCGAGCTCCGCGGCCATCTGCCGGGCCCGCGCCATCTCTTCGTCGTTATCGTTCCAGTTGAACAGGATGTAGCGCCAGTTTACGAACGGCACGTCGCGGCCGCTCTTCGCCTTCTCGTCGATCAAGGCCCGGAGGTTGGCGATGGCCTTGTCGAAGTTGCCGCGCTGGCGGTACTTCACGTAGGCCTCCTGCGAGGAGCCGTCCAGCGAGAACGTCACTTCGTCGATCCCCGAGCGCGCGAGCTGGCGGACCTTCTCTTCGGTGAACGCCAGCCCGTTGGTGCTGGTGTAGAGGTAGATGTGCGGGAACCTGGTCTTGATGTACTCGCACATCTCCACGGCGCGCTTGTGCAGGAACGCTTCGCCGTAATTGAAGAAGTCGATGCGCCCGAGCGAGGGGCCGGCCTCGTCGACCACGCGGGTGAACACGTCGAAGTCGAGCATGCCGGCCTGGCGGGTGCGGGTGATGCCGGTTTCCGGGGCGCAGCACGCCTGCAGGCACGAGATGTTACAGGCGGCGGTGCACTCGATGTAGAGGCGGCCCGGGATGCCGCCGACGTTGAGGTCGCGCTGGGGCGGCGCCTCGTCCGGGCCGAGCGGGAGCTTGAGCGGGCAGTCGCCGCAGAAACTCGATCCGCCGGCGTTGAGGTCGGTGCGCAGTTGCGACGCAATCGGCCCGCGCCAGATGTCGGCCACCGACGAGGTGCGGGTGTCGCCGAGCACGCGCCTGGCGTAGGGGTCGGCGCACCCACACACCATGCGGCCGTCGCACAGCAGGACGCCGATCGACCACGGCCACGAACACGTAAAACGCGTCGCCTGATAATTGAGCGACATTTCTCTCTCAGGTCTTAGGTCTTAGGTCCCAGGTCTTAGGGGTCTTAAGTCCTAGGACGTCTTTCCGATCTTCTTCATGTACGCCTCGAGCTTGTCGTTCTCGTATTTCACCTGGTTCAGGAACAGGCTCTCCGCCAGGTAGGCGCGCCGTTCCTCGTCGGTGAGCTGGTCGATCAGGTAGTTGATCTCGCGGTTCATGTCCTCGAACGAGCGCTCGAGTTCCCGCTTGGCGGTCACTTCGTGGAACAGCGCCTCGAGCACGGCGAGCAGGTCGCCATCCAGAAGGATGTCGGCGCCGGAGGTGGTCTTGATGCTTCTCATGGCTGGGCACCTGTCTGCGTCATCGGTGACATCTGCGGCCTAGCTCCCGAAGCTCTGAAGCGCAGCCGCCTCGTCCGGGAACATCTTGAGGAAGTTGTGCGCGCCGGTCATGGTGAGCATGGTCTCGACGCGCTTGTTGACGCCGGCGAGGCGCAGCTCGCCGCCGGCCGCCGAGGTCTGGCGGTAGAGGTCCATCAGGCAGCCGATGGTCGCCGAGTCGACGTAGGTGACCTTCGACAGGTCGATCATCACCTTCTTGTCGCCGGCGGTGAGCAGCGACATGACCGCGCCGGAAAAGTCGGCCAGCAGCGGATACATCAGTCGCGTCTCGCCGATGCGGACAATGGCGACGCCTTGAGCACGGTCGGTCGTGAGATTCATCCGGTTACCCCTTCGTCTTCTTCTCGAATGCGTTGCACCTGGCGAGCCAGTTCCGTGCGGCCGCGGTTGATGCGCGATTTCACGGTGCCCTCCGGCAGGTTGAGCTGGTCGGCGATTTCCTGATACGAGAATTCCTGGATGTCGCGTTTGACCACCGCCTCGCGCAGCGACGGCGGCAGTTCCGCCATCGCCTTGCGCAGCAGCTCGACGCGGTCGGCCTGCTCGAGCGCCTGGTAGGCGTTCTGCCCCGGCGCCGCCGGCGTCAGCTCGCCGGCGTCGACGTCGCGATCGATGGTCTCGCGCTCCTTGCGGACGCTGCGGTAGTGGTCGATGCACAGGTTGCGGCTCACGCTCACCAGCCAGGTCTGGAAGTTGGCGCGGCGGTCGAAGGTGTGCAGCGACTTGAAGATCTTGAGAAAGACGTCCTGCGTCAGGTCTTCCGCTTCGTCGTGCCGGCCGGTGAACTTGTAGGCGATGTTGAAGACCTTGCGCCGGTGCTGGCGCACGATCTCTTCCCAGGCCGTCTGGTCACCGCCCAGGCAGCGCGCGATCAGCGCGTCGATGGCATCAGTTGGAGCCGGCGAGGGATCAGGCATGTGTCAGAAGGCCGAGGACGAGCCGTCCCCGACCCGGAATCATACCATTCCGTCACGGCCGGATTGCCCCGCTGACGCGATAGAATCAGGGAAGTGGCCTCCCCCGCGATTTCCACTTCTACCGACCTATCCGCCAAAGCGCGTAGCGCGACGGCGGAGGCATCGACCAGACGGCTCCAGGACATCGCCGCTGCTGCCGGGACGCCCTGCTACGTCTACGACGCGGACATGATTCGCGCCGCCTACGCGACGCTGGACACCGCCTTCGACGGCTATCCGCACGCCATTCACTATGCGCTGAAGGCGAACTCGGCGCTGGCCATCGTCCGCCTGCTCCACGCGCTTGGCGCGCAAGCCGATGCGAATTCGCTCGGGGAGGTGGACGTGGCAATGCGGTGCGGGTTTCGCCCCGACCAGATCATCTTCACGGGCGTCGGCAAGAGCGCGGCGGAGATCGACCGCGCGGTGTCGCTCGGCCTGCTGGCCATCAACGTCGAATCACCCGGCGAACTCGATCGTATCGATCAGCGCGCGGTGGCACAGGGCACGGTGGCGCGGGTCGCCCTGCGCGTGAACCCCGACATCGACGCGAAGAGCCACCCGCACATTTCCACCGGCCTGAAGTCGAACAAGTTCGGCGTGCCGATCGACGAAGCCCCGGCGCTGTTCCGCGAGATGGCCAGCCGCAAGGGCTTGATCCCGGTCGGCGCCCACGTGCACATCGGATCCCAGATCACCACGCTCGATCCGTTGAGCCGTGCCGCCGAGGCCGTGGTGGCGCTCGCGCATTCGCTGCGCGCCGAAGGCATTGACCTGCAGCATCTCGACATGGGCGGCGGGCTCGGGATTTCGTATGACGGCGGCCCGGTCGTCGCTCCGGCCGACTACGTGCGCGCCCTGGTGACGGCGACCAGGGGCAGCGGCCTCAAGATCGCGATCGAACCCGGCCGCGTGCTGGTGGGCCCGGCCGGCGTGCTGCTCACGCGGGTGGTGGACGTGAAGCAATTCCCCGGCGCCAAGCGCTTCGTCGTCGTCGACGCCGGCATGACCGAGCTGATGCGCCCGGCCCTCTATGGCGCGTTTCACCGCATCGAGCCGGTCACGCCCCGCGGCGGCGAACCCGGGCCCGTGGACGTGGTCGGTCCGATCTGCGAGAGCACCGACGCCTACGCGCGCGACCGCATGCTGGCGCCCGTGGAAGTGGACGACCTGCTGGCCGTGCGCGACGTCGGCGCCTACGGCGCGGTGATGGCCCACACCTACCTGCGCCGGCCGCTGTCGCCAGAAGTGATGGTGGAGCACGGTGAGTGGCGGGTGATCCGCCGGCGCCAGACGCTCGACGAGCTGCTCGCCCTCGAGACCGAATGACACTCAAGCGCCACGCCCCAAGCCCCAAGCCGAAGGGGCACTTGATCGCCTTCGAAGGGCTGGATCAAAGCGGCAAGCAAACCCAGGCCGAGCGGTTGCTGGCGGCCTTTCGTGCCGCCGGACATCTCGCCGAGTTCCTGACCTTCCCGGAATACACCACGGCCATCGGCACCGAGATCGGCCACGCGCTCCAGGGCGTGCGCCACTACGAACCCGACACGCTGCAGCTGCTCTACATCGCCAACCGCTTCGAGTTCCGGCCCCGCATCACGCAGTGGCTCGACGAAGGGCGCATGGTGGTGTGCGATCGCTACCTCGCCTCGAGCATCGCCTACGGCGAGGCACAGGGCGTCGATGCCGCCTGGGTGGCCAGCATCCAGCAGCGCCTGCCCCAGCCGGCGTTGACGCTGTTGCTCGACATCCCGCCGGCGGCGTCGCTCAACCGCAAGCAGGTGGCGCGCGACAAGTTCGAGCGTGACCTGCCGCTGCTGGGCCGGGTGCGCGAGAGCTACATCCACCAGGCCGGCAGTGACCCGGGTTGGGTGCACCTCGACGGCGCCCGCGACAAAGACGCGGTGTCGGCCGACGTGCTCACCGCCGTCCGGTCACGACTCGGGCTGCTGTAAGCGCCCGCACTTCCTTTACACCCGCGGTTTTCAACACCCGGGCGCACGCCTCCAGCGTCGCCCCCGTCGTCGAGACGTCGTCCACCAGCACGACCACCGTGCCCATGTAGCGTCCGGCTTCTTGAGCGCCGACCTGTCCACCGTAGCCGCGGCGAAGGTGGAAGCCTTGGCGAAGGCGGTTAGCCGGACCCTCCGTCAGGGCGAACGCGTTACGCACGTTCTGGTGACGCGCATCCGCCGGTAACTCAATCTGTGAAGTGGTGAACCGCACGCGCCGCAGCAGCGGGACGACCGGCAGGCCGAGCTGGCGGGCCAGGTCGTCGGCCTGGTTGAAGCCGCGCGCGCGCTGGCGGCGGGGATGCAGCGGAACCGGCACCACCAGCTCCGCCCCTTGCAGCAACGCCGCTCCGCGTTCCCGCATCAATCCACCCAGTGGTCTCGCAATCGAGCGCCGGCGCTCGTACTTCAACGCGTGGATGATGTCGCGCAGGCGCCCGTCATAGTGATCGACCGCGCACGCCCAATCGACCGCGTGGTCCCGGTAGCGCTCGTGCAAGCCGGTGCCCAGGCAAATGGACGCCCAGCAGCGCTCGCAGACCGCGCCGTCGAGCGGCTGCGCCAGCACCTGCGCGCAGGCCGCGCAGGGCGGTTCGAATAGAGAAGAGAGAAGGGAATTGGCGAGGGCGCGCAGGGTCATGCCCGCCCCCCGGTATTAGTCTTCGTCGGGGATTTCGTGGCGGACGGCGCTGCCCCAGAGGCGGTCGAGGGCGTAAAAATCCCGCGCGTGTTTCGAGAACACGTGGACCACGAAGTCGAAGTAGTCGAGCAGCACCCACTCCGCGCGGGCGTAGCCTTCCACCAGCGAGGGACGCTGCTTCTGCGCCTTGAGCGCTTCTTCCACCGAGTCGGCAATGGCCTGCACCTGCCGCGGATTGGCGCCCGAACAGATCACGAAGTAATCCGTGAAGGCGCCCGCCTTCTTCAGGTCGAGCACCACCACGCCGGTGGCCTTCCGGGCTTGCGCCGCCTCAACCACCGCCTGGATGGCTTTGGGCAAACGCGGCGAGGCCGCCTTCGTGCCTGCCTCGCCGGAGCCCGACGAAGCCTTGGCGGAGTCGGGGCGAAGGCGGGTCGTTCGGGGTTTCCGTGGGCTTGTCGTTTTGGCCATGCAAGGTGCTTTCCAGCAATGCAGGCGGGCCTAAAGGCCCGCCTCTACATACAGACGATGGGTCGCAATGTACGACGCGATGGCCTCGGGCACGAGACCGTGAATGCTCTCACCGGCGCGCACGCGCCGGCGAATCTCGGTGGACGACACGTCCGGTGTCGCGGTTTCTATCAAAATGACGCGGGTTTTCTGGTCTGGCTCGAGGCCCGGGGCGTAGGGCTTGAACAGGTCCGGTGTCGTCATGCGGTCGGCAAGGTCGGGGACACGCGCTTGCAGTGAGTGTAGCGTGATTCCGGGCCGCGCGACGACGGCGAAGTGGGCCAGGTCCAGCACGGCCGGGTAGCGCGACCACGTGGCAATTTCCGCGAACGCATCGGCCCCGATAATGAAGAAAAACTGAGATGTCGACGCGGCGCGGAGCTCCGTCAGCGTGTCGAAGGTGTACGACGGGCCGTCACGCTTCAACTCGACATCAGACGCGGTCCAGCCTGGATGGTCAGCGGCCACCAGCCTCGCCATGGCCAGCCGATCGGCGGGTGGCGTGCCGACCGTCATCGACCGATGCGGCGGGATGCGTGACGGCACGACCAGCACGCGGTCGAGCCGCAGGGCCGCCTGGGCCCGCAGGCCCGCCGCGAGGTGACCGTTGTGGATGGGATCGAAGGTGCCGCCGAGGACGCCGAGCGTCATCGCTTCTTGGGCGTGCCGCTGCGGAGCGGCGGCATCAGGGCCGGGTTGTAATCCGCCGGAACCTCTCGCTCGTCATCCTCTTCCGCCGCGACCGCGATTTCCTTCGCTTCGAGCTCGCGGGCCTTGGCGATGATCGGCCACGCCGCCTCGATGAGCGGCTTCACGCCCTCGCCGGTCACGGCGGAGATCTGGAAGAACTTCAGCTTCAGCTTCTTCGCGCGCTTCTCGAGCGCGGTGATGCGCTTGGGGTCGTCCACCGCGTCGATCTTGTTGGCGGCGACGAGGTGCGGCTTCTTGAGGAGTTCCGGGTTGTACAACTCCAGCTCGCGACGGATCGTGTCGAAGTCTTCAACCGGGTCGCGGCCCGACGCGCCGGAGACATCGACGAGGTGGATGATCACCTTGGTGCGCTCGATGTGCCGCAGGAACTGGTGGCCCAGCCCGTGACCCGAGTGCGCGCCCTCGATCAGGCCGGGCACGTCGGCGACCACGAAGCTGCGGTCGTCGCTGAGCGCCACCACGCCCAGGTTCGGCGTCAGCGTCGTGAAGGGGTAGTCCGCGATCTTCGGTTTGGCCGCGGAGATCACCGAGATCAACGTGGACTTGCCGGCGTTGGGGTAGCCCACCAGGCCGACGTCGGCCAGCAGCTTCAGCTTGAGTTGAAGATCGAACACCTCACCCGGCTCGCCCGGCTGCACCTTGCGCGGGGCGCGATTGGTGGAGGTGGCGAAGTGGGCGTTGCCGAGCCCGCCGCGTCCGCCCTTGGCGAGCAGCACGCGCTGGCCCAGCACCGTCAGGTCCGCGGCCTGCGTCAGCTCGCCGGTGTCCGGATCCTTCTTGTAGACCAGCGTGCCGACCGGCACCGGGATTTCGAGGTCGCGTCCGCCGCGGCCGGTACGGAGCGCGCCGGCGCCATTGCCGCCGCGTTGGGCCTTGTAGTCGGGATTGAAACGGAAGTGGACGAGCGTGTTGCGGTGCGGGTCGGCGACGATGAAGACCGAGCCGCCTTCGCCGCCGTTGCCGCCATCAGGTCCGCCCCGGGGGACGAACTTCTCGCGACGGAAGCTCAGGGAACCTGCGCCTCCGTCGCCTGCCTTGATGTGGATGTCGACTTCGTCGACGAACACTTACTAGTTACTCGACCGGATGAACCGAGATGAACCGCCCGCGCTGGCCGTGATCCTCGAACTTCACCTTGCCGGTGACCTTCGCGAAGAGCGTGTCGTCCTTGCCGAGGCCGACGTTCAGCCCGGGCTGGTACTTGCGCCCGCGCTGGCGGACGAGGATGGACCCGCCGCTGACGAGGTTGCCTTCGAAGCGCTTGACGCCGAGCCGCTGCGAGTTGCTGTCGCGGCCGTTACGAGACGATCCCTGACCTTTTTTTGTAGCCATTGCGCTTACACCTGAATGTCGGTGATGCGGACGCGCGTCAGCAGGCTCCGGTGGCCCTTGGTCCGACGATACTGCTTGCGCCGCTTCTTCTTGAACACGCGGATCTTCTTGGTCTTGTCGAGCTCGCCGATGACGCCCAATACCTTGGCGCCGGCCACGAAGGGCGTGCCGGCGGTGACGTCGCCCGCGTCGTTGCTGACGAGGAGGACCTGGTCGAACGACACTTCGCCGCCGGCTTCACCGGCGTTGTGTCCATCGATGGCGATAATGGCGCCGGTCTCGACGCGGAACTGGCGGCCTGAGGCCTGAATGATTGCAAACACGGTCAACTCTCCGATTTGGACAGCGGAACTGAATTTCCGCGCCACAGGAACTACAAAGGATACCACAGGGGGTCGGTCCGCCTAAAGGCGGAGGGCTGGTCCGGCTAAAGCCGGACGCCACATTGATGTAGTGTCCGGCTTTAGCCGGACCATTTCTGGCCTACTTCAGGAGGGTCCTGGTTCCCTTTATCTTCTGTGCGCTCAATGTGTTAAGGAAGGCCGGCAGGAGCCGATCCATGAGCTCGAAATACGACGAAAGGGCCGGGGTTTGCTGGCTGGCGTTATAGAGAATCTCTTCCCGGAACGTCTCGGTGTGCAGCGTTTCGCCGGTGCGGCCGTCGATGAAGATGAACGTCGGGCGCAGCACGAAGCCCTTGCGCTCCATGTAAGTGCGGACCGGCACCACCTGGCGGCGGCCGAACGAGTCGTAGACTTCCTGCTCGCGCTGGACGAAGCCCGAGCGCTGCTGCGGCGCGAACAGGATCGCGCCGGTCACGATCAGCGGCTGCTGGAATTCCTCGCCGATGCGCTTCCAGTAGGCGACGTTCGCGAAAATGTGCTGGTAGGGCTCGAGGTCTTTCTCCTCGTTGAACACCGGCGGCTTGTTCGGGTCCGGCTCCTGCGCCGGCGCGACGGCCTGCTGATCCGGAACCGGCGGCGTGGCCGAGGGGTCGCCGCTCTGCCGCGCCACTTCGAGGAGGGGCAGGGTGTCGGCGTCGATCACCCGCATGATGCCCTTGTTACGCAACTGGCTCCGCAGCAGGCGCACCGTCTCCATGTTGGCGTCTACGTCTTCGTTGGCGCCGGCAATAAAGCCGGCGATGAAGACGCGCTGGAACGCCGACACGTCCAGCTTGGGCTGGATCGGCGTCTCAATCGGGATCTCGGTATAGCTGGTGCACGCCCCGAGAGCAGCCACGAGCGCCAGGCACAGCGTTGCCTTTGCCCGGCCTCCGGCCGTGCGCCTAAAGCTGTCGGCCGTCTTTCTGAGCCGCGCGGTCATTGATTTCCTTGAACAGGTCGTAGTTCTGCCGGACGAGCGCATTGTTGGGTTCGATCGCGAGGGCCTTCTCGTACGCCTCTCGCGCCTTCGCCAACTGACCCTCGTGCTCGTAGGCCACGGCGAGGTTGTTGAACGCTGCGGCGTAGGTTGGATCGAGCTGGGCGGCGCGTTCCCAGCGGTAGATCGCCTCTTTCCACAGACCGCGCTGCGCCACCTGGATGCCGAATTCAACCTGTTCCTTGGCCGGACCTCGCTGCTCGGCCCACGCGTGTGGAGCCGACGCCACGACCACGAACAACGCTAAAACCAGAGGGCGGACAGACATGGTTCCTACTCCGCACTATAGCGACCAACCCCAAGGGGGGCAAGCGAACAATCAGGCATTGCCGTTGGTGCCCGACGACGGTATCGTCGTCATCAGGTCAGGGGCTGTCAGCCGAGGAATTCCGCATGGATTCCATCAGGCGCGGCTCGTCTCGTTACCCGCCGTTGCTCGCCGAAATTCCCGATCCGCCCGACATTCTCTGGGTGCGCGGTGACGTGTCTATTTGTGACAAGACTGTGGTAGCCATCGTCGGCGCGCGCGCCGCGTCGCGCGAGGGCGTGGCCGCGGCTGAATCCATCGCCGGGGATCTGGCTCGCGCCGGCATCGTGATTGCGAGTGGACTCGCGCGCGGCGTCGACTCGGCCGCCCACACCGGCGCCCTCGACGCCGGCGGCACCACCATAGCCGTGCTGGGCACGGGCATCGACCGCGTGTATCCCTCCGAGAACGAAGAGCTGTTCGAGCGGATCGCGAGCCACGGCCTGTTGATGACCGAGTTCCCACCGGGCGCACCGCCCGAGGTCTTCCACTTCCCGCGTCGCAATCGCATCATCAGCGGGCTCTCGCGCGCGGTGCTCGTGGTCGAGGCGGCGGAGAAAAGCGGGTCCTTGATCACGGCGCGACACGCCGCCGACCAGGGCCGGGACGTAATGGCCATGCCTGGATTGACGGCCGGCGGGCGCAATCGCGGCGCCCACGCCTTGTTGAGGGATGGGGCAAAGCTCGTGGAGTCTGCGGTCGATATCCTGCAGGAACTCGGGATCGGCAGCGGGCGGGGCGCGGCGCGTGAAACCCCGGAAACCGTTGAATTCACGGTAGATGACATTGCCGCGGAGCTGAAAGTTCCGGCCGGTGACGCGCTGGCCAGGCTGCTCGAATGGGAGCTGACCGGAGAGATTCGGCGAATTGGATCGGGCCGGTTCATTCGAACGCAGATGACCCAGGGCCGCAGATGACGCAGATGACACAGAATTCTCCCGAAAATTCGGCCGTGCTAACGTTAGGCCTTTCCTGAATCCGAAAAGTCGATGCCGATACCGCTAGTTATTGTTGAATCCCCGGCCAAAGCCCGGACCCTTGCTCGTTTCCTCGGAAAGAAATACCGGGTGGAGGCCAGCTACGGCCACATTCGGGATCTGCCGGAGTCGGCCGCCGAGGTGCCCGCGGAGATCAAGGGCAAGTCGTGGGGCCGGCTTGGTGTGGATACCGACGGTAACTTCACGCCCTACTACGTGGTGCCCCCCGACAAGCGGAAGAACGTCACGGCGCTCAAGGCCGCGATGAAGGACGCCTCGGAACTGATTCTCGCGACCGACCCTGACCGCGAAGGGGAGTCGATCAGCTGGCACTTGAAGGAGCTGCTCAAGCCCAAGGTGCCGGTCCGCCGCATCGTCTTCCACGAGATCACGGAAGAAGCGGTGAATGCGGCGCTCGCCGAACGGCACGACGTGGACGAGAACCTGGTGCGCGCGCAAGAGAGCCGCCGCATTCTCGACCGCCTCTACGGCTACACGCTGTCGCCGGTGCTGTGGAAGAAGGTGCAGACCGGCCTCAGCGCGGGGCGCGTGCAGTCGGTCGCCGTCCGCGTCATCGTCGAGCGCGAAGAGGAACGCATCGCGTTCCGCACCGCGAGCTACTGGGATCTCGAGGCCCGGCTGCGCGGCGGATCGATCGCGTTCCCCGCCACGCTGGCCAAAGTCGGCGGCCAGCGCGTCGCCACCGGCAAGGACTTCGACAGCAAGGGCGTGCTCGAGTCGAGCACCGTCAAGCTGCTGAACGAGACCGACGCCCAGGGCCTGCGCGAAACGCTGATGCGCCGGCTGCCGTGGTCGGTGACCAGCGTCGAAGAGAAGCCCTACACGCAGCGGCCGTCGCCGCCGTTCACCACCTCGACGCTGCAGCAGGAAGCCAACCGCAAGCTCGGGTTCTCGTCCGAGCGCACCATGCAGATCGCGCAGCGGCTGTTCCAGGGCATGGATCTCGGCGGCGGCGATCTTGAAGGCTTGATTTCGTATCACCGGACCGACTCGACCACGCTCAGCAACAAGGCGCTGGTCGAAGCGCAGCACGCGGTGGTGGAACTGTACGGCGCCGACTATCACAAGGGCCCGCGGCAGTACCAGACCAAGGTGCGCAACGCGCAGGAAGCCCACGAAGCGATCCGTCCCACCGACTTCCGCCGCACGCCGGCGTCGCTCGAGCGCATTCTCGAGAGCGACGAGATGCGCATCTATGACTTGATCTGGAAGCGCGCGGTCGCGTCGCAGATGGCCGACGCCAAGCTGCTGCGCACCTCGGTCGAGATCACCGGCGAGGCGAGCGACGGCACGCCGGCTACGTTCAACGCGAGCGGCAAGGCCATTGAGTTCGCGGGTTACCTCCGCGCCTACGTCGAGGGCTCCGACGATCCGTCGGCCGAGCTGCTCGAACAGGACACCGTACTGCCGAAGCTCTCGGTCGGCGATCAGGTGTGGTCGCCCGACAAGATGGATCAGGATCTGATCCTCCTCGGCCTCGACGCCAAGGGCCACCAGACCTCGCCGCCGGCGCGCTACACCGAGGCGTCGCTGGTCAAGAAGCTCGAAGAAGAAGGCATTGGCCGTCCCTCGACCTACGCGCCGACGGTGGCCACCATCCAGCGCCGCGGCTACATCTCGCACCAGGGCAAGGCGCTGGTGCCCAGCTTCACCGCGTTCGCCGTCACCCGCCTGCTCCGCAACCACTTCGGCGACTACGTCGACCTCGCGTTCACCGCCGAAATGGAAGAGATCCTCGACAAGATCTCCAACGGCGAAAAAGACTGGCTGGTCTTCCTCGCCGAGTTCTACCGCGGCGACGGCAAGCATCCCGGTCTCGAGCACCTGGTTGAAGACAAGGGCCAGGCGATCGAATACCCGATCATCGAGCTCGGCAAGGATCCCGAAAGCGACCTGCCGGTGCGCGTCCGCATCGGGCGCTACGGCCCCTTCCTGCAGCTCGGATCGCAGGCCGACGGCGGCCCGCGCGCGTCGTTGCCGGAAGATCTGGCGCCGGCCGATCTGACGCTCGAGAAGGCCATCGCGCTGCTCAAGGCCAAGGCGCAGGGGCCCAAGTCGCTCGGCGTCGATCCCGTGAGCGGCCTGCACGTCTACATCATGCACGGCCGCTTCGGCGCCTACGTGCAGCTCGGCGAGACGCCGGAAGACCGCGACGTCAAGCCGCGGCGCGCCTCGCTTGGCCGCGATCACACCGAAGAGACGATCACGCTCGATGTGTCGCTGAAGCTGTTGTCGCTACCGCGCGAGCTGGGCCTCGGCGAAGACGGCGAGGCGATCCTCTCGAACGTCGGCCGGTTCGGTCCGTACGTGAAGCAGGGCACTGAGTTCCGGTCGCTCGAAGATACCGACGACGTCTATTCGATCACGCTGGAGCGCGCGAAGGAGTTGCTCGCGCAGCCGAAGAAGTCGGGCCGCCGCCAGCGGTCCGAGCCCAAGGAACTGAAGGCGCTCGGCAAGCACCCGGCCAGCGGCGAGAACGTGCGCATCCTCGATGGTCGCTATGGGCCGTATGTGAGCGACGGCACCACCAATGCCTCCGTGCCGAAGGGTACGCAGGTCGAAGCGGTGACGATGGCGTCGGCGGTGGAGTTGCTGGCGGCGCGCGAGGGCATGGGGAAGAAGAAGAAGCCCGCGCGTGGTCGCAAGGCGGCGAAGGCGCCGGCGAAAAAGAAGACTGCAGCGAAGAAGGCGAAGAAGCCGGCGTAGGCCGAGGCGTCGCGGACTACGGCCGGAAGAGCCGTTCGAGCGGCAGCTCCCAACCCGGCAGCAGCGGCGTCGTCAGCGTCTCGCCGTTTCTGGCCTCGAGGGTGGTCGCCAACGGAAACGATCCATCGTTGGCCCGCCGACAGGCCGCCACGTTGTTGCGGTCGGGATCCACGATCCAATATTCACGAACGCCTTCGCGATCGAAGAGCCGCCGCTTGTGCGTCAGGTCACGCTGGCGCGTGCCGGGCGAGAGGATCTCGATGACCAGCCCCGGCGCGCCTTGAACGTTCTTGTCCGTGAGGATGTCCTGCTGGTCGCCAAGCACGACGAGCAGGTCGGGTTCCACGACATCGTAGGGCGTCATCACGACATCGAATCGCGCGACGAACAAGGTGCCTTGTTCAGTGTGCGCCTCCAGATGGTTCCCGAGCGCCAGCGTCAGTCGCAACGAGAGTGTCTGATGCCGGTTGGCCGGCGAGGGCGTCACGACGATCTCCCCGTCGATAAGCTCCCGGTGGACTCCGTCGTCCTCCGGAAACATCGCGACCAGATCGTCGTAGGTGAGCTTGGCTGTCGACCGAACCGCGTCTGACATCGCGTCCCTCCCCTCCATTCTGGAATCCTACCATCGTCATTGGACATGCCAGTGAGAGCTGTAACTATGTGCCGCTCGGGTTTGGGCCTGAACTCGACGATGCAGGGTGTTGACCACGCAGAATCTGCTGCGTCGACCGCGATCGCACCACGAAGAATCTGACACCTTCCCGTCCGGCACGCCGCGAGTCCCGCCTGGCGGTCGGCCTGAAGCGGCGCCTCTTGACTTTCGCAGTTGCGCGCGCAGTTCGGGCGTACTGGCTGAGACAGGAGCCGTCGCATCCCCGATTCCCCGGGGTTGTGGCGCCGGCGCCAATTCCCGGTTCAGGTGTCGTTCAAGTGAGGCGAATCGTTTTGGCAGAATGACTTGTGGCCGGCTCGAATGACGGCAATAATCCGCGCGAGCGGGGCGTATTCCCAAGTGCAGGCGTCGGCGCAACCGGCGTCTGACCAGTAATTGGCGCGAGACACCCATTTGAAGTTGGGCAGACTGAGGTGATTTATGGCGAAGAAAGACACCAAGCAGCGTGAGCGCAAGGCCGACAAGAAGGCCGAAGAGAAAGGTGTCTACTTCAAACAGGCTGACTTTCCACAGAACAGCCTCCAGCAGGCCCAGAAGATTGCGTCGGCCCTTGTCGACAACTTCGCGGGAAAGAGCGGATCGCCGCCCGATGTAGCACTGGCGATCGGGATTAGTCCCACGAGCAGTGCGTGGAGAACCTTGACCGGTAGCTCGATTGCCTATGGCTTGACCGAAGGCGGTGTTAATGCAGGCTCGATTGGCCTGTCCGCGCTCGGGCGTCGGCTCGTCGCGCCAGAAGAGGAAGGCGAGGACCTCGCCGCAAGACGTCAGGCCATTCTGAAGCCGCGGATTGCACGGGAGTTTTTCGAGCGCTACCGCCGGGCCAAGTTCCCGACTGACGTGATTGCCGGGAACGTCCTAAAGTCATTGGGAGTGCCTCCGGAGCGGGTTGAGGCGGCTCTCGATATTGTCAAAACGAATGGCCGATATGCCGGCATCATTCGCGAAACGCCGACTGGTCCATTTATTAACCTCGACTCCCCTGGTGTGCCTGCGCCTACGGCTACCCCAGCGCTGCCTGACCCGGATGTGGATGACGCGGCGGTAGACCAAGGCGCCAACGGCTTCGTGGTGGCATCAGAGGGCAATCCTGCGCCGCCCGTGCTTGTGGCCCCGGCCCTAGTGTCCCCGGCTTTCGATGCCAAGGCCAACCGTGTGTTCATCTCCCATGGCAAGCAAAAGGCAATCGCCATTCAAATTAAGGAACTACTGGCCTTTGGCAACTTTGAGCCCGTTGTGTCCGTGGAGCGAGAAGCGACGGCCATACCGGTGCCCGAAAAGGTCTTCGAGGACATGCGCTCATGCGGAGCCGGTGTCCTCCATGTTGGTGCTGAGGGCAAGTACCTCGACCGTGACGGTAACGAACACACAAAGATCAACGACAATGTCCTCATCGAGGTTGGTGCCGCGATGGCTCTGTACGGTCGCAAGGTGATCCTGCTCGTCGAGAAGGGCGTTGCCCTGCCGTCTAACCTGCAAGGTCTCTACAGGTGCGACTACGAGGGCGACCGCCTGGACTACGACTCGACGATGAAACTGCTGAAGACGTTCAGCCAATTTCGATAGAGCTGCCCAATGCCGCGCTGCACCCGACCGGCGCGCGTTATCGGTGAGCGCCGGCGGGTGAGCGCAAAACGTTATGCCGACACCGGACATGGAGTTAGACACTGCGATGGCCAACAAGATCACGGAATCAGTGGATCACGCACGTTTGGCCGAGTACGAGGCCCTGCGAGCGGAAAGTGACCGCAGCGCACAGTTGCTGTCGAATGCGGTCTGGGCCGGAGTGACGGGATTCGGTCTTACGCTCGCTGGTGCGGCCGCCGTCGCTGCCAACGGGCCCATGCCACCTCTAGTAGTCCCGGCTGTCGCGTTGCTGCTGAGTATTCAGTCACTGGCGATGACGACTGTTTACGCCTCGGAGTTGTGGAAGTACATACGAGTTGGAACCTACATACGCGAATATATCGAGCCCTACTTTCGTCTGAGGGCCGAGTCGAGCGCGCCTCCGATGCAGTGGGAGTCATGGATCGCGAAACACCGCGCGACACTCCTGCACATCTCGGCGCTTCTCTTCCTGCAGGGGCCGATTGGCGTGACGTTCTCTGGCGCCCTGCTCTTAGTTGGGGTCTGGATGGGATGGCTCCGACCCGCCGATGGGACGAGTGTGAAATATGTGGCATATCTCGGCGTGGACTATCTGTTGTTTGGCGCGCTTCTGCTGGTCATCGCCGTTGATGTGGGCATGATGATTGTGTTGCACCGTAAGCTCCGGCAAGCAGAGGCCGGAAACTTCGGGGACGGGGGCGACTCCCTGAGAGCGCTGGCGGCGGACGTCGGATCTACTGGACCATGACACTGTCCGTCGTTATACCCGTCTGGCGCGACCAGCGAGCCGCGAGCGCTATTTCGGCCCTCTACTCGTGGGCTGCTGGGAGGAACTTGCCGGTAGAAGTTATCGCGAGCGGCGAGCTGCTCCCGAGGCAATCGCTTGAACCAGCGAGGGTAGTGCACATCGTGCCAGCTCTAAAGGGCCGATGTGTCCAAGCGGGTGTGTTGGCTAGCCGTGGTTCGGCCATTCTGGTCTGCGATGCGGATCTGCCTGTATCGTGGGCCGACTTAGACCGGCTGGTTGACTCACTAGTCGACCACGACGTAGCCGCTGGTAGCAGACAGGGACCCCAGGTTGAATCATCAGCCGTTCCGTTGTCACGCCGGTATGCAAGCGCCGCTTTCCGTCGATTGGCCTCGAGTGTTGTCGGTATACCCCCAGAAGCTGATCCTCAATGTGGTGTGAAAGCCTATCGTGCAACGGCGGCACGACAGCTCTTTGCTAGCCTTATGGTCGCTGGTCTCGCATACGAAGTCGAGATCGTCGCTCGTGCTTATGAACTCGGTCTGCGCATCGTACATGTCCCCGTCAGCTGGAGTAACCGTTCCAGTACCATTTCGCTATGGCGTGACTCGTCACACATGATGCTTGATCTGAGCCGACTGGGCGCTCGTCGGCTGGGGCAGCGCGTCGGCCTAACAAGCGCTGCACCCGTGAAACGAAGCGGCCGCGGGTGAGCGCTGTCCGTTAGGCCTCAGCATGAAGATCAAAACCGAAGACGGTTAGGCGCCGATGGGAATGCGTATTCGCGGGTTCGTCAGCTACTCAACGCACGATCGTCACAAAGCGGCCGAGGTCAAGAAGGTGCTCACCGGTCTTGGAGTCGATGCCTTCATGGCTCACGACGATATTCGCGTATCGCAAGAGTGGCGTGACACGATTCTTGTCGAACTCGCAGCTACGGAGATCTTCGTGCCGTTGCTGAGCGAAGCATTCAAGAGTTCTGATTGGGCCTCTCGGGAAGTTGGGTTTGCTGTCGCGCGGCCCAACGTGTTAATCCTCCCGTGTGTCTAGATCAGACTAGGCCGTACGGATTCATCGCCGTCTTCCAGGGACACTTGCTGTCTGACCCAATCGACCCAGAGATCTTTCGTCGTCCACTGGTCGCTCGGTTTCCGCGGGTGCTAATTGCGACAATGATCGACGCGCTCGCGGATGCGCGAAGCTGGCGTGGGGCCGAGGCCCTCTTCCAGCAACTACTGCCTCACCCCGCGGAACTGACATCAGCGGAGGCGACGCGCCTCGCCGAGGTTTCAACTCTGAATCGCGAGATTTGGCTTGCTGCGTCATGCAGCAACAAGTACCTTCCCGAGTTTGTCGCCAAGAACCGCCATCATATTCCGCCGGAGGTGCTTCGGCCTCTTGAGTACCAACTTGAACATGGAACCTGGTACCCTCGGGCCACCTTGACCTGCCCGGTCTTTTTCGGACCACCTGAAGCCTGAGAGAATGGCCCCTCGGACCACGAGGGAGCCATGAAGAAGACCCGATTTACCGAAGAGCAGATGGTCACGATTCTGCGGGAGGCGGATGC